>DATEHM010000128.1:0-18451 GCA_035279545.1 bacterium | reverse complement strand
GCCCGGACCTCGTTCTCGACGGCGCGGCGACGGCCGCGGACCCGCGCGTCCACGTCGGCGGTCCAGCCGCGCCGCAGCTCCTCAACGAGGCAGGACAGCGTCGCCGCCGCATCCACCCGCGCCGATACGTGGGCGGGAAACATCCAGAGCGGCAGATCCTCCTTGACCGGATCGAGGTCCAGGTGGATGATCCGCGCCTCCGCCGGCGGCCGTGCCACCGACGGGATCCAAGGCACATCGCAGTCGACGACCAGGACGAGGTCGGCCACGTCCAGGCGGGGGTGCCTGCCGGCGCCAAGGTAGAGGGGGTGATCGGTCGGGAAGTTCATGTAGGCCCGGGGCAGCATCTCCGCAACCGGGAGGGCCAGTTGATCGGCAAGCGCGACAAGCGCCGTGACGGCCGCGGCCCGGCGGCCGATGTAGCTGGTCACGGCGACGGGCCGTTCCGCGGCGCGGAGCCACTGGACGATCTGACGGAGCGCCGCTCCCTCGGGGATCGTCGGCACAAGAGGTGCGTACGATGCGGGGTCCGGCAGGTCGACGGACTCCAGGGGCTCCTCCAGGACCTCCCGCGGGGCCGTGAGGTAGACTGGGCCCCCCGGGTCGGCGACCGCCAGGCGGAGGGCCCGCTGGACCACCGATCCGATGTTCACGCCTCGGTGCAGTTCGTACTCCCACTTCACATAAGGACGGACGATGCCGGCTTGGTCGTAGACGTCCTGTAGGAACTGGACGTAACTATCGCGGCTCCCCTTCAGCTCACCACTGTCGGTGAACGGCGTCCGCCCCGCCAAGATCAGGACTGGAATACGCGAGCGGGCCGCATTGTGCACGGCCCCTCCCAGGTTGGCCGTGCCGGCATCGACATGCACGAGGACCACCTGGGGCCGTCCCGTCGCCTGCGCGAATCCGTGGGCCGCGCAGAGCGCGACGCTCTCGTGGGGACACTGGATGACCTCGGGCGCCGGTCGGCCGAGGGCGCGGAACTTGGCTAAGGTCTCGATCAGCGGTGGATGATCGGTGCCGAGATTGGCAAAGATCAACTCCACCCCGGCCGATCGCAAGGCTTCAACGAGCGCGTCCGCCGTCGTTTCCACGGCGACCCGCCGGTCCGCCCTGACGTCATCGGCCATGCGCAGGTCGCAGCAGGCGGGCGTCAGACCCCTGCGGACAACTTCAGCCGGTCCCGATACTGCTTCCGGAACTTCGCCACCTTGGGGGCGACCACCGCCCGGCAGTAGGGCTGTTCTCCATTCAGTCTGAAATACTCCTGGTGGTAGTCCTCCGCCCGGTAGAAAGCGGCGAACGGTGTGACCTCGGTGACGATGGGGGCGTGCCACACCCGCGCCGCGGTGAGCTCTCCGATCAGCTGCTCGGCCGCCGCCTTCTGCGCCGGAGTATGGTAGAAGATCGCGGAGCGGTACTGGGTTCCCGTGTCCGGCCCCTGGCGGTTGAGGGTGGTCGGATCGTGCACCACGAAGAACACCTCGAGGATCTCCCGGAACGAGATGATCGTGGGGTCGCAGGTGATCTGCACCACCTCAGCGTGTCCGGTGGTCCCGCTGCATACCTGGCGGTAGGTGGGGGCGGGCACCGTCCCGCCGGAGTACCCCGACTCGACCGTCTCGACGCCCTTCAGGTCGTCGAAAACCGCTTCGATGCACCAGAAGCATCCGCCGGCCAGCGTGGCGATCTCCTGGCGGGGCGGCTGCGCTGGCCCGGGCTGCTCGGTGTGATCCATCCCCCTGCCTCTCTGTGCTGCGGGTGCCAACGCCGGGGAACGTTCAATGCGAGTGGGGCGGCGTTCCTGCAAGGCGGGCGGCCGGAGATGAGTCGGGGGGCCGGCCGCGAATCCTCGCATGGAGCGGCCCCGCCGGCGGCGAATCGCGGGCGCGCGGTGCGGGGGGCGGGGGCGTGACCACGCGGATCCTGCAATCGTGGAGCGGTGGGAAGGACAGCTGCCTGACCTTGGCCGAGCTGATGCGCGACGGCGTGTATCGGGTCGAGGCGCTGCTCTCCACGATCACGGAGGGATACGACCGCGTCAGCATGCACGGAGTCCGGCGCGCCCTGCTGGAACGCCAGGCCGCGGCGCTGGGGTTTCCCCTCCACCTCGTCGCCATCCCGCAGGACGCCACGAACGAGGTCTACCAGTCCCGGATGGAGGAGGCATTCGCCGGCTATCGGCGGGGGGGGCTCACCGCGGTCGCCTTTGGCGATCTCTTCCTCGAGGACATCCGGCGGTATCGCGAGGAGTGGCTGGCCCGGGAGGGGATGCAGGCGGTCTTTCCGATCTGGAAGCGAGATACCCGCACGCTGGCCCAAGACTTTGTCGACAGCGGCTACCGGGCGGTCGTGGTCTGCGTCGATACCCGGACCCTGGATCCTTCCGTAGCCGGGCGCCTCTTCGATCGCCGGTTGCTCGCGGCTCTGCCCCCGACGGTCGATCCGTGCGGCGAGAACGGGGAGTTCCACACGTTTGTGTTCGACGGGCCGATCTTTCACCGAGCGGTGGCGTGGAGCCGCGGAGAGACCGTGCGGCGGGGTTGGTGGGCGTTTTGCGATCTCGTGCCGGGGGAGTAAGCCGCGGCCGGGCTCAGGGGGTCGCGGGTGGCGCTAGGTAGCTCCCCAGGATCGTGGTGAACTCGATGAGGTTCCCAAACGGATCGCGGCAGAAGAACCGCGGTCGGTTCGGGATCGCGATGGTATCGTAGGGTTTGTAGCCCGCCGCCTCCAGCCGCCCCCGTAGGTTCCCGAGATCCTCGATCTCCAACGCGAGGTGACGCGGATGGTCGGGGTCGGGTCCGCCCGGGAAGAAGTGCATTTCGGCCCCGTCGCCGGCCGAAAACCAGACCAACCCCCGGTGCTCGAGGGTATGCGGGATGGGCACCTCCGCGAGCCCCAGGAGCCTTCCGTAGAATGCCCGCACGTCGTCCTGCTTTCCGGTGGGATACGGGGACGAGACGTGTTGCAGCCGCAGTTTCATGCCGATTCACCCCCGGCATCTGAGTTCGCGCCCGCCGCGCATCATCCTGGTGGGGCACCGGCCGAGGTGGTCCCAAGGTCTTCCGCCCGCCCCCGTTGGGCATCATACCTGTGCCGGATTCTCCAGTAAATCTGAGGTCTCAACTGCTGTGAGGTGTACGATGCAGATTGCGATGGCTCTGGCGATCCTGATCCTGGCCACGTCGGCGGCGGCGGGAAACCCCACCGCGCCCGCTTCCGGTTCGGCCTTTGCCCGCCTCTCGGGTCTGAGCGGGCAGGCGTTTGACATCGCCTTCCTGCGATCGCTGGTTCCCGTGGACGAGGAAGCCGTGGAGATGGCGATGACGGCGACCCTATACGCCGATCATACCGATCTCCTCCGGTGGAACCAGGACTTCGTCGAGCGGGAGAACGGCCAGGTGCGGCAGATGCTTTCCATTCTGCAGGCGATGGGGGCCAGCCCCACCGAGCGGCGAGCGGGGGTGACGACAAAGTCCGTCAAGACACTCCGGGCGCTGCGGGGAGCCGCCCTGGAACGTGCATACCTCCCCATGCTGGCGGCGCAGTTGGACCAGACCTCTAGGCTGGCGCGCTTGGCGTCGGACAAGTCGGGCCGGCCGGAGGTACGGGCCCTGGCCAGGCAGGCGCTCACGGACGGAAGCAACGCGTCGGCAGTCTTGCGCGGTTGGTTGAAGACGTGGTACTGAGAGCGGCCCGCGCACGTCGATGCCCATCGGAAGCGCGCTGCGCTTCCCTCGAGGTTCGCGTTTCCCCGTGATGGCGTAGCGGGGCCGGGGAGGCCGCCTCGTGACCTCGAAGGCTCGAGCTTTGTTCCGGGAGCGCGCCGAGCACCTGCGCCTGCGCGAGCAGTTGCAGGGTGAGCTCCGCACCGCCTACGACGACATCATCGCCGGGTGGGCGCGGGCGCTGGACAGGCGGGAGCAGCAGGCGGAGGGGCACACCGTGCGGGCCGCCGCCCTCACCGTCCGGCTTGGCCGGGCGCTTGGTCTGGAGGAGGAGGTGCTCGCGCATCTGCGCCGCGGGGCGCTCCTGCATGACATCGGAACGATGTTGATTCCGGACACGATTCTGCTCAAGCCCGGTCCGCTGACCGAGCAGGAGTGGGAGGCGATCCAGCGCCACCCCATCTACGCCTACGAAATTCTCTCCCCGATCACCCAATTTCGACCGGCCCTGGACATTCCGTACTGCCACCATGAGAAGTGGGACGGGAGCGGATACCCACGGCGCTTGGCGGGAGAGCAGATTCCCGTCGCCGCGCGGATCTATTCGGTCGTGGACGTTTGGGACGCGCTCTGCTCCGAACGCCCCTACCGGGCGGCCTGGACCCCCGATGAGGCGCAGGAGTACCTCTGCGACCACGCCGGGAGGGACTTTGACCCCGGAACCGTGGAAGCGTTCATCACGATGGACCGAGAATCTCCCTCCTGATCGCCGATTGCCGAGCGTTGGGGGGCTGACCGGATCGCTGTCTCCAGGAGTCGGCTCGCCGCCCCCGAAGCCCCCGCTGGGAACGAGCCCCACCGCCGGCCGGCGCGGAGGACCATCGATGGATCCCCATCTCAAGATCAATCGATCGACCTGGGACACCTGGGCGCGCTACCATTTGCGGGGGTCGTTTTACGATGTCGAAGGGTTCAAGGCCGGCCGGCGCAGCGGCCGTGCCGGGCTGGATGCCCTCGAAGTCCGATTGGTTGGCGACGTCACCGGCAGGTCTCTGCTCCACCTGCAATGCCACTTTGGCCTCGACACGCTCGCCTGGGCGCGGCGCGGGGCGACGGTGACGGGCGTGGACTTCTCCGGCGAGGCGATTGCCGCGGCGCGCGCGCTGGCCGAGGAGGTGGCGCTCGAAGCGACGTTTATCGAGAGCGACCTCTACGATCTACCGGGGCGGCTTCAGGGCGAATTCGACATCGTGTTCACCTCGCACGGGGTGTTGGGGTGGCTACCCGACCTGGGCGGGTGGGCGGAGATCATCGCCCGCTTCCTGGGGCCCCGTGGACGGTTCTGCATCGTGGAGGCCCATCCGTTCGCCTTGATCTTCGACGATGCACGCCCCGAGCGGGAGCTCCGCCCCGGCTACCCCTATTTTCACAGCAGCGAGCCCATCCGGGTGGAACGCGAAGGCTCGTACGCCGCCCCCGATGCCCCGATCCACAGCGTGACCTATCAGTGGGTCCACTCGATGTCGGACATCGTCGGATCGCTCCTCCGCGCCGGGCTGCGGATCGAGACGTTTGAGGAATACCCGTTCATGGGGTGGGCGATGCTGCCGTGGATGCAAGAACGCCCGGACGGCACCTGGGTGTTGCCCCCCGGGACCGGGAACGTGCCCCTGATGTTCTCGTTGACGGCCTCGAAGGATGTCCGCTGAGGGCGGAGATCGGGGGCGGCAGCGGGCCGGCCGGCTAGCGGGCCAGGGCGAGGATGCGGTTGACGGCGTCCGGCGGAAGCGGTCCGCGCGCGGTCCAGCGGATCGCGTCCTCGAGCTGGGTCAGGTCCGAGTAGCCCACCAGCACGGTGGAGACTCCCGGTTTGGCCAGCGCAAAGCGCAGGGCCAGTTCCAGCGGGCCTTCCACCCCGACCTCTCCGCCGAGCGCGGCGAGCCCGCGCGCCCGCTCGAGGTCCCGACCGTACTCGGCGCCGCGCGCCAGGGGGTCGCCGGGATCCCCGGCGTTGGCGTGCCGCTGCGGCGTCGCGGACACCGCTCCCGCCGCCATCACCCGGATGGCGATCACGCCCATGGCGGCGGCCGCTGCCGCGTCGATCAGGCCGCCGAAATCCTGGCCGCCGCCGCTCGCGCCGGCGAAACCTGCGCTGGGGTTGAGCGCGTTGAAGTAGGTCTGGATCGTCGCGTACCGGCCCGAGCCGATCACCGCGCGGAGGGGTGCGGCGTCCCCCAATCCGGTGAGGCCGACGTGGGCGGCCAGCCCCTGTCGCGACGCTTCGCGCAATCCATCGGCGATCTCACCAAGCACGGTCCCGAGGTCGAGCGCGTTCCCGCCGGCGACCGCGCCGCCGGGGCGCACGGGATTGTGGAGTTGGAGCAGGTCGATCGAGTCGCGCCCCAGCCGCTTCAGGCTCTCCTTGGCCGACCGGAGGATCGCATCCTTGGGGTGACGGAGGTCGGCCGGCTGAAGGCGGACCTTCGTTCCCACGACCACGCGTCCCCAGGCGGCCAACTCCCGAAGCACGCGGCCGAGATTCGTCTCGGAGCGTCCGTCCCCATAGCTCGGCGCGGTGTCGAAGTAGGTGATCCCCGCGTCGAGGGCTCGGGCGGCCGCGCGCCGCTGTTCCTCGGGATCGCCCCGGACGAATAATCCGCCGATCGCTCCGGATCCGTACCCGAGCGCCGACACGCGCAATCCTGTCTTGCCGAGACTCCGGTAGTCCACGGTGATTCGCGCTCTTTGACGGCCGCTACCGAAATGGGGGCCGTCGACCGGTCCAGGGGGCGGCTGCCTCAAAGCACGCCGCGGCCCGCAGGACGAGGGCGTCCTGCCGCCACCCGCCGACGATTTGGAGGCCCACCGGCAAACCCGTCGCGGTCCAGCCGCAGGGGACCGAGCACGCCGGATGGGCGCTGAGGTTGAAGGCGTAGGTCGGGATCAGCATGTCGAGGTGGTCGCGGATCGGGCGGCCGGCGATTTCCTTGGGCAGGAGGGCGTCGAGGGGGGATGCCGGGATCGCCGTGGTGGGGAGCGCCAAGAGGTCGTAGCGTTCGTAGAATCGGCGCAGGCGCTGGTGGTACGCCGATCGCTCAACTTCCGCGCGTCCGATATCCTCGGTGGTGAGAGCCTTGCTGATCTCAAGCCGCCGGACGAGGATCGGGTCCATCTGATCCCGCCACCGGTCGAGGTGCTTGCCGACCGTAGCCTGGCGAAGCGCGGCGTTCAGCGCGAGGAACGGCTCTTTGATGTTGCCGATCTCCGGGGAGGCCGGCTCGAGGGAACACCCCAACTGCGTGAAGACCTGCGCCGCCCTCTCGCAGATCGACGCCACGGCCGGATCCACCGGCGACGCCCCGCCGAGATCCGGTGTCCACGCGACCCGGAGGCCTTGGATGCTCGCCCCAACAGCGAGCCGGAGCCAGTCCTCGCCGGTGTGGGGGAGGGCGAGTGGGTCCCGCGGGTCCGGGCCGACCATCGCCGCAAACATCATGGCGGCGTCCCCCACCGTGCGGGCGATCGGGCCGCTGGTCGACATCGCGTTCCACGCTGCCGCGTTCGGATAGCGCGCGATGCGCCCTTGAGAGGGTTTGAAGCCGACGACGCCGCACCAGGCCGCGGGATGGCGGATCGATCCCGCCAGATCGCTCCCCTCGGCGAGCGGGCCCAGGCCAGCGGCCACGGCCGCCGCGGCTCCTCCGCTCGATCCTCCCGAGGAATGGGCCGGCGACCAAGGGTTGGCCGTGGCGCCAAACAGGCGGTTGTCGGTAAATGGCTTGCAGCCGAATTCGGGGGTGTTCGTCTTCCCGATCAGGATCCCGCCGGCGGCGCGCAGCCGCTCCACGAGCAGCGCATCCTCTTCCGGAACGTTGTGCTCGAAGATTTTGGATCCCATCGTCGTGCGGACGCCCTTCGTCGGGGTCAGGTCCTTGATGGAAAAGGGCACCCCGTGCAGCGGGCCCAGCGGTTCGCCGCGGATGACCGCCGCCTCGGCCTCTCGGGCAGCGGCCCGAGCCCGGTCTGCGGGCACGGTGCAGTACGCGTTGATCACGGGGTTGATTCGCTCGATCCGGCCGAGGATCGCCTCCACCACTTCGACCGGCGAGACGTCCTTCGCCCGAATCAGGCGCGCCAGTTCAGCGGCCGGCGTCCAACACAGTTCTTCCGGGCCCACGGTGTCCTCCCCATCATCCCAGTCTCGTGCCCGCTAGCGTTCTTCATGGCGGGGGGCGCGAAGCCCTCTGCCCGTGTGCGGGCCGTCCGGGGGGTCGTCGGATCTGTTAGACTAGACGGCAGGATGACGGCCGAGCGGCTCCAGTTGCTGGACTGGAGACGGCAGGTGTTCGAGCTGTATCAGCACGTCCGCGGACTTCCCGACCCGGCCGCGGCGTGGGGGACCTGGCGCGCCGCGCGGGACCGGTTGTTCGGCGGGCACCCCATGTCGCCGATCCCGGAGGCCCGCCGCGGCGGATTCACCGGCCTGCCGTACTTCGACTACGACCCTACCGCCCGAGTGTTTGGGGAGATCGTGGACACGGCCCAGATTCCCTGCACCGTCCCCACCAGCGGCGAGGACTCGTACCGGTTCACGCGGATGGCCATCGCGCGGTTCGAGCTGCGTGGATCCCGCTGTGAGCTCGAGCTGTACTGGCTGGAGGGATATGCCGGCGGGGTTTTTCTTCCTTTTCGCGATGTCACGAGCGGCGCCGAAGCGTACGGCGCGGGCCGTTACCTGCTCGACACCGTCAAGGGAGCCGATCTGGGCACAGAAGGCGGCCGGCTCATCTTGGACTTCAACTTTGCGTACAATCCTTCGTGCGTCTATGACCCCAAGTGGGTGTGTCCGCTGGCGCCCCCGCCGAACCGCCTGTCCGTGCCCGTCCGGGCGGGCGAGCGGGTTCCCTCGGGGTGATGTGGGATGCGAATCGTGTCGCTGCTCCCCAGTGCCACCGAGATCATCTGCGCGCTTGACCTTGCCGACGCCCTGGTCGGCGTCTCGCACGACTGTGACTTTCCGTCCGAGGTTCGACGGAAGCCCGTGCTCAGCGAGGCGATCGTCGGCCCCTCCATGCCCAGCCGGATGATCGAGGTCCGGATTCGTGGGACGGTCCACACCGGCCGGAGCGTGTATCATCTGGACGATGCGGCGCTGGCCCGCCTGGCTCCCGACCTGATCTTCACCCAGGAACTCTGCAGCGTGTGCGCCCCCGCTTACACGCTCGTGCAACAGGCGGCGAAGCTCCTGGAGGGGGAGACCAAAATCGTCTCGCTGGAACCGCACGGGTTGCTCGACGTGCTTGACAACATTATCCTCGTCGGCGAGCTCACCCGGACCGAGCGGCGAGCGCGGGTGCTGGTCGACCGGCTGCGGGGTCGGATCGAGGCGGTGCGGGCCCGGGCGCAGGCCACCGGGGTTCGTCCCCGGGTGGCCTGCCTGGAGTGGCTCGATCCGATCTACGTGGGCGGGCACTGGCTGCCCGAGATGGTGGAGGCCGCGGGTGGTCTGGACGTGCTGGGACACAGCCGCGAGCCGTCCCGCGCGGTGGGGTGGGAGGCGGTGGTCGCCTCGACCCCCGAGGTGCTGATGCTGATGCCGTGCGGCTTCGACCTCGCCCGCACGCGCGGTGAGCTCCCCCTGGTGGCCGCCCGCCCCGGGTGGGGCGATCTCCCCTCCGTCCGAAGCGGCCGCGTGTATCTCACCGACGCGTCTTCGTATTTCAACCGGCCGGGCCCCCGACTCGTCGAGGGCCTGGAGATCCTGGCCTCGGCGATTCACCCCGAAGCCTTCGCGTTCGAGCTCCCCCCGGATTCTCTCGAGCGCCTCTGATCGACCCCCGGAGGTGCCTCGGAACTAAGCGGTGGCGAGCCTAGAGGGGGTGTCCAGCGAGGGGGGACGTGGCGGGGGCGCGGCTCGATGCCGGCCGAAACGTCTCGAAAATCCGGGAGATCATGGTGAAATCACGATGAATGCGGGTGTCGTCGTTCAAGGTGGTCCCGGTGAGCACAAACCCCTTGGCGCCAACCGCGAAGTAAGCCTGGACCTGGTAGAGGACGCCCCCGCGGTTCGGCTCCCATGTGAAGTACCGGTAATACGCCCCCCGACCGGCGATCTTCGCGGGGCCCTGATCGACGATCGTGAACGCATGGAACATCGTCCGCAACGCGGGCTCGCTCAGGTCGGCGAAGCCCTTGGCCGAAAACTCCCTTGGGAGATTCTCGACGACCACGTTCACATTGGTGTGGAACCCCCCCGGCGCGTCGGGGGCTACCCCGATGACCGCGGGGAGGTTGTTCTCCGGCTTGAGCACCTTCCAGCCCGGCGGGAAGCTGATCGTGAACCGTCCTTTGGGGTCGGCGGCGACCTGCATGCCCGGCGGTTGGGCGCCCGCGGCCACGACTCCGCCAGCCCACAGGATTACGGCGAGGATCATCCAGAGCGATCGGCACGAACGCATCGGTCCACCCTCCGGTGCGGCAAGATCGGTCTTCTGACTCTTTACCTCCATGCCCACAGTGTTCGTGGCTTAGACGGGCGAGGGGGCGCCCCGCGATGCTTGGGGAAGGCGTACACGATGAAGATTGAAGCCTGGTCCCGGAGTCGCGCCGGTCTCGGCGATCCGCGTGCACCGCGGCGGCTGTCGGGGATCCCGGCGGGGTGGGCGGAGGGGCGCAACGCGCGAAAGGGCCGCACTCGCCTGCATCGCCGGGTTCCTGGCCGGACCGGCCGCCGGTGGCGCGGTGCGGATGCGTCACGAGGTCTCCGTCGGCCCGGCGACCGCACAAGCTGGCATCCGATCGTTTCGCACCAACCGTTCAGGAGTGGTTTCGACCGGGACAGCCTGCCGAACGCGATCTACGAGGGCCTAGGCGAAGACAACCGACACCCTACGCAAGGGATCAGGGTCGCCGGAGCGGGATGTTTTCCCCCCGATCCCGCACGCCAATCACGCGCCCACCGACCTCGGTGGTCGGTGGGCGCGGTGGTCCTTAGAAAGTGCGCGTCGTGCTCTAGGAATGCGCGCCGGCCACAGCCAGGGCGTCGAGTTCGGCGATCCTTCGATCGAGGTCTTGCATGCGCCGCCGGTATTCGAGCTCCGCGATCACCGCGTCTTGGACATAGCTCAGGATCGCCGCGTCGACCGATTTTTGGCTCTGGTGTTCCCGGTCCCAGATGAAGTCGGTGAGCTTGTGGACGAAATCCCGAAGATCCATGTCTCCCCCTCCGTCCCCCTGGTTTGGACCTAGCCTGCCCTGCGAACATCCCCCCTCAATACGCTTCGAAGATCCGCGGAAGATCTCCTGCAGGTTTGCCGCAAGCTTCACGATGCCGGGCCTCCGCCCCGCGCCAGCGCGGTACCCCCCACGACCATCCCCGCGCCGAGCATCTGCCACAGATCCAACCGCTCGCCGAGCAGCCCCCACGCCGCGACCAACGCGACCACCGGGGTGAGGTTGGAGAGGATCGAGGTGCGGGTCGATCCCACACGCCGAATGGCCAGCCCCCAGGTGAGGTACCCGAACGCGATCGTAAGCCCCCCGGAGTACACCAGGCCGGCCCACCCGGTCCACCGGACCGACGCCCAGGATTGAGCGCGGAGATCCGGCAGGCCGATGGCCACGAGGACGATCGTGGCGACTCCCATGGCCACGGCCGTGATCGCGGTCGGGGAGTACACTAGTGTGAGCCGCCGCGTTAAGAGCGAGTACACGGCCCAGCAGCCCGCCGAGGCGAGCGTGAGGAGGTCGCCGACGAACATTTCCGAGGCGGCCTGGCCGGCCGCGGGCCGGACCAATATGACGAGCCCGAGGAGGGACAGGCCGATCTCCGTCCAGGTTCGGGCGCCGACTTCCTCGATACCCCTCCCCGCGCTGACCAGCGCCACCATGAGGGGGGAAAGCCCCATCATCAGGGCCGAGTGCCCGGCGGTGGTCAACTGGATCCCGTTGATGAACGTCACTTGCTGAAGGACGTTCCCGAGGATCGCCACGACGATGATCCTGCCCCAATCTCGGGGGGCGATGCGAAGGGAGTCCCGGCGCGCCGCGACGGCGACCCCCAGGATACCCGAGGCGAGGATCCAGCGCAGGGCGTTGAAGCTCTGCGGCGAGGAGAACTGCCCGAGCGCGGCCTTGATGATGATGAAGTTGAGTCCCCAGACGACCGGAACGAGCAGGAGGAGGAGATCCCCCCGGGCCGGGCGCGAGCCGGGGGGCCTCAATGAGGAGCGGAGCGAGTGAAGTCCATGTGCTCGCATGGCGTTCCCTTCCGGCCAGAGGAATCCCTGCGGGGAGGAGGAACAGTGTCTCGAACATCGGCGAAAGAGGTGAACGCGCATGCGCGCCGCCGTGCTGTATGAGGTGGGGAAGCCGCTCGCGGTCGACACGGTGGAGATCGAGGGACCGCGTCGCCACGAAGTCGCGGTCCGGATCTTGGCCACCGGGGTCTGCCACAGCGATCTGCACTACATCAACGGCGACCTGACGATGCCGCTGCCGGTCGTCCTGGGGCACGAGGCGGCCGGGATCGTCGACTCCGTTGGCGAGGGCGTGGAGTCGGTCCGTCCGGGAGACCACGTCGTGCTGCTCTTCGCCCCGGCCTGCGGACGGTGCCGCTACTGTGACACGGGGCGGCCCCATCTCTGCGAGATGCGGTACCGGGTGAGGGGGAAGATGCCGGACGGCACGACCCGCCTGCGTTGGCGCGGGCAGGAGGTGCACCACTTCACCTGCGTGTCCTCGTGGGCGGAGATGGCGGTGGTCCCCGAAGCGGGGGTGCTGCGGATCAGCGAGGAGGTCCCGCTGACCGTCGCGGCGCTCTTGGGGTGCGCCGTGACCACCGGCGTAGGAGCGGTGGTGAACACGGCGCGCGTGCGGCCGGGGAGCAGCGTGGCGGTCTTTGGCGCGGGAGGAGTGGGTATTAACGTGGTGCAGGGGGCGCGGCTAGCGGGGGCGGCGATGATCATCGCCGTCGATCTCCTCGAGCACCGCCTGGAGGCGGCGAAGCGGTTTGGGGCGACGCATACGGTCAGGGCTTCCGAGGAAGACCCGGTGCGAGCGATCCAGCACCTGAGCGGGGGCGGGGTGGATTACGCGTTTGAGGTGATCGGCCGGGCCGCGGTCGTCCGTCAAGCGGTCGATTGCCTCGCCCGGGGTGGCGTCGCGGTTGCGGTCGGGATTCCCCCGACCCGCGAGGAGTACACGGTTGGCGGGCCGGCGTTTGTCCTGAACGAGAAAACGCTGCACGCCTGTTTCTACGGATCCGCGCACCTTCGGCACGATATTCCGCGACTCCTCGTCCTCTATCAGGGGAAGCGGTTGTTGTTGGATGAACTCGTGACGGCGACGTACCCGCTCGATCGGGTCAACGACGCGGTCGCCGCGCTCGACCGCGGGGACGGTCTGCGCGGCATCCTGGTGATGGAACGGTGATGAAGCAGATGCGTACGGTGGGCATCCGGCGTCTCGGCATTGCTGTGACTCTGACAATGATCCTGCTGGCGTTCGCGGGGGCCGCGCCTCGACCCGCCACCGTGGTGTGGGCCGCGCCGCGCCCAAGCGCCGCCGCCCGCCCCCGCCAGGTGGGGCTGCCCGGTCCGGCATCGACGCTGCTCATCGAGGTGTCCACCGGACGGATCCTCGCGGCCACGGATCCCCACCGACTGCGGCCCCCGGCGAGCTTGGACAAGCTCATGACCTTCTACCTGGCGCTGGGGGCGATCAAGGCCGGCCGGATCGCCCTGACCACTTCGGTGACGATCAGCGCCGAGGCGTGGCGGGTTGGGCGTACTCCGGGCAGCAGCCGAATGTTCTTGAACGCGGGCGATACTGTCACCGTGGACCAACTCCTGCACGGGCTGATGATCGCCTCGGGCAACGACGCGGCGGAGGCCCTCGCTGAAACCCTGGCCGGCTCCGGCGAGCAGTTCGTTGAGGAAATGAACGCGACCGCGGCCCGCCTGGGCATGCGCGATACCCGCTTTGTCACCCCGCACGGGCTTCCGACCCCGGGCGAGCACACGAGCGCGTGGGACATGGGCCACCTGGCGCGACAGATCGTGATCACGTTTCCCGATGCCCTGACCTACACCAGCCCTCGCTACGAGGTCTACGGCGGGATCCGTCAGGCGAATTGGAACAACCTCGTCTTTCGTGACGCGCGAGTCGACGGCATGAAGACCGGGTTCACCGACGAATCGGGGTATCACATCGTGGCGACCGCTCAGCAGGGAGGGCTCCGCTTCATCGCCGTGGTGATGGGGGCGCATACGCTGATGCTGCGGACGGGCGCGGTGGAGAAACTGCTCAACCTGGGGTTCGCCAGGTACGAGAAGGTCTCGGTGCCGTGGCAGCAGTTCGTGCCCAGCGCGATTAGGGTCTACGGCGGGAACGCCGGGCGGCTGTCGCTGGCGGCCCCCCACGCACTCGAGGTGGTCCTGCCGCGGGAGGATCGCACCCCGATCACGGTGTCCGAGGAGATCAGCGTCCGCCCGATCGCGCCGTTCCGGCAGGGGCAGCAAATCGGCACGCTGACGGTCCGGACTCCCTCCGCCATCCTTGCCACCTCGCCCGTGGTGGCCGCGGCCACGGTCGGTCGTGCCGGCATCGTCGGCCGGCTGTTGGGGATGATGCGGTACAAAGTCGGAGGGTTGCTCCATCGTCGCCAGACAACCTGGACCGGCACGTTTACCCCACCGCAGTAGCGTTCCCGACGCGTCGGCGCCGCAGGAGTGCGCCGACATAACCCCGAACTGAGAACTAATGGGCGAAGAGGGGTTCGAGGTGGAGGCGCGCCTGGAGGGCGCCGGGGACGCTCGTGGCGCGTGGTTGATCACTGCGATTGCCATCACCACCGCGGCGCTTGCGGTTTGTGCGGCGCTGAGCAGCCTGCTTGCCGGGCGTGCCGCGCATCACTCGCTGGCCGAGTTGAACGGGGCGGCGATCGCCCAGAACCTGGCGTCCGACCAATGGAATTTCTATCAGGCCAAAGGAATCAAGCGACACGTCTTCGAGGTGCAGAGAGACGCGTTGCGTTTAAGCTCGACGCCGCAGGCGGCCGCGCAGGTCACGGCGTACGAGAAGGAGATCAGGCGGTACGCGACCGACCAGGACGGGATCGCGAAGGAGGCGAAGGCGCGCGAGCGCGAACGCGATGAGGCCAAGGCTGTCGCGCAGCGATTTGACGACCGCTACCAGCGGTTGTCCCTCGCCGTCGCCTTCTTCCAGATCGGGATCGTGGTGTGCTCGGTAGCCGCCATCGTCCGGCGGCCGTTTTTATGGTACGTCGGGCTCGTCGGCGGCGCGGCGGGGGTGCTTGTCATGGTGTTTGAGTTGTTCTTCCGCGCTGCGGGGGGGGCCGCTGGCTGATCGGGGGGATCGGCCGAGGCGCCCGAGGGGGATGGAAACGGGAGGTGCAATGTGGAGGATGACGGCCGTATGGCGGAGGGGAAGGGGGCCACGGCCGCTCCCGACGCTGCGAGTGATCGCCGCGCCTGGGCCGAACCGTTGCTGGCCGGCGTCGTCGTCTCCCTGATCGCCGAGGCGAAGGATGCCGGGTGGAGCGGGCGTCTGGAATATGTGGTCGAGATGTGCGTTCAAGAGATGACCTCGAGCCTGGGGATGGGCCACGAAGAGGTGGTGCAGGCTCTGCTGCGGTGGTCGGGCGAACTTGGAGAAGATCTCACCCGACAGGACGTGGAGAAAGCCCTCGAGCCCTAGTGGGAGTGCGGCGCCCGCTGGGGGGGGACGGGGTAGACTTGGTGAAGTTTGATCGGGACCTCCACGGGGTAAGATAGAGGGCAGCGAGAGAAGTTGGCTGGAGGAGGTGAAGGTCGTGTTACTCGCGGGGATCCTCGCGCTGATTGGCCTTGCCCTTTGGGCTACCGGGCACCTGATTATTCGCTAGTGGTCTTCGTTGTAGGGGGCGTATGCGCTCCCGCGGTTGGGCGGGCCTTGATTCCGAAGGCCCGTTCCGCAGTTCCTGCATAAATTTCCCTCAGCACGTTCTCCGGAAGATCGAGCCCGCGTAGTGACGGCGGCCCGTCGCTGTCAGGGTCGGGGATCGGCGACGGACAGACAAGATCCGTTTCCCAAAACATCTGGTGCACCCAGTACCGCACCAGGTACCGGGAGGGATCGGACTCCTTGATGACGACCTGATCCGTCCCGAAGCAGACCCGGTCCGCCCATCGCCGAAAGAAGGTTCGCGCGGCCTCGCGCTGCCGGCCGAGCTCGCGGACGATCCACTTGGTCGCGCTCGTGTCGAGGTAGAGATTCGGGTACCGGGTGAGAAGATCTGCCAGGTGATCGAGATGTTCCGGATCGCCTCCCATATGCGCCGCCAGAAATGGAATCCGCGGGAACTGCCGGAGCCGGGTCTCCAGCATGGGGTACTGGTCCGCCTTCGTCCCATACTTGGCCGGGTCGTACTTGTGCTCGAACCACCGATCCGGATCGCTGACGTGCACGAGGACTCCCAGCCCCTCCTCGGCGATCGCCTGGAACACCGGATCCAGCCGTGGCGAGTCCAGCAGAAAGTCCAGCCGATCGCGGATTCGGGGGGCGAACCAGAGCTTGATCAGTGGGGCCCCCTGCGCGCGGGCTTGGTGCACGGTTTCCACGGCCCGGTCCAGGAGCGCGATCTGGCCGTTTGGTTCCTTCAGGATCGGCCGGACCGCCAGCACAACCTCCTCCGGATAACGCGCTTGGATCGCGCGGCCGGCGTCGATGGGGGCGATCGCCACCAGCGTGGTGATGCCGTAGCGCCGTGCCGCCTCGATCAGCTCATGATTCGTGGCCGGCTCGGTGGTGTGCGTGTGCACGTCGACAATGGGGGCCCGGATCTTCCGCGGCGGAGGGGAGGCGAATCCCTTCGCCCGTGCCTGCTCGAGTGGTTGTCCCTGCACCCCGACTCCTTCCTACAAATCGGCGAACGAATCGGCGAAGATGTCCACAATGAGCGTAACGCGCGCGTCCGCGGGAACGCTTCCCGCGGCAGGACTTTCCTCCAGCGGAACTGAACAACGCCCGCCGGTGCCCGGAAACCCGCCGATGCGCACCAGAAGGAGGGCGTGGATGAGCACGACCCGCGATCTTCCAGATTCTCGGCATGCCGGGTCAGGGGGGAAGGGTCTCCGCACGATCATCGATACCAACCCCGCCGACACCGCTGAGGTGTTGGCGGAGATCCCACAGCACACCGCGCAGGACGTGGCCCGGGCGGTAGAGCGGGCCCAAGGGGCGTATCGGGCGTGGCGCGCGACCCCGGCGCCGGAGCGGGGGCGCGTCCTGGCGAGGGCGGCCGAGCTTGCCCGGTCGCGGCTCGACGATCTCGCCGGTCTGCTCACTCGCGAAGAGGGCAAGATCTTTAGCGAAGCCCGCGGAGAGGTGCTGAAGGGGATCAACCTGCTCGAATGGTACGCTGGCGAAGGGTTCCGGATGGGCGGCAAGACCCGGCCCTCGGAGATGCCGACGACGATGCTGTTGACCCTGCGGGAGCCGTTGGGGGTCGTCGCGGTGATCACCCCCTGGAACTTCCCTTGGGCGGAGCCGGCGTGGAAGGTCGCTCCGGCGCTCGTGGCCGGCAACGCGGTGATCCTCAAGCCCGCGTCGTTGACGCCGCTCGTGGCCCAGCGTTACCAAGCGATCCTCGAGGAAGCCGGGCTTCCGCAGGGCGTGCTGACCATCGTGGTCGGGCCGGGCCCGGAAGTTGGCGATGCGTTGGTCACCCATCCGATGGTGCGGGCCGTCTCCTTTACCGGGTCCTGTGAGATCGGGGGAGAGGTCTACGCGCGCGCGGCCCGCCGGCTGGCGAAGGTCACCTGCGAGATGGGCGGCAAGAACGCCGTCGTCGTCATGCCCGACGCCGATCTGGAGCTCGCGGTCGCGGGGATCGTCCAGGGCGCGTTCGGCAGCACGGGTCAGCGCTGCACCGCCACCAGCCTGTGCGTTGTTCACCGGGACGTGCGCGGGCGGCTGGCCGACGCGATCGTCGATCGAGCCCGAGCCATCCGCGTGGGCAATGGCATGGAGGCCGGCATCGGCATGGGGCCGCTCGTCGATTCGCACCAGCTCACCACGGTTCTCGGCTACATCGAAACCGGGCGGGCGGAAGGCGCGCGCCTGCTCTGCGGCGGCCGGCGTTTAGCCGATGACGCTCATGCCCGCGGATACTTCGTGGAGCCCACGGTGTTTGCGGACGTTCAGCCCGGACACCGGATCGCGCGGGAGGAAATTTTCGGGCCCGTGCTGTCGGTGATCGAGGTCGCGTCCCTCGACGAGGCCCTCGCGGTCACGAACGGCCTTCGCTACGGTCTCTCCTCCTCGATTTACGCGTCGGACGCCAACGCGATCATGAGGTTTGTCGACGGTATCGAGGCCGGCATGGTGCATGTGAATTCCCCCACCGTCGGGGGCGAGGCCCAGATCCCGTTTGGCGGCATCAAGTGGAGTGGCATCGGCGGCCGGGAGATGGCCGAGGAAGGATTGGAGTTCTTCACCGAGATCAAGAGCGTGTTCTGGGACTACACGGGACGGGTGCGCCAGACGAATATTTACTGAGGCTCCTCGCTCCCGATGCCCGCCCTCGAGGCAGCGGTCGATGCTGTGGTGGCGGCGGTCGATGAGCCGTATCTCGTCGATCTGGCCCGTCGGCTGGTACGGACGCCGAGCGTGTTCCGGCCGGAGGATCCCCTCGCCAACGAGACCGCCGTCGCTTCGCTCGTCGCCGACGAGCTGCGGCGGCTCGGGCTGGAGGTGCACTGCGAGGAGGCGGCTCCGGG
>DATEHM010000127.1:0-25255 GCA_035279545.1 bacterium | reverse complement strand
CGAACGAGGCTGCGGTCAATCCCGGAACAGAGAAAGGGTCGGTCCCCGATGCGGGCATGTCTCCGTTGCGCCTTCGCCGTCATCCTTGCGTTATCGTTCGCGAGGCCGCCTGCGTCGACGGCGGAGCCGGCCCCCGCGCTCACCATCCTCCATTTCAACGACGACTATCAGCTGACCGCCCTTGACGGCGGCAAGGTCGGCGGGCTGGACCGCCTGGCGGCGCTGATCGCGCAGTACCGCAGGCGGGATCGCCCCGCGCTCCTGCTGTTCGCGGGGGATCTGATCTCGCCGTCCGCCGAGTCCTCGGCGTTCAAGGGCGCGCAGCTGATCGACGGCCTGAACCGCTTGGCCGTCGATGCCGCCGTCCTCGGGAACCACGAGTTCGACTACGGGCCGGGGGTGCTCGCCGCGCGGGTCGCCGAATCGCATTTTCCCTGGCTCGCCACGAACGCCTTCGTGACCCCCGGCATGCGGCCGCTCCCGGGGACCAAACAGTTCCTGATCGTCAGCGCCGGGGGGGTCCGCGTCGGGATCTTCGGGCTGACGACCCCCTCGACGGCCGCCTCGTCATCGCCCGGCAGCACCGCGTTTGGCGATCCGGTGGCGGTCGCCAAGGCGGTGCTGCCGATCCTCCGGCGGGACGGTGCGCAGGTGATCATCGCCTTGACGCACCTGGACGTGAGCGAGGATGAACTGCTGCTCCGCGAGGTCCCCCAGATCGACCTCGTCATCGGCGGCCACGACCACGAGCCGATGACGCGCCTGGTCGATGGACGCCTGGTCGCCAAGGCGGGCTCGGACGCCAAGTGGCTGGGGGTCACCCGGCTCGCCCTCGACGGCTCGCACCGGGCGATGCACCAGCTAATCCCGGTGACCAGTCAGACCCCCTCGGATCCGGCGGTCGCCGCGCTGGTGGGGCGATACTCGGACCTCCTCGGCAAAGAACTCGAGGTCGCCATCGGGGAGGCCGCCGTTCCGCTCGATGCGCGTGAGCCTCTCGTCCGCGCGCAGGAAGCCCCCCTGGGCGACTTCATCGCCGACGCGATCCGCGCCGCCGTGCACGCCGATGTCGCCATCACCAACGGGGGCGGGATCCGCACCGACGCGGTCCTGCCGCCCGGGCCGATCCGCCGCCGGAACGTCATCGCTTGGCTCCCATTTGGGAACGTGGTCGTCAAGGTGGCCCTCCGCGGGGCCGCGATCCGGGAGGCCCTGGAGAATGGGGTGAGCCAGTGGGATAAACTGGCCGGCCGGTTTCCGCAGGTTTCGGGGCTGCGGTTTACGTTCAATCCCGACCGGCCGATCGGGGCCCGCATCCTTGACGTCCGCGTCGGCGACACCCCACTGGATGCTACCGCCTCCTACACGGTCGCGACGAACGACTTCATGCTCCGCGGGGGCGACGGCTACGCGATGCTCTCAAAAGGCCAGGTGTTGGTCGATCCGGCGGGGGGCCCATTGATGGCCACCGCGGTGGCCGAGGCGATTCAGCGGATCCAGACGGTGGCCCCCATGACCGAGGGGCGCATCACGATCGCCCGCTAGCCGCGGGCGGGCGCGGGGGTGGAAGCGGCCGTGCCGCCTTCCTCGGGGTGGGGGGAAGGATTGAGGATTTCGCCAAGACCTCATCCGCCCGCTTGTCCGGCCGCAGTCCCTTGAGCACCGCGTGACGGAGATCGGTGCGGGAGGGGTTCGGATACTCCACCTCTACGACCAGCGCCGGCTTCACCCAGTGTGGGAGCGGATCGGGCCGCGCGTCACCGCGATGTTCGGGGAGCGTCGGTGCGGAGGCAAACGGCGAGGATTTCCGCTGCACCGCCTGGAGCTCCCGGAGCATGGCTTGCCGGAATCCCTCCGTCAGCCCCGCGCCGAGGATGCCCGCGTACGCGAGCTTGCCCGTCCGGTCGTATTGCCCGAGGACGATGCTGTGGAGCCCGCGGCGGCCGGCGGTCACGTATCCCCCGACGACGAACTCTTCGCGCCGCCGGACGGGTATCGTCACCCAGTCCTGCGAGCGTGCCCCGGGTCGATAGACGCTCGCTCGCCGCTTCGCCACCACGCCCTCCAGTCCGACCTTGGCGCACTGCCGAAAGATCGCCCTCCCGTCCATCCCGGAGAGCGGCTCGGTGACGCGGACCGTCTGCGGAGCGAGGGTGCGCGCCAGCGCCCGGAGGACCGCGTGTCGGTCCTCCACCCCTCGGCTGATCAGCGAGTGGTTGTTGGCATACAGGCAGTCGAAGACCATGTAGACAAGGCGTCCGGACGGCCGACGCTTCGCCGGACGGAGCCATTGCTGGAGGGCCTCGAAATCGGGAAGCCCACGCTCGTCGAGGACCACGACCTCTCCGTCGAGCACCAGCGACGCCGGGAAGCCCGTGAGCGCTTCGGTCACCGGCCGGAAGAGGTCGGTGACCGATAGGAGGTTGCGGGAGAGGAGCCGGACCGAGCCATCGCGGATCATGGCGACGACGCGGAAGCCGTCCCACTTCGGCTCGTACATCCATGCCGGATCGTTGAACGGGGCCACCACCGCTTCGGCCAGCATCGGCCGGATGCCCTCGGGAAACGGCGAGTGCCCGGGGGGATGCAGGCCTGCCCGGGCCAGCGCGCTGATGACCGTGAGAGGAAACACCATCGTGATCGATTATAGGGCACTCGCGGGGGGCTCGGGATGATCCGGTCCCTCCCGGACCGACCCGCGGGCTATCGCGCGGGAAGCATCCAGATGAGGACGGAATAGAACACGAGGGTGAACAGCCCGATCGGCGAGAGGACGATCGCGACAAAGTGTCCGAGCGCGAGCGCCGGCGAGAACGACAGTCCGAAGACCGACACCGTGTACTGCACCGCGGGGCTGACGTGCCGGCCGTTGGAGAAGAAGTTGAAGAACGTCCCCACATTCGACTCGTTGTTCCGGATCACATCGGGGAAAAATCCGAAGAACGTCAAGATCAATACGATGAAGGCCAGGCAAGCGAGATATCCGATGACATACCTCATGTCTCACCACCAGCCGGTGACTCGCCCCCTCCAATTGTTCATGCCCATCGGCCCCGAGTTGCAGACGCTGTCCGCGGGGGTAGCGGGGCTTCGCCCACCGCCTGGCCGGGCCCGGGTCGCGCTAGACCACAATCGTCCGGTGTACCGCCGCGACGGAGAACGGCCAATCCAAACGCTGGAAGCGGCAGGATCCGACGCCGCATCGTTTCAAGTCGTGCGGGGAAGCGAAGCCCGGGCGGGGGGGGAAGAGATTGCGCCGCTCGGTGTTCCGCTTGCCGCAAACATCCCAGACAATTTCCACGACGCTTCGTCTAAGCCTCTGCGATGCGGGGCATAGGCACACCAAGAGCGGACCGATGGGCGATCGGGGCCGAACCGGCCTCGCGGGGAAGGTGCGTCCATGAGCGAGGGGGGGTGTTCTGCCATCCAGCCTGGTCCGAACACCGATCCTGGGGGGGGCGCTACGCCTCCGCTGCTCCGCGTCCCCGCTGGCCGCGGCGATTGCCGCGTTTGGGCCGCGTTGGGGCGCCACTGGGTCCTACTTCACCGCCTGCCAAGTTAATGGCGACAGACCGCGAGCGCTCGCCCGCATCGTCGGTGCGCCTCGGCCTGGACCGGCCGGGCCCCTCCCGGCCGGTTCCCGCGAAGCTGCGGGTGCTCATCGTCGAGGATCAACCGGCCGACGCCGAGTTGGTCGTGCGCGAGCTGCGCCGGGCGGGATACATCTTTGAATGGGAGCGCGTCGATACCGAGGCGGCGTATCGCAAACACCTCACGCCTCTTCCCAATCTCATCCTCTCGGATTATTCGCTGCCGGGGTTCGGCGCCGCGCGCGCCTTGGAGGTGCTGCAGGAGGGGGGGCTCGACCTCCCGTTCATTATCATCTCGGGGATGATGGGAGAAGAGGCGGCGGTGACGCTCATGAGGAGCGGGGCCACCGACTATCTCCTGAAGGATCGGCTAACACGGCTGGGGCAGGCGGTCGGGTGGGCACTTGAGGCTCATGGTCTCCGCCAAGACAAGCGGAAGGCAGAGGAGGATCTCCGGGTCAGCGAAGCGCGGTACCGGACCCTGTTCGAGGGCGTCCCCGTCGGACTCTATCGCACCACACCCGACGGGAAAATCCTCGAGACCAATCCGGCCTTCCTGCGCATATTGGGCTATCCCGATCACGGGGCGCTGATGTCGACCGGTGCCGTCAGCCTCTATGTCGATCCCGAACACCGGAAGCGCTGGCTGGCTCTGCTGGAGACCGAAGGGGCGGTGACGGACTTTGAGAGCCAGCTCCGTCGCCATGACGGGAAGCTGATCTGGGTGCGTGCCGGCGCTCGGGTCGTCCGGGACCCCGCCGGCCGGAGCCTCTATGTTGAGGGAGCGATTATTGACGTCACGGAGCGGAAGCACGCCGAGGACGAGGTCCACCGGCGGGCGGCTCACCTGGAGACCCTGAATACGATCATCGCCGCATCGGGTGCCGCCCAAGACGAGCCCGCCCTGCTGGAGACGACGGTCGATGCGATCCTCAAGGCGCTGGGATGTGAAATGGGGGGGGTCTGGACGGAGAGGACCAACCTTGTCCGCGGGATGGCCCCGGAGGCCGGGTCCGCGATACCGGGCGCAATGGAGGCGGCGGGGTACACGCTGCTCGGTCCGCAGGCGGTGGACGACTGGCAGAGCTTGACCGGCCTGGAGATCGACGCGCTGGCCCCCGTCATGGGGCGGTTCGGCATCCGGGCCTCGATTACCGCTCCCATTCGCACGGACGGGCGGATCCTCGGCGGCATCGCGGTCGGGTCCACCGTCAGCCGCCGGTGGCTGTCCGACGAAGTCATGCTGGTGGAGGCTGTGGGGACGCAGATCAGCGAAGCGGTCGAGCGGCTGATGTTGTCACAGGAGACGCAGCGTCGCACCGTGGAGCTCCAAGCGTTCTACGAACTGAGCCGCCAGTTGCGCGAGGCCCCCAGCGTCGATGAGATGTACCCGATGATCGTGGAGCACGCGATGACCCTTTTGGCGGGCGCACACGGGTCGCTTGCACTCCTGAACACGGAACGTGAAGGGTTCACGCGGGTGTACACGGTGGGGATCCCCACCGAGAAGATGGGGTCGACCTTTCCCGTTTCGGAGACCCGGTCGGGAGAGGTGGTGAGGACGGGGACCGCCTACGTGAGTGCGGATTTCAGCAACGAGCAGACGCCGGCCTGGCTGAGCGGGTCTCCGTATCGTCTCCTCGGCCCCTTTGCTATTGTGCCGATGCGGTCGGAAGAGGAGATCACCGGCACGCTCTGCTTGGCCCGACCAAAGGCACCGGAGAGTCGTCCGTTTACCGAGGCCGACATCCGCCTGCTGGAGGGGATCGCGGAAATCGGGGGGACGGCGATTCGTCGGGCTCGCCTGAACCACCACCTCGAGCAATCGTACATTGAAATGGTGCTGGTGCTGGCGCGGGCGGCCGACGCCCGCGATAGTTATACGGCCGATCACAGTGAACGCATCGCGACCCGCGCGGTCGCGCTCGCCCGGGCCATGGGGTGCGGCGAGATCGACGTGCAGAATGTGCAATGGGGCGCGCTCCTGCACGACATCGGCAAACTGGGTGTGCCCGACAACATCCTGCGGAAGCCCGGCCCGCTGACCGAGGCGGAGTGGCATGTTATGCGACAGCATCCGGCAATCGGCGAGGAGATCTTGCGGCCGGTCGATCGAATGCGCGAGGTGGCCGCGTTGGTCCGGCACCACCAGGAGCGATGGGACGGGACCGGCTATCCCGATCACCTTCGCGGGGAAGAGATCCCGTTGGGCGCCCGGATTTTGGCCGTCGCCGACACCTACGGCGCGATGACGGATGATCGGTCGTACGGCAGGGGCCGGACCACGGACGAGGCGCTCGCGGAGATCGGTCGGTGCGCCGGGACCCAGTTTGACCCCCGCGTGGTTGACGCATTTTGCCGGATGCTCACGGAGGGAGGCGAGGAGGCCCGTCTGCCCTTCGATCGAGAACCTGATGCCGGGAAGTCGGCGGTCCGGCCGTCGGAAACGGCGATCGCCCGATCCCTCTCGCACGCACGCCGGATCGGGCGCGTCGTCCCGGCGATGACGGACGTGGCCAAGCGCCTGCTGCGGCCCCTCGACCTCACGGCCGTGCTCGATGAGATTCTCAGTCAGATTCGGGAAGTCTTTGGCTATCCGCTGTGCAGCGTGTTCTTCATCAATGAGCAAACCGGAGAACTGCATCTGGCGGCCCGGCGCGGCGGCGATCCGGCGGCGGCGCCCACGGCGACAATCGGCGAGCAGGCCATCGCCAAGTGGGTCGTCGACCACGGGCGGCCGTACTATGCCTCCGACGTGGTCCAAGATCCGATGCACGTGGCGGGCCCACCGGGCGTCCGGTCGCAGGTCGCCTTTCCACTGATCGTCAATGATCGGGTGATCGGGGTCTTGCACGTTGAGAGCCCGCTGGTCGATGCGTTCCCGAAGGAGCTCCGCGAGCTTCTCGAAGCCTTTGTGTTCCTGGCGGCGCTGGCCATCCTCAGGGCGCAGCGCGATGAAGGCCTCAGCCGCCTCGCCCTGACGGACGGGCTGACCGGGCTGGCCAACCACCGGGCCCTCTGGGATGCGCTCGAACGCGAAGTCGCCCGAGCCAGACGAAGCGCTTCCCCCGTGTCTGTCGCCATCGTGGAAGTCGACAAATTCAAGCAGGTCAATGACGGCTTTGGCCATCTGCAGGGAGATCAGGTCCTCAAGTTGGTCGCCGATGCCATGAGGAAGACCAGTCGCGCCATGGATCTCGTGGCCCGCTCCGGGGGCGATGAATTCGTGCTCCTGCTCCCGGATTTGCCAAAACGGTCGGCGGTACAGATTGCCGAGCGGGTGCGGCGCCACGTTGAGGAGATTTTTGTCTCCGGCGGCCCCAGGCTCACGGTGAGCGTGGGACTGGCGAGTATGCCCGAAGACGGGGAAACCGCCAACGCCCTCATGGAAGCCGCCGACCGGGCGATGTACACGGTGAAACACAGCGGGGGCAATCGCGTGTCCGTCGCCTGACCATTACGCCTGCGCCGCCGCGCGGCGGTGGCACGCCCGGCAGGGATGGTTAGAACCCGTCCGCGCTCTGGGGCGCTCAGGCACTCTGCCAAACCGTTCGGAACCGCATCATCCCGTCCGGCTGATCCACGAACCCGCCGACGTTCTTGGAAATCAGCTTGTACTCCTTCGGGAAGTACATCCACACGTACGGCACATCGTCGGCCAGGATCTTCGTTGCGTCCGCGTACAGGCGGCGGCGCTGGCCCATGTCGTACAGGGCGCGCGCGCGGTCGAGGATCTCCTGCACCTGGGGGTTCGTGTACCCGGCGAAGTTGAACGCGCCGATGCCCGACTTGGTGACGAAGGGATAGATGTCGAAGTCCGGATCCGGTCGGCCGCTCCAGTCGACGAACGCCGCCTGATTCTGCATCTGCGTGAGCCGTTGGACCAGCACGCCGCCCTCGAGGACCTCGATCTTCAGCTTCAGCCCGACCTCGGCGACCATTGACTGCACGGCCTGCAGGATCGCCAGATGCTGCTGGCCGGGGGGAGTGATCACCGTGAACTCGAACCCGTTAGGCATTCCCGCCTGCTGGAGCTTCTCCTTCGCCAGCGCCACGCTTCGCGGGGGGAGCTTCCATGCCGGATCGAAGGCGGGCGTCCCGTTGGGGAAGAACGAATTGGCCGGATATGCCGCTCCCTGCAGCACGGCGCCGGCGAGCGCGTTCTGGTCGATCGCCGCCAGGAACGCCTGGCGTGCCAGTTTGTTGTCGAACGGCGGCGTGTTCACGTTCAACGAGAGCGCGGCCCAGGCGATCGGCCCGCGCTCGATGAGGAGGAATGGCGAGGCGGGCTGCGCGGCCTGCTGGCCCAGCGTCTTGACCTGCGGCAGAGGGACCAGGTTGATGATGTCCACGTCCCCGGACTTGAGGTTCGCCACCCGGGCGTTGTCGTCGGAGAACGGCCGGTAGATCAGCTCATCGAGATACGGCTCACCCTTCGCCCAGTAGTCTGGGGTGCGCCGCAAGGTGATGTGGTCCTGCAGCACGCGCTCGACGAACGCGAACGGCCCGGTCCCCACAGGATGCAGACCGAAGTCGAGGCCCGCCCGCTGGGCCGCCGTCGGGGAGACCATCATCCCCGCGCGGTCGGTCAGGACGTACAGCAGGGGGCTGTACGCTTGGTCCATGACCAGCTTGATCGTATACGCGTTCACCGCAACCACCTGCTTGACCGGCCGCAGTTCGCTGCGTCGGACGGAAGGGAAGGTGGGTTCGAACAGCATGCGGTGAAAGTTATAGACGGCCGCCGCGGCGTTGAACGGCGTGCCGTCGTGGAACCGCACCCCCTGGCGCAGCCTAAATGTGGCCGTCTTCCCATCCGCGCTGATCGTCCACGAGGTGGCCAGTCTCGGCACAATCGCCAGGTGGGGGTCGGTATCCACCAGCTTGTCGTAGAGGTTCTGATACACCTGGCGCTCCACGTACGCGCCCGATCGGTGCGGGTCGAGCGTGGGGGGGTCACCGTCGAGGCCGATCCGGAGCGTGCCCCCGCGCCGGACCCCCTGCGCGGACGCCGCGTCATCCCTCGATCTCGAGAGGGTGAAGGCGGTCGCCGCCGCCAAACCGGCGCCGGCCCGCAAGAACTCCCGTCGCGTTGACCGCCCGGCCGCTTTGCCTCCCATGTCCGTGTCCCCTCTCCGCTGCGCCGCGGCGCGGACGCCAGATCCCGCCGGCCGCCCCCGGTCTTTCCAAGCAGCGGAACTTTCAGGTGCGGACCGAAGTTCTCCTCCCAGCGGCACGTTCCTTATCCGCGAACGTGAACCCCGGTTGCCGCACCGCGCGTATCGGACAGACGCGCCGGGCTCACCAGGCGCGTTCCCACCGGAAGGCCCCGCCGGCGGCGGCGATGCGCCCCCATGCCGGAAAGCGCTCGTGGCTGAAGACGACGGTCGCAGCGCTCGTCGCCGCTTCGGCGAGCGTCCGGATACGCGAGGCGTGTGTGGCCGCCACGTCGCGGTTGGCCGGAACCCAGTCCGGGTGCGCCACCTCGCACGCGTGGTGAAACAGGTCCCCCACGTAATAGAAGCTCTCTCCAGCGGTGCGGATGCGGACGACGCAGTGCCCAGGGGTCTCGCCCGGGGCGAGGATCATCGCGACCCCCGGGGCCACCTCGCGTTCCTCTTCAACGACCCCGAGAAGACCCGCGCGGTCGATCGCCCCCAGCCGGACCGCCAGCTCGGAGTCAGGATCGTGTCGCGCCGGATTGTCGATCCAATCCTTGCGGCCGATGAGGTGGGTCGCCCGCGGAAACCGCACGGCATCGCGTCCATCTCGCTCCACCGTGACTCCGGCGAAGTGATCGGCGTGGGCGTGCGTAATCAGCACGTGCGTCACCTCGGCGGGGCCGACGCCGAGGCGGGCCAACCCGGCGCGGAGGCCGGCGGAGCGCCGCACCCCCGGCCATTTTGCGGCAAAGCGCTTTTGCCAGGATGATTCGGGATCGTCGCATCCGGGGTCGATCACGATCGAGGCGTCCCCCAACGCAACGTGCGCGAGATTGAGGCCCAACGTGAGCGTGCCCGTGTCGGTGAGCTCGGGGATCGCGCGCCGGACCTCCTCCGCCGGCGCCTGCATCTTCGGCGTCCAGACGAGCGTCCCCTCGGAAATGACCGCAATCGTGGCGTCGCCGATCCTACGTGTGGCGACAAGGTCTCCCCGTTCTTCAGCCGCACCCACGGTATCTGCCCTCGCTTGCGAGGCTGGCATCGGTCCGCGCCTTCGGCAGGAGGTTCCGAAATGGACCCGTGTTCTCCTCCCACCCTCCCGCCAGAACGTCTCCGCCGCCGGGGGGGGGTGTTTCACCGCCGGCAGATTTCATCCCCGCGTGGAGTCGGGGCGCCGATCGGGGAGGCGAGCATGGGACTGCGCACGTGCGGCCGCTGAAACCCAAACGCGACCAGCCGTGGCAGGAGCCCGCGGATCACGGGGGCGCGCAGAAGGAAACGCAGGGCCGGGGGGAAGGCTGGGGCATGCTCGTGGGAGGCCAGCACCGGCCCGAGGAGGCGCCGATGGATGAACGACTGCATTGTCTGGATGACGCGCACCGGAAGTTCCCTCCGCCGTTGCACCTCAGCCAGATCTCGCGTCGAGACCCGCCCTCGGCGGAGCGCATCCCAGAGGAGGTTCGCGGCGACCGTGGCGTCTTGGATGGCCACGTTGATGCCCACACCCGCGACCGGTGACATGGCGTGGGCGGCATCGCCGATGGCCAGGTAGCCGGGCTTGAACCAGCGCGCCAGTCGATCGGCGCGGACCGTGAGCAACTTCACCTGTGTCCAGTCTCGGAGTTCGCCGACCCGATCGGCGAGCTCGGGAACGAGCATCGCGACCGATCGGCGAAATGCCTCCAGCCCGGCGGCATGGACCTCGGCAGCACCCCCTTTCGGGATGACGTAGCCGATCTGCCAGTAATCGCCTCGGTCGATCAGGGCGACGAAGTGACCTGGGCCGATCACCGCGTCGATGCTTCTCCGGGCCCCCGGCCGCCGGGGGAGACGAAACCACAGCACGTCCATTGGCGGTGACGTGGTGACCTGGGGGAGGTCGGCCGAAGCGCGGGTGCGCGAGGTCCGGCCGTCCGCACCAACGGTCAAGAGCGCCCGGGATTCACGCTCGCCGCCCGCCGTCCGGTAGCGGACGCCGCGCACCACCCCGTGCTCCTGGAGCAACTCGGTGACCTCGGCGTTCATCACGAGCCGGAATCCCGGGAAGCGCTGTGCCTCGCGGGTGAGAAAGCTGAGGAAATCCCATTGGGGCACGAAGGCAATAAACGGGTACCGGGTCCTCAGGCCGCTGAAATCGACCTTGACCGCCTCGCCCGAGGCCGTGTGCAGCGTGAACGCCGACGCCCGGCGGTGCGGGAGCTGCAGGAAGCGTTCGGCCAAGCCCACCTCGTCGAGGATCTCAAGGGTGGAGGGATGAATCGTGTCGCCTCGGAAATCCCGCAGGAAGTCGCCGTGCTTCTCCAGGACGAGCACGTCGATCCCGGCTCGGGCGAGGAGGTAGCCCAAGAGAGCACCGGCGGGCCCACACCCGACAATACAACAGCGGGCCTCCGCGCTGCTCCCGGGTGGACTTGCCGATTGCGTCGCGGCGTTCCCGATGGTCATGGTCCCCTCAAGCCCTTTCCTCCGGTGCCTTGCGGCGTCAGACCGCGCTCCCGCCCGATCTCACACCTAGTATACCAACGGGCCGGAGCGCCTCTCAATCGGCCACAGCCTCCCCCAGGGAGTCGCGGGGTCGCCGCCGCGTGCCCGCGAGGTGGATCGGCGAGGGAGTGCTTCATCATCGCCTCCCCCGGCGATGGGGCCGGGATCCGGGAGAGCGCGAGCCCCCCACCGGGCGGTGTGCGGATGCAATACGCCTGGGATGCGGGGACTGGGGGTGGGAGCGGCACCTCAAGGGCTGGCCGGCGTTGCCGGAGAAGGCCAACGCGCAGGGCCCGGCGGCATGGGATCCCCAGAGGAGGCAAGGCGCATGAGCGAGTTTGCGAAAGTGACCGTGGAGGTCGCGGGAGCCACGGGGACTATCGTCGCGGACGCGAAACAGTTCAAGACGGGATCGCGCGGGTTTTATGGGCAGGGGAAAATCCAGGCGCCGGACGGTCGTCGATTCCAAGTCAGCGTTAACGTCGTCGAGATTGGGAGCAAGGGCAAGGCCGCAACAACATGACCCCCGGGGACGTGGCATGTTTCGGCACCCACGGGGTGTGCAGGAGGCGGATTGAACCGCCATTCCATGGGTCTGAGCGGACAGCAGCGTCCTTAACCAGGGATCCGCTGACCACCTCCGAAGGGGTTTGCCGGGACTCGATCAGGATTTTCGACGCACGAACATGCGCCGTTAGGGGACGGCGTCCCGCGTGTGCTGAGCAAGCGAGGCGCGGCGGAATATCGACCAGAGTGCCAAATCATACAGGATCTTGATGCCACCGGCCAAGATAAATGGGAGGCCGTTGGCCGCCGCCTGAAAGGCGATGCCGGAGAGGACCGGCGCGAGACTGGCCGCCGCCGGGCGGACCGCATTGGTGAGCCCCGCGGCGCCGACCCGTTCTTCGGGTGCGACAAGGACCATCGTGTAGGCCTGCCGGGTTGGGACGTCCATTTGCGACAGCGCATGGCGTGCCAAAAGCACAGCCGCAGCGACCGGCCACGAAGGCATGAACGGTACCAGGACCAGGAGCACGTTTGATGGGAGGTGTGTAAAGACCATCGTGTTGAGCAGACCGATTCGCTCCGCCAGCGCGGCGGCCACCAGGGACGAAAGGGCCGAAAGGAGGTTGGTGCCGAAGAACAACGGGCCGAGGGCCGCCAGCCCGATCCCGAACCGCTGATGAAACCAGTACGCGACAAGGCTCTGCACGATGAGTCCCCCTGCCAGCGCATCGATGCCGAAGAGCGCGGTTAGGCGGATGACGATGCCGCGGGATCGGTGCAGGCCGAGCAGACGGCGGGGACTGCGCTGTCGCAGACCCTCTACCGATGTGGAGAGGGGTAGGTACAGCCCGGCGAGGGTGAGGCCTATCACGGCGAACGCCCAGAGCAGCACCCGCTGAGCCTCGAGTGCAGGCCACCCCGCGGCCTGCAGCGCGGTGGGAACCACCCCGGCGACCAAAGCACCAACGGCGACCGCTATGTAGCCCACGAGATTGTACCACGCATACGACATCACGACGCCGAGATCGGCACTCGCTTCCGAGAGGGCCGCTTGCTCCAGGGACTGGAACGGCCCAATCTCCTGAGCGTTCGGGCTCAACGTCGCGAGGGCCGCGAAGATCAGCATGAGCGGATAGTTCCCTGACGCCAGTGCGACTCCGCCAAGCGCCATGAGAATGGATGAGGCGATCAGGATGGTGCGCCGCTCCCATCGGTTGGCGAACATCGTCACACCTGCGGTGACGACGGCGCCACCGGCGAGAGCCACCGTGAACAGCACGCCGATTTGTATCACCGAGAAGCCGAGGCCGGAGAGATACAGCGCGAGAACGACCGATAGGAACCCATACGAGAACATCCTCACTCCCCGGGCTGCGAGGAGCAGGTAACTATCGCGCGTCAGAGTATGCCGGCGAGCCATCGTGTTAAGGCCGGCCTTTGCCGGGCCCGCGGCGCGGCCGCATCCTCCGCACCATTACGATCGGCGGAGCGCCACCCCCGTGGGCTTCTCGCTCGGCGTCCAGATGCGTCGCCCATCCCTTGGGGACCGCGTCGACTCCGGGCACCTCCGGGCGCAAGCACCCCCGTCGCGGAGGGCGTTTCGTGGACGATCTCCGCGATGACCAGGAGGCGAGAATGCGCGTCAGCAGGGCGTCTCCTCTCGCCTGCTCGGTCTCCTGCGCAAGCCACTGGAACGACTCCATGCACTCATGCGCCGGCAGGATATCCGCACCCCGCCAAGGGCGATCGCTCCGCATCCACGGGCATCGGACGCGACACCACGACCCGCGGGCTCGACGCGCCGCGGACGGCAGGGAATAGGAGGAAACGACCCAGGGCATCGCTGTTGGACAACAGTAGCATACGTTGCTATGATATGCAACACATATTACATCTCACACCAGCGAGCACTCGTGCCCATAATGGCAAGCACCTCCACGGGAAAACAGCCGGCTGGAAGTTTCCGATGATCGGCCACACGCCACGACCGCATCGCCGAAAGACGCTCACCGGAGATCGGGTAATGAGGGGGTCGCGACCCGATGACGGCTGAGCCGCAGACGTCGGACGATGGGGTAGAGAGAATCGTGCTGCCGGTCGTGTCCGATTCCGGCCGGACTGCGCCTCTATAAGCCACCGACGGCCAGCGAACGCCCTCTGCCTCGAAGATGCCGCCTCCGCTGCCGAATGAATGCAACCTTCCCTTTTGAGGATCGCCCTCGCAGTGAAGTCCACCGACGATTCTTGACGCGGCCCGTTTCGGGCCTGTTGGTATGCGGGCGCGACTTGCCGGCCCCGCTCAGCATGCTAATAGTGCCAGATTTGGTTCCAGGCTTGCAGCCAATCGCTCCCGCGGCTGACGACCTTCAGCGGCTCGACGACCTCGACGCCGTGCCGTCCGCGGAACTGGTCGGCGGTGTCCACGGTCGAGAGCTCGATCGTAATGGTAGTCGGCCGAGCGGGGACGTATGGCTTGACCGCCTTCAGGTCCGCAAGCGCGCGTCTTGCGCCAGCTTCGATCATCTCTCGTGCCCGTCGGGGAGGAATCTGCCGCGCCGAGTAACGTGAAAGGCCACGTTTGACAGCGACCGAGGTCAGCCCGCCGCCCAGGAGTGTCGTTGCCTCGCGGACCACAGCCTCGTCGCCCGTCACGAGCAGGGTCGGGCACCCGTAGTGCCCGCACAGCGCCGCATTGATCCCCGTTTCGCCGACCAAATTGTCATTGAACCAAAGATTCCGCCACGTCGTTGTCGAGATCGTGTGGCAAAGTACCCCATCCGGCGTGCCGGCCCGGGCATGCATTCCGACAAACAAGGCGGCGTCGCATTTTTGCTCGAGAATTTCCGTGTAGCGCGACCATGCATGATGCGCCACCCAGTCGCAGTCCGGATCAAGCAATTCGGGGATGAGAGAGTTAAACGTCCAACCGCCGCCCGCACCGTGACAATCGACTATCACGATCTCACTTGCCCCTCCCGCCTTTGCACCACGGACGGCTGCGTTGATCTCCTCAGTGTACAGCTTCCGCCCTTCCTCGTATTGGGGCGCACCACCGTTGACTTGGTCCCAGACGACGATGCCGCTCACGCCTTCCATATCGCTCATGATGAGCACGCGCATTATGCCATCCCCCATGTTCCGTGGTGTCGACTTCGGGCGGCTTTGCCGGGGGGTGCCTCTTCCCCTTGCGAAATTTCCTCCCGCCCGTCACAAATCGAATAGAGGACTCACCAACCGCGTTCCCGCTGCCCACCCGCGAGGCCGACCATGGCCACCGTGGCGGTTCGTTGGGAGTGCCTTGCCTATGCGGTCTGAGGGCCGGGGGCCGGTCACTCTTTCGGATCGAGCTTCAGCGCGGCCGAATTGATGCAATACCGCAGTCCATTCGGCCGAGGGCCATCATCGAAGACATGACCAAGATGGGCATCGCACTTGGCGCAGAGGACCTCGGTGCGAATCATCCCATGGCTTCGGTCGACCTTTTTGTCAACGGCATCGTCGGCAATTGGGTTTGTGAAGCTCGGCCATCCACAGCCGGCATCGAATTTGGCATCGGACTCGAAGAGTTCCTGGCCGCAGCAGATGCAATGATAGACACCGGGCGTCCTCGCTTTGTCGTACTCGCCGGTGAATGGCGCCTCGGTGGCCTTCTCGCGCGTTACGGCATACTGCTCCGGCGTCAATTGCCTGCGCCATTCGCTCTCACTCTTTTTGAGCTTTTCGGGCATCGTGGTCATCCGTCCGGTCAGAGCTGAATTTCTCGCGCGCCTCGGGCATCTCCTCTCGCCATCTCCTCGGATTCCTCGGCCGGCACTTCGTGGATGAGATCGATGGTCCCTGTGCACCCCTGGGTCGCACACGGGGCACGCGCGCCGGGGTGCGCGGGCATCGAGGCCAATGCCGTAGGCAGACGGGAGCCGCACGTCCTATCTATCAGGAGGCCCCGCGCGTGAGGATTCAAGGGTAGGACTTGGTCGATCGGTCCTGCCGTCAGGCCACGGTGCCCTTCGCACGACAATCAGCTGAGACGGCAGTGTCGTGCTCTTCTGCGATGCATCGTCGACATTCGCGTGGGGGTTCCCACGTGCGGAGCGCGCACCCGCCCGCCTAGGTAACGGCGCGGGTTAACGTACCCGGCATGATAGGGAGGCTACGTGCAGGAACCGACCGCCGAGCCCGGGAAGCCATCGGTCGGTCTCGGAGCCGAAGGCCGCGGTGATCCCCCTCCGCGACTCGCCATGTGCTCTTAAAGGACGATCGTGAGGACGATCCTAATTGTCATGTCGGATCGCATCCCGCCGCAGGCTGTCACGGGCCGGCAGCAGGGTCCCCACGGAAGGTCTCCAGTTATGACGGAGCGGGTAGGGAGATGACGCGGCTGCTCAAGTTTGACTTCTTGCCGCTTCGGCAAAATCAGAGATCACCCATCCGGCCAAGAGGTCCGTCTGGTCGCGGCCGTCCGGGACGATGTCTCTGCCCGGATGGGATCGAGAGCACGTGCCCCCACCGGCCCCAATGCGGATGAGCGGCAAATCCATCGGTGCCAGCATCCGCCGGCGCGAGGATCCCCGGCTTCTCACTGGCCGGGGTCAGTACGTCGATGATGTTCCCGTCGACCGGTGTCTTCACGCGGCCATTTTGCGCAGTTCCCATGCGCACGCCCGACTGATCGCGGTGAGGCTTGAGCCGGCGCGGGCGCATCCATCGATTGTGGCGTGTTTCGCGTTCAGCGATCTCTCGGGTGCTCTCCGTCCGCTTCCGGCGGCCGGCCTTCCGACTCCGCCCCTCGAAACCCGTGTGAGCTTTCGGGTGCGTGTCGCGCCTCAGATGCCACTCGCCGAGCGCTTCGTCCGTTATGTCGGCGAGCCCATAGCCCTCATCGTCGCTGAGGATCGCTCTACGGCCGAAGATGCGCTTTCGCTCATAGAAGTGGACTACGCGCCCCTGCCAGCGGTGACAGATGTGGAGCAGGGGCTCGGCTCCGGGGGGCCATTCATCCATGAAGGGTGGGGGGATAATGTTGCGGTGAACTTTGCGATGACCATCGGCGCTCCCGACGGCGTGTTTGCGCAGTCGCCGATTTGGCTGCGGGAGCGTCTCAAGGTTCCACGATCTGCGGGCGTGCCGATCGAGCCGCGGGGCGTCCTCGCGGTCCCACATCCCCGTGACGGGGGCATGACGGTCTGGGCGTCAACGCAGGTTCCGCACCTGCTGCAGCGGGCGCTCGTCGAGACTCTCCGCTTGGCGGCTCACAAGCTGCGGGTCGTTGCCCCCGATGTCGGCGGCGGGTTCGGCACGAAGTGCTCGATATATCCCGAAGACGTCTTAATTCCGATCGTCGCCGCTCGCCTTCGCCGGCCGGTCAAATGGATCGAAACGCGCCGCGAACACTTGCAGAGTGCCACGCACTCCCGGGAGCAGCTTCACGAGGCTGAGATCGCCGCCTCTTCGGACGGCACCGTGCTTGCATTCCGCGATAGATTCTTACTGGATCAAGGCGCATACAACCCCTGGGGAATTGTCCAACCGTACAACACGGTCGCTCATATGCTGGGGCCATACCGCATCAGAAACGCCGCCTTCGAGGCCCGGTCCATCGTCACGAACAAGACGCCGCACGCTCCCTATCGCGGCGCCGGCCGCCCCGAGGCGGTGTTTGTGATGGAGCGAATGCTCGACCTCCTTGCCCATCGTCTCGAGATCGATCCCGCGGACCTCCGCCGCCGGAACACGATCCGTCCCGAGGAGATGCCCTACGATGTCGGGCTCCTCTACCGTGACGGGAACCCGCTCATCTACGACACAGGAGATTTTTCCGGTGCGCTCGAGCGGGCCCTCGCGGAGGTGGGATACGATGCGTTTCGCCGAGAGCAGCGGGCGCAGCGCGCGCGGGGCGTCTACCGGGGCGTTGGGATCGCCGCTTATGTCGAGGGAACCGGCATCGGCCCCTACGAGAGCGCGACCGTGCGCGTGGACTCGTCCGGCCGGGTCGTGGTGGCAACGGGGGCGTGCTCGCAAGGTCAAGGGCACGAAACGACGTTAGCCCAGATCGTCGCCGACTCCCTTGGAGTCGACCCCGGTGACATCACGGTGATCGGCGGCGACACACGGGAGGTCACCGCGGGTGTCGGCACCTTCGCGAGCCGCAGCCTCGTCCTTGCCGGCAATGGCGTCGCCCGTGCGGCGCAGGAAGTGCGGCGGAAACTCCTGCAGGCCGCCGCGACACTGCTGGAGGCGTCGGCAGTCGATCTTGACGTTGCGGACAGCCGGGTTTTCGTCCATGGAACCCCAAGCCGCGGGCTCGCGCTTGCTCAGATTGTACAGTCCAGTCTGCCCACGTTTCAGGGCCCGCGGGTGGCCGACCCGATTTTCGAGGCCTCGACTTATCACACCGTGCCGACCGTGACCTATGCGAGTGCCGTCCACGTCGCCCTCCTGGAAGTCGATCCGGAGACGGGGTTGGTCACGATCCTCCGGTACGTGGTTGCGCACGACTGCGGCCATGTCGTGAACCCGAAGATCGTTGACGGGCAGATTCATGGTGGGGTGGCCCAGGGGATCGGGGGCGGCCTATGGGAGGCCATCGCCTACGACGGAGGTGGGCAGCTCCTCACGGGATCCCTGATGGACTACGCCGTTCCCAAGGCTCGCGACCTGCCGCGAGTCGAGACCATCCACCTCGACTATCCATCCCCCAGAAACCCCCTTGGTGTCAAGGGCGTGGGCGAAGGTGGCGCGATCGCGCCTCCGGCCGCACTGGCCAACGCCATCGAAGATGCGCTCACGCCCTTCGGGGTGCGGATCACCGAAGGGCCGGTGACGGCCGAGCGCATTGTCGCGCTCATCTCCTCGCCCCAAACCAGGAGCCCCGATCCAGTGCAGACAGGCCGTTTCAAATAAGACCCTGCGACGTGTCGGACGAATGCCGGCCTCAGCCGTCTACGGGGGCACTGGGGGACGATTCGTCCTCCCGCTTGAACCATCTCGGGGGCCCGTCGCCCCTTTGAGTCTCCGACGATCACGAGCCTCATTCCCCGAACGTCATATCGCCTTACGGACGCGGCCTGGCTGAGGATTGTCCCGGGGATGAGGGCGATGAGGCCAAGGATGTCAACCCAGAGGGTGCCTCTGCGCGCAGGCATCTCCATGATCGGAGGGCTGGCCGCGTGCTCCCCCAGCTGATCCGGCTCTCCCTGGTCGCCCTTGTCTTCAACCTTGGAGGCGGCCTGATCGCTCCGGTGCTTCCGCTCTACGCCCGGGGCCTCGGCGCCGACTACCGCGCCCTCGGCCTCATCGGCGCCGCCTACGGCATCGCCTATGCCTGGATGACCATCCCACTTGGCCGCGCCTCCGACCGTTTCGGCCGCCGCACGCTGCTCCTCGCCTCGGCGCTCGCAATGGCGGTCGCCAGCGTGTGCTACCTGGCCGCCCGCGGTGTGCTCGGACTCGTTGTGGGCAAACTCCTCGAGGCGGCCGGCTGGGCGGCTTTCTGGCCTGCGCTGGAGGCGTCGGTCGCCGAAGAATTCGGGCGGCGCGCCGGCACGGCAATGGGCGTCGTGTCCGGATCGTACGCGGCCGCCTTTGTCATCGGAACGTCGGCGGCCGGGTTCATCATGGAGTCGGCGGGACTCCGGACGCCTTTCATCATCTATCTCGGGACGGCCTTCGCTGCCCTGGGCCTGCTCCTCGCCGCCCCGGCGCACCGAACGGCATCGGAGCCCGACGACGTCGGGCGCCCGAGCCCGACGACGGCGATGCCGAACCACGACGGCCCCGACTCCCGCCAACGGCTCCTGGCCCACGGCACGGGGTTCGTCTATGTTTTCGGCCTGGGGACCGTGCTCTCGTTCCTTCCCGTCTACGCCGCGGACCGAGGGTTTACGCCGCATGCCGTGGGGCTGCTCCTCGGCGCCTACTGGGGTGGTCGGGTGATGGCCTCGCTCACCGCCGGGCACCTGTCCGACCGCTGGGGGCGTCGAGCGATCCTCGTGCCGGCACTGATCGGCAGCGCGCTCGCCGCAGGCCTTGTGGCGGCACCCCTCGGGGCCGCGTTGCTGTTCCTCGGAACCCTCGCCCTCGGTCTCATGTCGGGAGCCTGCGCGCCGGTATGTATCGCGCTACTCGCGGACCACTCGGCCCCAGACGATCGGGGCAAAGTGATGGGGCATTTCGAGAGCGCGTGCGGGATCTCGTTCCTTCTCGCCGGCATCCTCGGCGGTCAGGTCGCCTACGCCCTGGGTCCCGAGATGCCGTACCTTCTTGTTGCGGGGCTCGCCGTTGCGTGGACACCGATCCTGGCACGCCAGCTTACCCCCTATCCCTTGGGACGCGCCGGTGCCTGATTCCAGGGCGGCACGATCCGATCTCGCGGTTCAACGGGTTCCAATTTGGCCCCGGGATCACCGCAGACACACCGTCAGAAGCGTCGTGGTCACTCAATAGCCGCATTCCTCCCGCCGGCCCGGGCCGGTACGTGCCGTCCATCTTCGATCTCAAGCTCTTGCGCCGCACTCCGACGGGTATAGGCGGCGGGGGAACCGCGCGGATTCCCAGGCCGCTTCGCTCAAGCCGCAAGATTCCCGTGCTACGCAGGTAACTGGACACTACCATCGCCTGGCAGCACGAATCCCGGGTTCCACGCCACCTCCCATGGATGGCCGTCGGGATCGACGAAGTACCCTGAGTACCCGCCCCACGATTTGTCCTCGGCTTTCCTGAGGATCCGTGCTCCGGCCTTTCGCGCTTCCGCCAGGACGGTGTCGACGTCCTCCCTGCGGCCCGCGTTGTAGGCGAGCGCGACGCCCCCTGGGTCCCCGCTGCCGGTGGGGAAACCAACATCTTTCGCGAGATCCTCGCGGTTGTAAAGTGCCAGGATCATGCCGCCGGCTTGAAAGAATGCCACCTCGTCTCCCCCAATGGACGACGCCTCCCATCCTAGCCGTTCATAGAACGCTCGGCTCACGGCGACATCAGTCACGCCGAGCGTCACCAAGCTGATCCGCTGCTCCATTCTTGCCGCCTCCGCGTAGTCACTCGCAGCCCTTGCTCCACCGTCAAACCTCGTACATGGAGAGGTTGCCCGTACCCGAACAAGCCCTGACCGCGCAACCAGTATGATCGCGCCGCGCCCGAACGCGTTCGTCAGAAGCCCGCCATCAATCCGCTCGTCGAGCTGCGCGGCTTTGGCCACGCCTCACCGCCGCGGTTCCCCGGCTTCTTCATCCGGGGAAGCGGCAGTGAGCCACGGAGTCAACGAACCGATCGCGTTTGATACTGCGGCGCTAGGCGCTCGCTTGGGTCAGGTGTTCAATCGATGCAGCATCGAGTTCGAGCCGGGTCACCGCCATCAGTTCGTTCAACTGCTCCACACTTGTTGCGCTGACGATGGGCGCGGTCAGGCCGGGCCGCCCCAGCAGCCACGCCAGCGCGACCGCCCCGGGAGTCGAACGATGCTGCTGCGCGACCTCATCAAGTGCGCGCAGAATCCGGAACCCCCGGTCGTTGTAGTACCTGCGCTGCACTCCTTGGCCGCGAACGCTCTTCGAGACGTCGCCTTCGCTGCGGTATTTGCCGCTCAGAAATCCGCTTCCCAGGGAGGAGTAACTGATCACGCCCACGCCCTCGGTCCGGCACAGCGGTTCGAGCGCCGTCTCGTAACCGGTCCGGTCATAGAGATTGTATAGCGGCTGCAGGCTTTCATACCTGGGGAACGCGTGTTTCTTGCTGACCTGCAGCGCCTCCGTGAGCCGCTCCGCCGTGTAGTTCGAAGCGCCGATCGTCCGCACTTTGCCCTGGGCGATCAGGTCGGCATAGGCGCCGAGGGTCTCCTCCAATGCCGTACCAGGATCATCGATATGGGATTGGTACAGGTCGACGTAATGGGTCTGCAGCCGCTTCAACGAGGCGTCCACGGCGCGCATAATGTAAACACGGGACAACCCCTTCCCCTGTGGGCCCATGTCCGACCCCACTTTCGTGGCGATGATCACCTTGTCCCGATTCCCTCGCTGTTTCATCCACCTGCCGAGGAGAGTTTCAGACTCACCGCCCTGGTTCCCCGGAGCCCACTTCGCGTAGACATCCGCGGTATCTATGAAATTCATGCCGGCCGCCATGAACGCGTCGAGCATTTTGAAGGATGTCGGTTCGTCCGCTGTCCACCCAAAGACGTTTCCCCCGAAACACAGCGGGGAGGCTTCAAGCCCAGACTTACCAAGGGTGCGCCTCTGCATCTCTCTCTTCATGGTGCCCCCCCTTGCTACATGAATTCATGATGCCAATCCTCGCTGCCCAAGTGCAAATCTCGGTTGCGACCCCGTGACAAGATCTTACCATCGGCTGCCCCCAGTGAAAGCCGGGCGCATGACCACCTTGTGGCACACGACGCGGCGTTGCTCCTGGATGCTCACTCCTGGCAGGCAGCGCATTGAACACCTTTGCGCCCGCGGCGTTCTCGCGATCGGGACCGGCGCCCCAGGCGTCGGCGGGCGCTCAGGATCTATACTTCCCCGGGACGCCATGCGCAGGCGGTGGTGGAGCGTAGGGAATGCCGGGCATCTCCGCGAAGGCTCTCGCACACCGTACCACGCCGCTCGTGGTTCTTCAGGCCTGATGGGATTTGCCGGATCGATGTCTCCGGGATTAGGAGGGGCCGCCGTGGCTACCCGCTATGGACTTTTTGATCAACCCCGTCCATTTCGCACACCGAGTCGCATTTGGTTAGGTGCCGGGGCCTCGATCCATATCGGCGATTGTGTCAAGGAGCTCGGGATTGCGACCGGTCCCGTTCTGCTGATGACGGACCCTGTCGGAGATCGCCTCGGGCTCGCGCGGGAGATCGCCTCGGGGCTCGAGAAGGCGGAGTTCCGGATCGAGCGGTACTCGAATATTCCAGGCGAGCCGAGCGCAGAGATCGCCGACAAAGCCGTCGCGGTGGCCCGGCAACTTTCCCCGGTCCTGGTGGTTGGCGTCGGCGGCGGAAGCGTGATGGACGTTGCCAAGCTCAGCGCTGCGCTCGTGCACAACGCCGGAAGCGTGTTCGACTATACGCACTTTGTCGGGAGGCGGTTCGCGAACCCCGGCGTACCGACAATCTTGGTTCCCACCACGGCGGGGACGGGAGCAGAGGCCAGCCAGAACGCGGTCGTGACAAAGGGTCCCCTCAAGGCTTTTGCCAACAACCACCCGCAGCTCCTCGCGGCGGCGGTGATCTTGGATCCCAACCTCACCCACTCCTTGCCGCGTAAGGTCACCGCCGACACGGGCCTGGACGCATTGAGCCATTGCATCGAGGCCACCATGTCCACGAACGCGACAGGGTTGACAGACCTCATGGCAGCGCAGGGCATCGGGCTGGTCTTCCGGGCGCTGCCCCGCGCCTACGCCAACGGAGAAGACGCGGTAGCCCGCGCCGATATGTTGCTCGCCGCATACATGGGTGGGCTGGCGCTGAACGCTGGCATGGTCGTTGGCCATTCGATCGCCTACACAATTGCAAACCGGCTGCATACTCCACACGGGTTCTCGTGTGCGCTGGCGCTCCCATACACTATGGCATATAACCGCCAGGCCGCGGGAGAGCGTTTGAGGCTCATCGCAACGGCCGCTGGCGTCGAGGACAAGACAGTGATCGCCTCGGTGGGGGTACTATGCCAAGAAGTTGGCATCCCGGAATCGCTTCGCTCGCTTGGGCTGGAACGTGAGCGCCTCCCCGAACTGGTTGAAGAATGCCTCAAGCAATACCCCCGCCCCAACAACCCGCGCCCCCTTGACGCGGAAGGGCTTGTTTCGCTGTATACGGCGATGTGGGAGGGGCGCCCGGCGCACCTCTGGCAAGCCTGACCGGGAAGGATTCCCGGGGCGCCCGTTGGCCTGGGGTGCGGCGCGGGGGCCAATAGACGCTCAGGCACGTTCTGTGCCAGAGCGCAAAGAATTGGACAGGGTCGATGATTGAGCGAATCAGAAAGGCGAAGGACAGCCCAAACGCCATGACCGCTGTGCGTATCGCCATGGAGTCCTTGGGTGCTCGATCACTTGCACCAAGGCTCGCGCAGCTTTTGAGTTCCTGGATATTCGGACTAGGACGGTCCCAGATGTTCCCCCTCCACGTTCTCTAGTACTCCGACGACCTGAAACCACTGAGGCAAGGGCCACGGGTTGTGCTGGATGGTCATGCCGATCCGCCGCATCACCGCTGCCGAGGCGGCATTGTCATATTCGGTGGTCGCCACGATGCGCCGCAAGTTGAGATGATTGAAGGCAAACCGGATCATCGCTCCCGCCGCCTCCGAGGCCATCCCGCGGCCTCGATATTCTGGCAAGACAGCGTAGAACAGGCCAACTTCGGGCGAAAACTTCGAGCCCTGTCCCCCGCCAAAAGACGGCAGTTGGCCGAACGGTGCTAGGCAGGGAACGAATCCGACCGAGCCGATGAGCCTCCCGGTGTCTTTCAGAACGATCGCCCGGTCACCGTAAGGCGGCTGGTGAAGGCGTGCTGCGACCTTTTCGGCTAGCACGTAGTAGAGGACCCGTTCGCGGTGGTGCTCGAGGTCGGTCGGCCCGCCAAACGAGGCATCCATCAGCCTTGCGAATACGTCGAGGTCGATCGTCGTGAATGAACGAATAAGCAGTCGACTCGTTTCCAACTCACGCATGAATAACGCCTGACCACCTAGACTAATACGAACGTACTATGAAATGTGACATAACCGACGCACCATCGTTGGCGACCATCGACGTGTGTGAGTGCGGACGGCATCCCACACATCGTCGAGGGTCTCAAAGTATCGGTTGGTCGTGGCATCATAGCGGGCCTGACGCCAGATGCGCTCCTCAGCGTTGAGGCCCGGCTGATAGGTCGGGAGGTACTGGAGGTGCACATCGCGATGCGATGCCAGAAAGGTGTTCACCTCATCGCCCCGATGCCACCCGGCACGATCGACGTACACCCAGACCGTGTAGCCGCGAAGCGCGCGTCGCAGATGGCGCAAGACGGCCAGAAAGCCCTCGTGGTTGCCATGGGGGTGGCGCAGCAAGCCCCGACGCCCCAGCAGCGGCGCGACCCAGCCGAAAATGTTTAAGCGCTCCCGATGGACACTGCGCGTGGCCACCCGGAGTCGCTGTCCGCGCTTCGCCCAGCCGCGGCCCAAGCGGGGGTGCAGCGTGAAGCCCGTCTCGTCTTCGAAGACAATGGTCTCGCGAGGGCTCAGTGCGGCGAGTCTTTTTTTAGGCTCTCCCGGAACTGCCGCGCGTCCTCGGCGCAGGCTTGGACATAGGAGTACCCCGCGCGTTTGAGGCGATACCCGAGATGATGCAGCCAATTTTGCGCTTGCCGGACTTTGATGCGGACGCCAAAGTACTTGCGCACATGCTGCACCAGCATCGGCCCATCCCATTGGGCCCGCGTCCACCCATACTCGGCCGGAGAATGCGCGAGATGGGCATCGACCTGGCGACGGATCCGCGGGGTCAGCTGCGATGGCCGCCCAGGTCGGGAGCGCTCGAGGAGCCCGT
>DATEHM010000126.1:0-2137 GCA_035279545.1 bacterium | reverse complement strand
CGGAACCCGGCCGCAAAGGGCGGTCGAGCCGGTGACGCAGTGGGGCCCGGACCCTTCCCCGGCGCGCCGCCAGGCGGTCGTCGAGGAGGTCCCGTCGTGGGGGGCTTATCGGGATGAGTTTCCGATCTTTCGCGGGGCCACGTACCTGAATTCGTGCTCGCTCGGCGCGCTCGGGATGCGGGTACGGCGCGCCGTCGAGCGGTGCCTCGACCTCTGGGCGTCGATGGGCGCCTCCGCCTGGTACGGGCCCTGGTGGCAGGAGCTGGACGCCCTGCGCGGTTCGGTGGCCCGCCTCCTCGGCGGCGAAGCGGAGGACGTGGCGCTGTTCCCGTCGATCACGGGGGCGGTGTCCGCGGTGGCGAGTTGTTTCGACTACCGCGCGCGCCCGCGGGTCGTGGTCGCGGACATCGATTTCCCGACCGTCCCCTATCAGTGGCTGGCCAAGCGCGACTCCGGGGTGGAGGTGATCTTCGTCCGCAGCCCGGACGGATTAACGGTGCCGCTGGAGAGCTTCGAGCGCGCCATCGACGAGCGGACGCAGGTGGTGGCCACCTCGCACGTCTACTTTCAGAGCGGGGCGATCCAGGACGTGGCGGCCCTCGCCCGGATGGCGCACCGCCACGGCGCCGTCCTCCTGGTCGACGCCTATCAGTCGATCGGCCAGCTGCCGTTTGACGCGCGCGCCGCCGAAATCGACTTCCTGGTCACGGGCGGACTGAAGTGGCTCCTCGGGGGGCCGGGGATCGCGTATCTCTATGCGCGCCGCCAACTGCAGGCGACGCTGCGCCCCGGCGTGGTGGGGTGGTTCGCCCACCGCAACCAGTTCGCGTTCGACATCACGCACTTTGCCTACGCGGACGGAGCCCGTCGGCTGGAAGGGGGCACCCCCGCGATCGCGGCCGTCCACGCCGGCCGGGCCGGGCTGGAGTACGTCCATGAACTGTCCCCCACCCGGCTGCGCGCGCGGCAGATGGAGTTGACCGCGGCCCTGGTCGATGCGGTGCGGGGCATCGGGCTCCGGCCGCGCCTCGCCGGAGACGTCGCCGCACACGCCGGCATCATCACGGTCCCGGTGCCCGATCCTCCGGGGACGGTCGCGGCGCTGGCGCGGGAGCGCATCATCGTCGATCAGCGGCCGGGAGTGGTGCGCCTGTCGCCCTACTTCTACAACACCGTCGAGGACATCGATCGGACCGCGGCCGCGCTGCGGCGGCACGCCCGCTAGGCCTGGCAGATGCGAGCGCTCCTGCAGCGGGTTCGCCGCGCCGACGTTCGCGTGGGCGGCCGTCCCTCCGTAGCGGCGGCGGACGATCCAGGGGAGCTGGTCGGACAGATCGGGCCCGGGTTGGTGGTGCTGCTCGGGGTGGGGCTGGAGGATACCGCGGAGGTGGCGCGGCATCTGGCGGGACGGGTGGCACACCTCCGCATCTTCGGCGACGAGGCCGGCCGGCTCAACCGGTCGGCCCTGGACGTCGGCGGGGAGATCCTCAGCATCTCCCAGTTTACCCTGTACGCCGATACCAGCGGCGGCCGGCGGCCGAGCTTCGTCCGGGCGGCCCCGCCCGACGCCGCGGAGCCGTTGTACCTTGAGTTCAACCGCGCGCTCGAGGCATCGGGCCTGCGCGTCGTGCCGGGACGGTTTCGGACCCACATGATCGTGGCGATCCACAACGACGGACCGGTCACCGTGCTGCTGGACAGCGGGGATCGTTGAAGCCCCGCGTGGAGTTTCTGGAACTCGCCGCCTGCGCCGCCGCCGTAGGCGGGGTGGGGGCGTGGGGGCTGGCCGCCGCGGCCCGGGTGGGGTGGCTTCGCGCGCTCCTCGACCTGTTCCCCCGGTCGAGCTGGGACGTGGTGACCTGGGAGATGATCCCCGCCCTGCTCCTCCTGCCGCTCGTTCTCCAGGGGATCGTCGTCGCCGCGCTCGGCTCGGCGCGTCCGATTCCGGTGGGGCGGGGGATCGCGGGCAGCGTCGGTGGAACGCTGCTCTTCGTGCTCGCCGCCGGCGCGGCGTTCGCGGGGGCGGTGCGATACGTGCCGGCGGCGGCGATGGGGGAGCTGGCGCGGACGCTTCCGCCGTCGACGACGCTGCTCGGCGGGGCGCTGGTGCTCGCCGGGTGGCTCCTCGCCGCGGGCC
>DATEHM010000125.1:0-8966 GCA_035279545.1 bacterium | reverse complement strand
CAAGGAGTACCAGCGGCTGCTGGCGCAGCAGATCGCCGCGCACCAGCGGGAGATGGACGAGCTCAGCCGGCAGATCCAGCAGTCGGCGAGCATCGATGACCTCACCGGGTTATTCACGGTGCGGGTGTTGAACGAGTATCTGCCGCGGGAAGTCCAGCGGGCGCGCCGCTACCAGCACCTCGTGTCCCTGGTGATCTTCGACGTCGACGACTTTTCGCGGTTGGTCGACCAGAGTGGAACGTTCGAAGGCGATCGCGTCCTCAAAGAGCTCGCCCAGATTGTGCCGGGGCGCGTTCGTGAGGTCGACATCATGTGCCGTCTGGATGTCGACGAGTTCGCGGTGATCCTCCCGGAAACCCCGATCGCGCATGCCGTCACGGTCGCCGAGCGGATCCGGGCGGCCGCCGAGTCGCACGCGTTTTTCGCACCGGAGCTCCGGGCGTCGGGCGCGGTGCGGATCTCCGCCGGCGTGGCGGGCTGTCCCGACGACGCATCCACCGCGGAGGACCTCGTCGAGCGCGCCCGCCAAGCCTGTCGGCACGCGAAGGAGTTGGGCAAGAACCACGTCGCGGTGTACGCGGAGTCACAGACCTAGCCGTTCATGCGCGCACCGAGACGGGGCCGGGCCGCGCGCAGGCCTGCGCGGTCATCCTGTACAGACGAGGGCAAGAGCCTCGACCTTCCTGCACGAGTGAAAATCGCCACCCCCGGCGAAGTGAATACCCAATTGAGCCGCAACGCGATCAACGACGACGACCGGTAGGGGGTCGCCGTGGTCGGTAGCGCGGTGAAGCGGCTGGACCGAGGTGATCGTCGCGGATCTCACCAAACCCGCCGGGCTGCGTGCGGTGGAAGAACGGGTAAGGGGAACTGGAAACCTTGAAAAGCTCGTGAACAACGCCGGTTTTTCCGGGTACATGCCTTTCATTGACTTGGCCCCCGACCGGGCTGAGGAGTTGATTCAACTTCATGTGGTGGCTCCTACACGCCTGATCCGGGCGGCACTGCCTGGCATGATTGCCAGAGGCGGTGGGGCGATCATTAATGTCTCATCGCTGCTGGCCTTCAGCGTATCGGTACCCGCCGCCGCCACGCTTCCGAAACATGTCACGTATGCTGCGGCGAAGGCCTCCCTGAACGCTTTCACCACGCTGCTCCACATCGAGCTACAGGGCACCGGGGTCCGGATGCAGGTGCTCTGCCCGGGCGTGGTGGACACCGAATTCCACAGTCAGGCCGATTTGTTACGGCTCGCCGCCGCCGAGGTTCCAGCCATGAAACCGGAAGCGGTGGTGGAGGCATCACTCGCCGGGCTGCGGTTGGGCGAAGTCGTCTGTGTGCCTGCGCTGGACGACCCGGCGTTGATCACGCAATGCCAGGAAATCGAACGCCGCCTGCTCCAAAGTGCGGTTCGCACGGGCACGGTCTCGGAGCGCTACGCCGCGGGGTAGAAGCCGGAGGGGTCGACCGCGTCGGGAGTTCGGCAAATCAGAGTTCTTGCCGCGCCCGCCGTCTCCGCTCGACGGCAGCGCCTGCCGCGGGAAACACGGTGCACCGGGCGGAGTCATCTCCTGCGCATGGGGCGGTGGTCCCGTTGACGGTATGCCCGGGTGTTGTGCGCGGTTCCGGTGAAATGACAACGAGGCCGGGAGGAGGATCCGGCCTCGTTGCACGTGAGCGGGGCTGCGCGACACACACGATCCCCGCCCGTCGAACAGTGCGTCTGCATCACGATGATACGCGGGCTGCCGAACTTGTGTCAATGCAAGTCGGCAAGAGCATTGACGTGCGTGCCGAGGAACTTCCATGGATGATGCGTTGACCCGCCTCATGACGAATGTTAGACTTTTCTTGCGCTTGACGCCCGCGGTGGGCGCATCGTGATGAACTACAAGGAGGTGTCCCACGTGGGCGGCGACGAGGACGTCATCAAGTTGCTCGATGAGGATGGGGTCGAGCACGAGTTCAGCGTCGTCGATGTCCTGGAAGTGGACCAGCGTCGATACGCGGTGCTCCAGCCTGTGATGGGCGGGGAGGAATCGGAGACCGCGGTGATCTTCCGCATGGAGGACGACACCCTCGTCACGATCGAGGACGATGCGGAGTTCGAGCGAGTCCGCCAGGCGTTTGAGGCCTCGGATGAAGAGGAATCCGAGGTCCCTGCCGAAACCGTGTCCGGGTCGTCATCGGAGGGCTCCGGCGAGACCTCCCACTGATGGTCGGCGTTGCAGGTGACATGTGCTGCGGTGGCTGCGGCCGGCGTCGCAGGTCCAGACCGTCTATGACATTGATTTGCGCGCCCTTCGCGCCCAGGGGATCCGCGGCGTGATCCTGGATTTGGACAACACCATCGTGCCCTGGGGCGCCCACCGGCCGAGCCCCGAACTTCCGGGGTGGATTGCCGCCGCCCGCGATGCCGATCTGCGCTTGTGCATTGTCAGCAACAACATGGGAAGCCGCGTGACGAAGCTGGCGACGATGCTCGGGCTGCCGGTCGTGACCGGGGCGCTGAAGCCGTGGACGAAAGCGCTCCGCCGGGCGCTCTCGGTGATGGGGACGACGCCGGAGGTGACGGCGCTCGTGGGGGATCAGGTGTTGACCGACATCCTCGGGGGAAACCGGCTCGGCCTGCACACGATTCTCGTCCGCCCGCAGAGCCGGCGCGAGTTCGTGCTCACCCGGCTGATACGGCTTGTCGAGCGGGCCATCCTCGGCGGCCGCCGGTGAGCCGGTGATGCTGGGGACGACCCCGACCCGCCGCGCCCACCTCGACCGCGCCCGGGAGTACCTCGCGACGTCCGGGACGGAAGCTCTGCTCCTCTTGAAGACGGAGAACCGTCGCTACGTGACCGGATTCGCCGGGACGGCCGGATTGGCCCTCGTCACCCCGGCAGAGGCGCTGCTCGCGGTCGATTTTCGCTATGAGGAACAGGCGGCGGCCGAGGCCCCCGACTGGACCGTGCTGCGCGGCGGGCGGGACCCGCTGGGCGCGCTGGCTGGCGCCATCTCCGGGCGAAGCCCACGCACCATCGGATTCGAGGCTGAGTTCGTCCCGTACGCGCAGGTTCTGCGGCTGCGGGAGAAGCTTGCCCCCGCCGAACTCGTGCCCCTCAACTCGGTCGACCGACTCCGCTGGGTGAAGGACGCCGAGGAACTGGCGGCGATCTCGCATGCCGTGCAGATCGCCGATCAGGCATTTGCGCATATGCTCGCGGTGCTTCGTCCGGGACTATCGGAACGCGCGGCCGGGGTCGAACTCGAGTCGTTCATGCGCCGCGTCGGGGCGGACCGGATCGCCTTCGACAGCGTGGTCGCCAGCGGCCCCCGCTCGGCGCTGCCGCACGGCCGGGCCACGGATCGGGTGATGGCTCGGGGAGAGTTTGTGACCCTTGACTTCGGCGCGCAGTGCGGGGGGTATTGCTCGGACTGCACGCGGACGGTCGTGTTGGGGAGTGCCGACGACCGGCAGCGCCGGGTCTATCAGGTCGTCCTGGACGCTCAGCGGCGCGCGCTGGAGATGATCCGGCCGGGCGTCCCCTGCCGGTCCGTGGACGAGGCGGCCCGGTCCGTCATCGCCGCGGCGGGATTTGGGGAGGCATTCGGGCACTCGCTCGGCCACGGCCTGGGGCTGGAGGTGCACGAGGGGCCGCGGCTCTCGCCGTTGGAGGACGCCGTCCTGAGCCCCGGCATGGTCGTGACCGTCGAACCGGGGATTTACCTCTCGGGCTGGGGTGGGGTGCGGACCGAAGACGACGTCGAGATCACCCCCGACGGGTGCCGCATCCTGACGCGGGCGCCGACAGAGCTGCAGGTCCTGTCGGGGTAGCCCCGTTGCACGGCAAATCGGACGGCGGATCTCAACGGGGCGATGGGCCCGGGTGGGCCGCGCTAGCCGGGCGTGTCGGCGTCCTGCCGATCCTCGCCGGCCGTGAAGGTCGCCCACGCCACCGCGTTGACAGGGCAGCATGGTAGCGGGTACACTGCCGAAGGGTGATCGCGCGTGATTTCGAGCAATGACTTTCGTCCCGGGGTGCATTTTCTTCTCGACGGGGAGATGTACGTCATCATCGCCTCCGACCATGTGAAGGTAGGTCGGGGGCCCGCCTACGTCAAGGCGAAGATCAAGAACGTCAAGACCGGCGCGACGACGGAGCGGACCTTCCGCACGGCCGAACGGGTCCCTTTAGTCTATCTGGAGCGGAAGACGATGCAGTACCTGTACACTACCGGCGACGAGTACGTGATGATGGACAAGACGAACTACGAGCAGCTGCATCTGCCGGCCGCCCTGCTCGGAGACGCCACCCGGTTTCTCCGGGAGAACATGGACGTGACGGTCGTCTTTCACGAGCAGACGCCGCTGGGCATCGAACTGCCGAACTCGGTGGACCTGAAGATCGTGGAGACCGTGCCGGGCTTTCGGGGAGACACCGTGAGCGGCGGGACCAAGCCCGCCACCCTCGAGACCGGCACCGTCGTGCAGGTACCCCTCTTTGTGACCGCCGGGGAGATCGTGCGGATCGATACCCGCTCCGGGAACTACATCGAGCGCGTGCGGTAGCGCCGGCGAGCCCATCCGGGCTGTTTGCCAGCGTCGGAACGCGTATGTTATTATAGGTAGACGTGCAGCAGGTATGCCTTTCCCCCACGTTTCGGGGGGTCCCCCCCATCTCGGGTGGCGCGCGGGCAGGGCGGGGGCGTCCGCAGCTCCGGCGGCGCCTCGGCGGGCGGGCCAGAATCCGGCGATGGGAATGGTCGATGGGAGGTACAGCGGGTGAGCGCAGAGAGTGAAACGACGCAGCAGGTCGCGGTGAATGAGTTTCAACGACATGTCAAGGACAGCGGATCCGCCGACGTTCAGATCGCGCGGTTGACCGGACGCATCAATCACCTCAGCGAGCACCTGAAGATCCACAAGAGCGATTTTCATTCACGGCGGGGATTGTTGCGCATGGTCGGGTTGCGGCGCCGATTGTTGACATACCTCAGTACGCACCACATGGAACGATATCGCGCAATTGTCGATCGGCTCGGGTTGCGGCGATAGACGACGGAGCGGGGACCCCGCTCCGTCGCCGTTTCGGCGGGCGGTTCGACCGGCCCAGTTGACGCATGGAGGAGGACGGTAACAGTGACAACGGACCAGGCCGCGCACGGGGAGAGGACGGGCCGCGTGGACGTGGAGGTGGGGGCCCGCCCGATCTCGATCGAGACCGGCACCTTGGCCAAGCAGGCCAACGGGGCTGTGGTCGTTCGGTCCGGGGACACGCTCGTCCTGGTCACGGCCACGATGTCGTCGTCACCGCGGGAGGGGATCGATTTTTTCCCGCTGACGTGCGATTATGAAGAGAAGATGTTCGCCGCCGGAAAGATCCCCGGCGGGTTCTTTAAGCGCGAAGGTCGGCCGGGCGAACGGGCGACTCTGAGCGCGCGCCTGATGGACCGCCCGATCCGGCCCTTGTTTCCCAAAGGCTTCCGGAACGACGTCCAGGTCGTCGCCACGGTGCTCAGCAGCGACCTGGACAACACCCCCGACATGCTGGCGGTCTGCGGCGCGGGGGCGGCGCTCGCGATTTCAGACATCCCGTTCGATGGGCCGATCGCCGCGGTCCGGATCGGCCTGGTGGACGGGCAGTTTGTGGTCAACCCCTCGCTCAAGCTGCTCGATGAGAAGGCGATGGACCTGGATCTCGTGGTCGCCGGTACCCGGGACGCCATCACCATGGTGGAGGCGGGGGCGCGGGAGGTCTCCGAGGAGCGCGTTCTCGAGGCGCTCGACCTCGCCCACGGGGAGATCAAGCGGATCATCGCCGGGATCGACGACCTGGCCCGCCGGGTGGGGCGCCCCAAGCTCGCGGTGACGCCCCCTGCCTACCCCGAGCTGGAGGCGGCCGTGCGCGAAACGGCCGCGGCGAAGATCGCCGAGGCGCTGCGGCGCGGCGATAAGCAGGCGCGGGAGACGGCGCTCGCCGAGGCGGCCGCGGACACGCAAACCACGCTGGCGGATCGGTTCCCCGGACAGGCCAAGATCGTAGGCGATGTGGTGGACGGGATGATCAAGGCCGAGGTCCGTCGGATGATCCTTACCGACGGCATCCGCCCCGACGGCCGCACCCCCACCGAGATCCGTTCGCTCTCGGCGCAGGTGGGGCTGCTGCCGCGGGTGCACGGCTCCGGGCTGTTCGTGCGTGGGCAGACCCAAGTCCTGACCGCCTGCACGCTTGGGACCGGGCAGGACGAACAGATCATCGACGACCTGAGCACGCGAGACCGGAAGCGCTACATGCACCACTACGACTTCCCGCCCTATAGCGTGGGCGAGGCCCGACCGATGCGCAGCCCCGGCCGCCGCGAGATCGGGCACGGCGCCCTGGCCGAGCGGGCCGTGGAGCCGATGGTGCCTCCGGAAGAGGAGTGGCCGTACACCATCCGCCTCGTCTCGCTCGTGCTCGAGTCGAACGGGTCCACCTCGATGGCCTCGGTCTGCGGCTGCACCCTGGCCTTGATGGATGCGGGGGTGCCGATTCGCAAGCCGGTGGGGGGGATCGCGATGGGGCTGATTACCGGCCCGGCGGGGGATCCGCGCGTCGCGATTCTCACGGACATTCAGGGGATCGAGGATGCGATGGGCGACATGGACTTCAAGGTGGCGGGGACCCGAGATGGGGTGACCGCGCTGCAGATGGACATCAAGATCCGCGGCCTCTCCCGGGAGATCTTCCGGCAGGCCCTGGCCCAGGCGCGGGAGGCGCGGATGCGGGTGCTCGATGTGATCGCGCAGACGATCCCCGCACCGCGGTCCACGATGTCGCCGTACGCGCCGCGGATCATCACGATCGTCATCAACCCGGAGCGGATCCGCGAGGTGATCGGTCCGGGCGGCAAGGTGATCAACAAGATCACCGCGGAAACCGGGGTCAAGATCGACATCGAGCAGGACGGACGCGTGCTGATCGCCTCGGCCGACGAAGAAGCCGCCGCGCGCGCGCAGCGGATGATCGAGGACATCGTCAAGGAGGCCAAGCCGGGCGAGATCTACAAGGGCCGGGTGACCCGGCTGATGAACTTCGGCGCGTTTGTGGAGATCTTCCCGGGCAAGGAGGGGCTGGTCCACATCTCCGAACTGTCCCGCGAACGGGTCAACAGGGTCGAGGACGTCGTCAAGGTGGGCGACGAACTCGAGGTGAAGGTCAAGGAGATCGACAACATCGGGCGCGTCAACCTGACCCGGCGGGGGTTGGTGCCGGGGGACGAAGTGCCGGCGGGGCTGTCCCCCGAAGGGGGCGACGGGGGCGGAGGGGACGCGCGCCGGCCCGAACGGTTCGACCGGCACGATCGCGGACCTCGCGAGCGGGACCGCCGAGGGCCCCGGCCTCCGCGTCGAAAGCCGGGCCCATAGTGGCGGTCCTCTATCCTGGCGCTGGGGAAGCCTCCGCGAGGAGGCTTCTCGGCTACCTGCGGGGCCCCGGCCGGGACCGCACGGTGAGGGGTGCGCGGCAAGGGGACGATGATGGCGGTTGATCAGGCGCTGTACCGGCGCGCCACCTTGTCCAATGGGGTGACGGTGATCACCGAGCCGATGGACCACGTGCGGACGGTCGCGCTCGGGGTCTGGATTTCGGCGGGGTCCCGGAACGAAGACCCCGCGCACAACGGGGTCTCCCACTTCATCGAGCACATCCTGTTCAAAGGCACCGCGACGCGATCGGCGCTGGCCATCGCCGAGGCGGTGGACGCGATCGGCGGCCAACTGAACGCGTTCACCGACAAAGAGCACACCTGCTACTACCTGCGGGTGCTGCGCGACCACCTGGCGGAGGGGATGGCGATCCTCACCGACATGCTCCTCCACCCGGCGATGGAGGCGGCGGCGGTCGAAAAGGAGCGCCAGGTGCTCGCCGAGGAGATCAAGATGTACGAGGACGCTCCGGACGACCTCGTGCACGACGTGTTCGCCGAGACCCTGTGGCCCGAGCACCCGCTCGGCCGCCCGGTGTCCGGGAGCCTGGCCAGCCTGGGCAGACTCACCCGCGAGGATCTCCGGGCCTACATGGCGGAGCGGTACTGCCCCGACGCCGTCCTCGTCACCGCGGCCGGGCTGTTGGATCACGAGCAGATCGTCGATCTCGCCGACCAGTTTCTTGGCGGATGGTCGGGCCGCGCCGCCCCGGCCGTCCACGTCCCCCCGCAGCCGCAGCGGGCGACGGCGTACCGGAGCAAGGAGATCGAGCAGGTGCATCTCTGCCTCGGCGTGCCGGGCCTCGCCCAGGCCCACCCCGACCGGTACGTCTTGGCGGTCCTCGACTCCGCGCTTGGGAGCGGGATGAGCAGCCGGCTCTTCCAAGAGATCCGGGAGGAGCGCGGGCTGGCGTACTCCATCTCCTCCTACCAAGCCGCCTACGCCGACGCCGGGGCGTTCGTCGTCTACGCGGGCACGAGCCCCGCCGCGACGCGCGAGGTCGTGCGGCTGACCCTCGACGGCCTGGCGCGCGCGCGCGCCGGGCTGACCGCCGAGGAGGTGGCGCGGGCCAAGGAATCGCTCAAGGGCAACCTGATGCTCGCCTTGGAGACCCCCGGCAGCCGGATGAGCAAACTGGCCCGCTCGGAGCAGTACTTCGGGCGCCAGATTACCCTGGACGAAATCATCGCCGATGTCGACGCGGTCGAGGGCGAGGCGGTGCGGTCCCTGGCGGAATCGCTTCTGGTCCCCGACCGCCTGGCGCTCGCGGCGATCGGCCCCTTCGATCAGCAGCCTGCGCTCGTCGCGGCCATCGAAGAAGAGGTGCGGGCCCGTGCCGGTGCATAGGGTGGTCGTGGCCGGCGCCGCCGGCCGGATGGGGCGGGCGGCCGTGCGGACCATCGCGCAGCGGGAGGATATGACCGTGGTGGGCGCCCTCGGGCGCAAGACGGCCGTAGGGCAGGATGCGGGGGCCGTGGCCGGGGCGGGGACGATCGGCGTCCCGATC
>DATEHM010000124.1:0-6679 GCA_035279545.1 bacterium | reverse complement strand
AAATGACAGTACTTGTGGATGGTCTTGCCCTTGAACCGGAAGTACCAGTCGATCACCCGGATGGGGCCGTGGAGGAGCAGATTGGTGAGCCCGGTCTCTTCCTCTACTTCCCGGCGGGCGGCCTCGGCGGGAGGCTCCCCGGTCTTCAGGTGCCCCTTGGGGAACCCCCAATTCTGGTACGAATCCCGGATCAGGAGGTACCGGGCCACCCCGCCCTCCCGGCGGAACACCACGCCCCCCGCGCTCGTCTCCCGCTGGGCCTTCTTCGCCGGCTTCGACATCTGGTCCTTAGAAGACGCTGAACGTGAAGTACTTGCGCGGATTGGCCTGGATGTCGGCCAGGAGCTGGCGGAGCTGGATCATCGTGAAGGTCGTTTCCTTATAGAGCGACGAATCGGCCACCAGGAGCCCCAGGGTGCCGGTCTTGTTGGCGATGCGGGACATCACGGTGTCCGCGTTGACCAGTACCCGCACCAGGCTCTCCTGGTTCTTGTGGGCCGCCTCGGCCAGATCCCGCAGATCGGCGCTCGTGGTGCGGATGTCCTGGCTCGCGGCGGCGGTGTTGTTCAGGATGGACGATACCTGCCCCGCGCTGGTCGCCGAGTCAACCCGGCCGATGGTGGTCTGGAGTCGCGTCGCCGCATCGGAGAGCGCCTTGGATCCCGTTTGTAGGTTACTCCCGACGTTGCCGATCACCGTCGCCTGCTCGTCCGTCACTTTCACCAGCCGGTCGGCGATTTGCCCGAAGTCGTGAATCGAGCGGCGCAGCTCGTTCACCGCGGTGGTGTCGAAGGCCGTCTGGATCCGGTTGGCCACCGTCCCGATGTCGGTGGCGATGCGGGACGCCTGGGCCGTGAGCTGGCCGATGTCTGGCAGGGTGGCACCGGGCCACCGTCCGCCGCCACCCGCAGACGCTTCGGCGATGGCGGTGCGGACATTGGGGTCATCAGGAAGCTGGTCCTGCGACGTGACGGTGACGGCCCATTCGCCGAAGAGCGACGCCGACGCGGCGATCGCGGCGGGCCGGGGGGGCAGGGAGACCCCCGTATAGACCTTCAGGTCGGCCTCGACCCAGTTGCCGGACGCGAGCCGGATCGCCTCGACCCGGCCGATGCGGACGCCGCGCAGCACCACCGGATTCCCCACGCCGAGGCCGCCGACGGTCCGGAAGCGCGCCGTGTACGTCGTCTCCGTCTTGCCGAGATGGGCGCCCGACAACCAAAGCGCGCCGCCCACCACCAGGGTGAGCGCGGCGATCACCGCCAGTCCGACCGCGAACTCGTTTTCGCGCTTCACGAAGGGATCCCTTCGATGAACTGCCGCACCAGCGGGTCCTGGGTGGCCTGGATTTCGCCGACGGACCCGACCTGCCGGATCCTTCCTTCATACAACATGGCGATCCGGTCTCCCACCGTGTAGGCACTCCGCATGTCGTGGGTCACCACGATGCCGGTCACACCCAGGTGTTCCCGGGTCCGCACCATGAGCTGGTCGATCACCGCCGACGTGACCGGGTCGAGCCCGGTGGTCGGCTCATCATAGAGGATGTAGCGGGGGCGAAGCGCGATGGCCCTTGCGATGCCGACCCGCTTCCGCATGCCCCCCGACAGCTCGGCGGGCAGCTTGTCGTCGTTCCCGGTCAGATCCACCAGCGCCAGCGCCTCCGACACCCGCTCGGCAATTTCGTCTTCGGCCAGGGCCCGCCGCCGCAATCCCAGGGCCACGTTCTCGGCGACCGTCATCGAGTCGAAGAGCGCCGCGAACTGAAAGACATAGCCGATCTGGGCCCTGAGGGCGGACAACGCTTCGCGATCCAGGTCCGGCACCGATTGCCCGTCAACGATCACCCCGCCGGCATCAGGCTGCAACAGGCCGACCACGTGTTTCAGGAGGACGCTCTTGCCGGTACCCGAATACCCGATGACCACGAGCGTCTCGCGGTCTCTCACCGTGAGCGTGAGGTCGTCGAGGACCACGTGCTCGCCGAACGCTTTCCGGACGCCCTTGAACTCGATCACAGGAGCACCGTCGCCCAGAACGCGTCGAGCACGAGGATCAGGACCGCCGAGTACACCACGGCGCGCGTGGTCGCGAGACCGACGCCTTCGGCGCCTCCGCGGGTCCCGAGCCCGACCACGCAGCCCACCAGGGTGATCGTGAACCCGAACGTCGCGCTCTTGAAGAGGCCGAACCAGACGTCTTTGAAGACATAGAAGAGTTTGAGGCCCTTCAGGAAGTCGGGCGTGGAGAGACCCAGGAGGCCCAGCGAGGTGAGCCATCCGGTCGTGATACCCACGGCGATGGCGAACGCGACGATGACCGGGAACATGGTGGTCCCCGCCGCGATTCGCGGAATGACCAGGTAGCTCTGCGGGTCGTAGGCCAGGGTTTCGAGCGCGTCTACCTGCTCGGTGACCCGCATGGTGCCGAGCTCGGCGGCCATGCTCGCGCCGACGCGGCCGGCGAGGGCCAGGCCGGCGAGGACGGGGCCCAGCTCGAGCATCATGGTCTTCCCCACCAGCGTGCCGACGAAATAGAGAGGAACGGCGCCCGTGAACGTGTAGGACGCCTGGAGGGCCAGGACGATGCCGGTAAAGGCGGCGATGAACAGGGCGACGGGAAGCGAGTCGACGCCCACCCGGCGCATCTGCGTGATGGCGAGGGGGACCCAGATCTTGACGTCGGGGAGGGCGCGGAGGGTGTCGAAGAAGAACTGTCCAAGACGGCCTACGGCCCTGATCCCTGCCACCGTTCGCCGACCGAGTGCCGTAATCACGACGAAAACTTAGTTGTTAGGCGGTTAGGCGGTTAGTGAAAACGAAAGTGGCCAAGATCGCTCTTGGCCACTAACCGCCTAACCTACTAACCGCCTATCAACTAAGCAGCGAAACTCCCGAGCGCCTTCCCCACATCGCCATCACGCAGGCGCTTGAGCGCCCGGTCCCGGAGCTGCCGCACCCGCTCGCGAGTGACGCCGAGGAGGCCGCCGATCTCTTCGAGCGTGTGTTCGCGGCCGCCGTCGAGCCCGAAGTAGAGGCGCAGGACCTTGGCATCCCGGCGCTGGAGGGTATTCAGCGCGTTCTCCACCTCGTCCGAGAGGAACCGGTCCATCGCCTGGTCCTCTGTGTCCGGCAGGTCCTCGGCGATGAAGCGCTCGATGAGCGAGCGGTCACCGTCGGGATCGAGCGGCGCATCGAGCCGGACGTCGCCCGTGTTGAGGGCGGCGAGGGACTGCACCACCTCGAGCGACAGCTTGGTGGCGTCGGCGATCTCCTCGGGGGTCGGCTCCCGCCGCAGCGTCTGCCGCAGGTACTCGGCGGTCCGGACGATGCGGGAGAGGTCGGCGGTGCGATTCAGCGGCACGCGCACGGTGCGACCCTGGCGGGCCAGCGAAGCGAGAATCGCCTGGCGGATCCACCACACGGCATAGGAGATGAACTTCACGCCCTGGTCGGGATCGAACTTCCGGGCGGCCGTGAGCAGCCCGACGTTCCCTTCCCCGATCAGGTCGGTGAGGGGGAGACCCCGGTTCTGGTATTTCTTGGCCACGGAGATGACGAAGCGGAGGTTCCGCTTGACCAGCTCCTGCATGGCTTCCTGATCGCCGGCGCGGACCTTCCGGGCGAGCGCGATCTCTTCCTTCTGCGTGAGCAGAGGAGTCTTGGAGACCTCATGGAGGTACTGGTCGAGGATGTCGCGCTCGTGCTCATGGTGGCCGAGGCCGGTGAGCAGGCCGCGGCGGCGCCCACGCTTCTTGGTCGCCTTGGCCTTCGGGGCCGGGGCGGGAGCGGCGGGTGCGGGCGCGGGGACAACCTTGGCCTTCGCCTTGGGTGCCGCCTTCGCCTTCACGGTTTTCTTCTTGGTTTCGTGTTTTGCCATGGTATTTGGTCTCGGGTCGCGCTTGGTACACGCCAGGGCCCGGAACGTTCACCGAAGGCCCAAGATCGCTTGACACTGGTAGAACGCCCCGATAAGATGCCGTGTTCCCGCCCAGGGGCCTTGTCGGGGGCCGCAAATATCCCTGAGAAGGCTGGAAACACAAGGGGGGCGTAGCTCAGTTGGGAGAGCGCGTGAATGGCATTCACGAGGTCAGGGGTTCGATCCCCCTCGCCTCCACTGTAAACTAGGGCACGGTTAACGGTTAACGGTTACAGACGCACAGATGGGGAACAGGGAGTAGAATTCTGGGGCGGTGAGTTGGGCTGTGCGTCTACGCGTCTGTGCGTCTGTGCGTCTAGATTACTGCGGGAATAGCTCAGTTGGTAGAGCACAACCTTGCCAAGGTTGGGGTCGCGGGTTCGAGTCCCGTTTCCCGCTCTTTGGGAATTGCGGATTGCAGATTTCGGATTGCGGATTGACTGGTCAGGCAGTGGCGTTCAAATCCGCAATCCGCAATCGCCAATCCGAAATTGAATACGTCGCGGGGTGGAGCAGTCTGGTAGCTCGCCGGGCTCATAACCCGGAGGTCGTGGGTTCAAATCCCACCCCCGCTATTTGTTAGGCTGGTGAACAGACGCACAGACGCGCAGATGGTCAACGGTGGGCAGTGCACCGGCGCCCTGTTGACCGAGCTTCTGCGACCTACTGTGCGTCTTCGCGTCTGTGCGTCTGTGCGTCTGTGCGTCCAGCCGTTCGGGGCGGTTAGCTCAGTTGGTTAGAGCGCCACGTTGACATCGTGGAGGTCACAAGTTCGAGTCTTGTACCGCCCATTGTGAGGCTGGGAGGCAGACGCGCAGACGCGCCGATGGGATGCGGGGAACGGGTAGCAGGACGTTACTCTCGGGCGCTGCCCCTGGCTCCTGTTCCCGTCTGTGCGTCTCAGTCCGTTCGCGGTTTACCGTACACTAGCCTGCGCCCATAGCTCAACTGGATAGAGCGCTTGACTACGGATCAAGAGGTTGGGGGTTCGACTCCTCCTGGGCGCATCCGTCGGTCCGTCAACACGTTGGGTCATGTCGTCACGCTCCCCGTTCCGCAGGCTGTCCCCCCATTTGTCCCCCCACCTGTTCGCGGGTCTGGAGCGCTTTCAGCCGCTCTTCGATCTCGTCCAGGACGCGCTCGTTCTCGATCGCGCCGTAGTCCATCGAGCCGCGGGCGTGGCCGAGGAGGCCTTCGCGCCAGAGGTGCGGGACGTTGGCGAGGTCGCAGAGATGCGCGAAGGTGTCCCGCGCGTCCTTCGGCCGGACGCCGAGCCCGGAGGCCTTCAGCCGCTTCCGGAACGTGTCCTGGCTCATGGCGATCGGCGGGATCGGGAAGAGGAGCGGCACCCAGCGATCGCGGGAGTCGCGCTTCGTCCCCCGAATGTGACAGCGCCCGTCCTCGTTCGCGCACTTCCCCGAGAAGAACTCGTCGGGGATCGGGCCGTGCCAGCACATCCACCACCAGATCGCCCCGAGCGCGCCGCCCAGGGCTTCGCGGATTGCGAGGGCCTCGGCCGGCTTCGCGGCATACTTCGGGCGCTTGACCCGCTCCGGGAGCTTCTCGATCGCGGCGACTTCCTGATAGAGGCTGTGGACGGACGTCACGGTCTCCTCGAGGAACTGGCTCATCGAGGCCAGGACCCGGTTGAACATCGCGCCCTTCGCGGCCGTCGCCATCGCCGCGCGATAGGTGCGCACCGCGCCCGGGAGCTCGCCCAGGGTCGCGGGGGCCGCGACCTTCTCGAGGCCCGACCGATGCCAGCCGGCCTGCTTCGCATATGCCGGCGTCCGCTGTTTCAGCCACGCCTCCCAGCTCGTCCCGAACGGGAAGGCGTGCTCGGCCGTCGGCAGCCGGCGCCAGTGCCCGCGGCGATAGACCGTCCAGACGTCCCGCAGCGCGACGCGGCCGTGCTTCACCGCGCGGAGGAGATCGTCCTGGCCGGCCTCGTGGAGGACGCGCAGCATCTCCTTCAAGCGCGGGACCATGGCGGCGCTCTCGAACCCGGAGGCCCGCTCGATCGGGCCGATGCCGCGGAGCCGGATTCGGACGATCGCCGTGCCGCGGCCGTGGGAGCGTCGGACCATCAGTCGCCTTTCCCCTTCGCGACATAGACGGGCAACGGATCGAGTGTCTGGCGCTGTCCCATCATGTGTTCCACGCGCTCCCAACGATCATCGATCAACCACCAATCAGTGCGCCGCTCATCCAGCGACAAGTCCGCACCGGGGGGAACGATCCAAGGCGTCAACCACGCATCGACGCGTAGCTCACCCCGATTCCCGTCATTCGCCGGGATCTCGCGGGCCTGGACGATCGCGTATCGCAAGATCGGCGCGTCCCCCTCCGGAGGCTCAGGACCGAGGCGCACTACCTTGAAGGTGCCCCGCAGCTCGGGGCGGCCGTCGCGGACGTGTGGTGTCGCTGCAGTCATACGGGCTCCGTGACCTGCCGCGCCCGGGCCCAGTCGAGGAGCGCCGAGCGCAGGTAGCGCCGGTGCGGCCGCATCGCGCCGGCGCCGGCCGGGAACCAGGGCGCGTCCGAGTCGAGCAAGCTCCGGGTCGAGATCTTCAACATGGCCGCCGCTTCCTGCGTGGTGAGGACGGGATCATCCTGCAGTGTTCCGGGCGCGCGGTCAACCATCGGACGGCTCCTTCCCGATCTCGGCCGCGAGGGCGTGCGCGAGATGTCCCCGATACTGCGCCTTCCCCTCCCCCAGTTTCCGGACGCGCTGCTGCCAGCCGCAGAGACACGTCACGAG
>DATEHM010000123.1:0-8864 GCA_035279545.1 bacterium | reverse complement strand
GGCGACGCGGGCCTCGGTTCCGCCGCCTCCGGGTGGGGGGGAAGGGGTCGAAGTCATCCGGGCGCGGTTTTCGCTCGCCCACCGCCACGGGACCGGTGCCCTCGGGGAATACCTGGGCGCCATCGGCGCGCACGACGCCTGCGACCCCGCGCAGACCCTCTGGCTGGATACGGAAACAACCGGCCTCGCCGGCGGAACGGGCACCTACGTGTTCCTGGTCGGGCTGGCCTCGCTCCAGGGTACCTCGCTCGTGGTCGAGCAGATCCTCCTGCGCCGACTGAGCGCCGAGGGCGCTTTCCTCGCCGGGCTGCGGGAACGCCTCGCCCGCACCCGACACCTCGTCACCTTCAACGGCCAGCGGTTCGACTGGCCGATGCTCGAAGCCCGGTTCATCCTCAACCGCCTCCGCGGGGTGGCCGTGGACGTCCACACCGACCTCATCCACTCCGCCCGACGGTTGTGGCACCGGGTCCTGGGGACGCACCGCCTCGGCGCGCTTGAGACCGAAATTCTGGGAGCGCCCCGAGCAGGCGATATCCCGGGGTATGAGATCCCAAGCCTGTACGTTCACTACCTCCGCACCGCCGACCGCGGCGCGCTCGAGCCGATCCTGGCACACAACCGCACGGACCTCCTCGCGCTGATCGGCCTCCACGCGGCGGTGGCGCAGGTCCTGCGCGATCCCGTAGGAGCCCGGGGGCCGATCGACTGGGAGGGAACGGGGGTGCTCCTGGGGCGCCGGGGAGAGCATCGGCAAGCGGCGTCCTGTTTCGAGCGGGCGCTGCGATCCCATCCGGACGCGCGCGACCGGTGGCGGATCCTCCGGCGGTGCGTTCAACAGTACCGCCTGCTCGGGGAGATCGACCGGGTTCGCGAGCGGTTGGAGCAGGAACGCCTCATCTGGGGGCCGCGGGACCGCTACCGGGCGCACCTCCTGCTCGAGGTGACCCGGGCCCGAGAGCGCGCCGGAGATCGAGCGGGAGCCCTCGCTGCGGCCGAGGAGGCCCTGGACGCCACGATCGAGAGCGGGGGGTACGGCGCGGCCGCGCTTCCGAACGTCGTGGAGCTCCTCCGGCGCAAGATCGTCAGGCTGGCCGTCCACCCCGCCCGCCAGGAGGCCTAACCCCGTATCCAGCGCTCGCGCGCACGTGGCGGCAGAGTCGGGACGGAGCCCCTAAGGGTAGACCTCTTCCCACCGGAGGACCAATACCCGCGTTGGGAACTGGTACAGCGACCCGCCGCTTCCGCCGTAATGGATCTCCACCAGGGCGCGGATCGAGCGGTCCTGGAGGACGGTCGCGGATCCCGGCGGATGGATCTCCCCGGTCGCCACGATCTGCCAGCGCCGGCTCTCGAAGTTCACGGCGCAGTTGAGGAGGCAGGTCAGGGTGGTTCTGTACCAGGTCTCCTGCCCGGCGGTGACCGGATAGTTCGTTGGGGGAACGGCCCCGGCGTCCTTGTTCGCCTTGAGCCGGTAGAGCTGATCCTCGAGCGCGGCCTGCGCCAGATAGTTGGCCCGCACGTCTCGGTCCGTGGGGAGCGCGGTGTTGATTTCGGAGAGCGTCGTTTGCGCAAGGCCCAGCATCAAGGCGGACAGGATGAGCACCACGACCATCGCCAGAGGGAGGGCGAGCCCGTCTTCCCGCCCGGCCGAAGCGGCCCACGCGGACAGGCGGGAGGCGGGAGCGGCGGGGAGGGTCATGGGCTCTGGCGAAACGCCTGGCCGGTCAGCGTGAGATCGGGCACCTGGCCCGTCGGATCCATCACGACAAGCGTTGCCTGAACGGTCCGCACCGGCGCCGTCGGGGCACACGGGATGGACGCGTCCGTCGCATCGAAGCACGCCAGCGCGAGGGACCGGAAGGGTCCCGCCAGCGGGACCAGGGCGTCGGGGCGGGCGCCCGAGCTTTCCGCGCCGAGCGTCGTGGTTGGGTCGACCGCGACCCGGGGCCGGATGGTCAGCGTCGAGTGCGTGTGGTTCTGCGGCGCCTTGTTTCCATCCACCAGGCCGTAGTGATTGCCGCTGGCGCGGCGGCCATCACTCACGCTGAGACCCCACGCCGCCGGCTCGGGGGTCCCCGCCGGCCAAAACTTCGCTTGCAGGGTCGAGCCGACCAGATAGAATCGCCCGAAATAGCGCGCGCCGGGGACGAGCGGTGCGGGGACACTCCCGATGGCCCCTCCGGCACCGCCCCAGCCACGCCTGTAGTTGATGCGAAGGGTGGTGTTGTTCTGATCGCCCACGGTCAGGCGGTACCCGTGCCCATCGTCGGCAAGGCGGGCGCTCATCCCGGCGTCGTGACCGTCGCGAGCATCGGTGACCGCGCTGGAAAACCCCCAGAAGATCTCCACATCGCCGTGGGGGACGTTCTTGGTGAGTTCTCGAAACCCGGTCCCGGACGCCGTCTGAAAGATGAATCCGTTGGCGGCGGATGCGGAATACGCCCCGGGATGGGCGTCCCGCCGGGTCCATCCGTCGAGCGTGGTGCCATCCTGGTAATCGAGGAAGACGTTCGCGCCGTTGGCCGGCGGGTTCGCATCGGCGAGGTTCCCGTAGTAGAGATAGTAGTTGCCGTCCTGCCGGCCGGTGCCGATCGGGGCCTGCAGGGCAAACCAGATCGTCGTCGTGGGGCTGTTCCAGCCCGAGGTGGGATCGACCACGCGGTCCAATTCGACCATCGCGCTGCCGTTCCAGTACCGCACCCGGACGTCGTTTCCGCCGGCCAAGCTCTTCCCGGCCAGGACCAGGGCGGCGTGGTTGAATGTGAGCGCGACGGCGTACCCGGAGGGCACCGCGGTCGACGCGTGGACGGTGATGGGGGCACGGTAATCGTAGTCGGCGCGCCACCGGTACTCCAGGTTGTGCGTCGCCCCATTGAGCGCGTACTCCACCGTCGGCGCGGCATCCGAGCCATCGCCCCATTCCAGGGTGAAGCTGATATCCCCGGGGGCTAGCGTGCGGAAGGACTCCGCCGCGCGCAGCTCCCGCAGGAGCTTGTCGAGGGCAACGCGACCGCTCTGGATCAGCGCCTGGCGGTGGCCGGCGTAGCCCTGGGCCTGCTGGCCGCTCCAGAGCAGCGGGTAGAGGGCCCCCACGATCAACGCCAGGAGCATCACCACCACGAGCAGCTCGGCGAGGGTGGCGCCGGCATCTCGGGGGAGGCTACGGCCGCGAGGTAATCTTGGCATCGTACTCCACTTGGCGTTCGCCGGCGTCGCAGGTGTTGTTGCCGTTTGCATCGGCGCAGGCGACGACCTGGACGTCGACCAACTGCCCGACCCCCGGCGTGGCGCTCGAGGCCTCGCTCGTGATCGTCGTTTGCACCAGGCACTGCGGGAAATCGGCGCAGACGGCGGACGTCGCCCCGAAGCCCAGGCTCGTGATGTTGGCATGGAGGCTGGTCGTGACCGCCTCCATCTGCCTGGCGGCCACGGTGCCGAGCTGCATCGTGATCTCGTCGTCCTGGGCGGTGTTCACGAGTCCGGGGAAGAGCTGCATCAACGGGACGATCGACAGCCCGAGAATCAAGGTGGCGACCAGCACCTCGATCAGGCTGAAGCCCGACTCGCGGCTCACGGACCGGTCTCTTGAACGTATCCGGTCGCGGAGGCGACCTGCACTTGGGCGGCGGCGGCGCCTTTGGCGAAGGAGAGGGCGGCCGGCGCCGTGGTGGCGCCGGACGGCGCGAAGGTGACCTGCTGGGTGCCGGTGATCACCACCCCGGCAGGGAGGGGTTTGGGGAAGTCCGGGCCGGGGGGTCCGCCCTGAGGCCCCACGGTATAGGAGGCGTAGGGACCGGCCGCCGGGGCGAACGTGACGAGGTAGTTTACGTGGTCGGCGATCGCCAGGCGCCGGGCCAGTCCCATGTCGGCGGCCACTTGGTGGGCGGCCTGAGCGGTCGGGACGGCGTCCGGCACGGCGAGATTGGGGAGGGTGGCCAAGAGCAGGACCGCGAGCAAACCCATCACCACCAGGATTTCGGTCAGGGTGAATCCCCTCGAGCCGGATCGGGCCCCCAGAGCGGGGCCCCCCGGCGTCAGCCGGCCGATGCCATCAGCCCAGCATGGGACCCTCCCGCTCCACCCGTCCTCCACTTGCCCCGACCTTCACTTCGTCCGGCACGTCACGTTGCTGTAGTTGGTGTTGAACGACGCGCTGGACGGCGGGCTCGCGGTCGGGTCGAGCGGCTGCCCGTCCGGGAAGTACGCCACGTTGGCCAGGAAGGCGTTGAAGTTCGGCTGAGCGCCTTGCCCCGGGCACGCCCCGCTGTTGTTGTACTGGTACAGCGCCAGCGCCGTGTTGATCGCCTCGACGTTGGAGCTGCGCACCGCCTGCTGGGCCCCCGCCTGGGTGCCGAAGTAGTTCGGCAGCGCCACCAGCGCCAGGATCCCCAGCAGCATCACGACCGCGAGCACCTCCATGAACGTAAAGCCACCTTCAGCTGACACGCGCCTCATGGCTGTCGCCTCCCTCATCGCGTCACCGGACCGGCCCCTGCGGGCCTACTTGGTGCGGCACGTTACGCTACTGTAGTTGGTGTTGAACGACGCGCTGGACGGCGGGGTCGCGGTCGGGTCGAGCGGCTGCCCGTCCGGGAAGTACACCGCGTTGGCCAGGAAGGCGTTGAACGTCGGCTGGCCGCCCTGCCCGGGGCACGCCCCGCTGTTGTTGTACTGGTACAGCGCGATCGCCGTGTTGATCGCCTCGACGTTCGACTTGCGCACCGCCTGCTGGGCCCCCGCCTGGGTGCCGAAGTAGTTCGGCAGCGCCACCAGCGCCAAGATCCCCAGCAGCATCACGACCGCGAGCACTTCCATGAACGTGAAGCCGCTTTCGCTCCGCACCGTTCGCATACGACCCTTCCTTTCGGGCTCTCCCATAGAGCCCTTATATACCCCGAATGTCAGTGCATCAGCGCCTTCCCCAGCCCGAAGATCGGCAGATACAGGGCCAGCAGGATCACCCCGACCACCGCGCCGACGACCAGCGTCAGGGCCGGTTCCAGCAGGGCGAGGAACCGCCGCATGCGCACGTCGAATTCCCGGTCGAGCACGGTCGCCGCGCGCGTCATCATGACGTCCAGCTGGCCCGTTTCCTCCCCGATGCTGGTCATCCGAATGAACATCGGCGTAAACCACTGCGTCTTCCGCATCGCGGTGGTCAAGCGCTGGCCCTCCACCACCGTCTCCCTAAGCGTTTTTAGCACGGGACGAAACTCTCCCGCCCCAACGGCCTCGCCGGCGACGTCCAGCGCCGAGAGCAGGGGGACGCCGCTGGCCAGCATCATGGCCATGGCGTGCGCGAACCGACCGAGCAGCGCGGTGTGGGCGAGCCGCCCGGCATGAGGCACCCGGAGCACCAGCCGTTGCAGGGGCGCGGCCAGAGCCACCCAAACCGCCTGGCGGACGGGCGGCACCGCCAGCACCACGACGGCCGCCGGCACCAGCACGGGCAGGCTGCCCCGGACCAGCGAGCTCCAGGCCAGAAGCGCTCGCGTCAGCGGGGGCAACGAGCTCCCGGCGTGCCGATAGACGCGGTCGAACGCCGGAATGATGTAGACGATGAACACGGTCAGGACGACCGCCGCCATCGCCAGCACGAGCCCCGGGTAGATGAGGGAGTCCCGGACCTTCTGCCGGAAGATGAGATCCCGCTCCAGGAACCCCGCCAACCGCTCCAGCGCGATGCCCATCCTCCCGCCCATCTCGCCGTTGCTGACGAGCCCCACATACATGGGAGAGAACAGATCGGGATGTCGCGCCAGCGCCGCCGAGAATTTCTTCCCCTCCCGGATATCGGCGGTGAGCTGGCGCAGGACGTCCTGCATCCGCTTGTCCCCCGAGTGCTCGCCCATGACCTCGACGGCCTGCAGGAGGGGCAGCCCGGCCTCCAGCAGCATCGCCAGGTCGTGCGTGAACATCGCCACCTCCGCCCGGTTGCGCACGCCCGTGCCCTGCCGTCGGCCCCAGGCCGACTCGCGCAGCGCGGTGACGAAGTACCCGTCCCGACGGAGTTGCGCCCGGGCCTGCAGGTCGTCGTCGGCCTCGACTCGTCCCCGGACGAGCCCGCCGCGCACGTCGCGACCGGCATATTCGAACGTCGGCATGGTCAGTGCGCCGCGGACGAAATCAACCGCTGGACCTCCTCGACGGTCGTGACGCCGTCGAGCACCTTCCGCACTCCCACCTCCCACAGCATTTGTGTCCCGTCGGCCCGGGCGGCGTTCATCAACTCGACTTCGGGCTTCCGCTGCTGCACCAGGTCGCGGACGGTGTCGGTCAGCCGGATGATCTCGTAGACTCCAGTCCGCCCCTTGTAGCCCAGGCCCCCGCACTCGGGACACCCGACGCGCTCGTACAGGGTCACGTCGGCATCGGTGGCGTACCCGAGCATCAGGAGATCCTCCTCTCGGGCGCGATACTGGCGCTTGCAAGCCTTGCACAGGATCCGCACCAGCCGCTGCCCGATCACGGCCATCAGCGATGAAGTCAGGAGGTACGGCTCGATGCCCATGTCCAAGAGCCGCACCATGGCGCCGGCCGCGCTGTTGGTGTGCAGGGTGCTCAGCACCAGGTGCCCGGTCAGGGCGGCGTGCACGGCAATCGAGGCCGTCTCCGGATCCCGGACTTCCCCCACCATCACCGCGTCGGGATCATGCCGCAGGATGGCCCGGAGGCCCATCCCAAAAGTCACCCCGGCCTTCTCGCGGACCTGGATCTGGGTGATCCCCCGCAGCCGATACTCCACGGGGTCCTCGATCGTCATGATGTTTCTCGACGGTTGATTGATGTGGCTTAGGGACGCGTACAAGGTCGTCGTCTTCCCGCTGCCCGTGGGGCCCGTCACCAGGATCATCCCGTAGCGCGCCGCCAAGAATTCCACCAGTAACTGCTGCTGCTCCGGGAACAATCCGAGGCGATCGAGGCCAACCAGGACGTTTCGGGTGCTGAGCAACCGGATGGCCGTGCGCTCCCCGAACGTTGTCCCCAGGGTGGCGATGCGCATGTCATACTCGCGGTCCTCAACGCGAAACTGCATCCGTCCGTCCTGCGGTCGGACGCGCTCGGCGATGTCCATGCCGGCGAGCACCTTCAGCCGGGAAGCCACCGCGTCCCCGATGGCGCGGGGAAGGCTCGCTTTGTCCATCAGCATTCCATCCACACGAACGCGGATCCGGGTGTCGTCGGCTTCCGGCTCGATGTGAATGTCGGTGGCCCCGATCCGGACGGCGTCGTTGAGCACGGTATTGACGACCCTGACCACCGGAGGATCGTTGTAGGTGTCGGCCACCGACACCGTCAGCGTCTCGGCCTCCTCGTGTTCTGGCGCGGAGAACTCGACGAGGCTCTCGCCGACCTTCCGGCTCACGTCGAAGAACTTGCTCACCGTCCAGGCGAAGTCGTCTTCCGTGATCAGGAACGTTCGCACGTGCCCCTTCAGGTACCGTCCCACCGCATCGCTCGCCAGGATGTCCGTGGGATCGAGCATGGCCAGGTCGATCTCGTCGCCGCGGCGGGCAAACGGCACGACCTTGTGATCCATCAGCAACCGTTCCGGCAGGCTTCGCACCAGCTGCTCGTCGATGGTCTGGGCGGAGAGATTGACGTAGGGGATGCCGTGCTGCAGCTCCAGCGTCCTGCCGAGATCCTGCTTGGCGACGTACCGCCGCGCCAGAAGAATGGCGCCGAGCCGTTCGCCCGTTCGGGCCTGCTCGGCGAGCGCCTCCTGCAGCTGCGCGTCGGTCAACAGCCCCTCTTCGACCAGGAGCTCCCCGAGAAACCGGCGCTTGGGGGCGATGGCGTAGTGCGCCTCGCCGTTTTCGCTCGGCACCTGAATGATGTTTCCCAACGCCACCAGCGCCTTGAGATCCGCCTCCACGTCGGCCAGCGGGGCGGAGAGCAAGCCGGCCAACCAGGCGGCGGTGACGTCGCCGCGCTTCTTGGAATTCTCGCTGATGATCCCCAACAGCCGGTGATGCAGGGGGGTGCTGGGGGTAGACATCTTCATCTCCGAGGACCCCACCGGCAGCCCTGTGATGCACCGGCCCGGCGCATCTTCCTCCCGATACACTGGACGCGCGGCAGCGCCCGCCGGCGGGTCCTTTCATCTGCACCACGTGGTCCGCGATGGCTGTCTCGCATGACTCTCACCGCTCCGCGCGAAATCATCCGCACCAGACGGGATCCTTACCGCCAGACGTCTCCCGGAGCACCGACATCCACAAAGCGGCCTATCCGTGCCCGTCCCGTCTTGACCGGCAAGGTTCACCTAGGATAGTGCACAATTTGGGGGAATTTCAGACCTCGCCCGTCGCCGGGGTGCCCTGACCGGGCGACGCTTACTCCTGCACGGTCACGGGGAGCTTCCCCCCGGCGGAGCCGGCTCCGACGAGCACGGCGGCCGCCGCGCGGAGGGAGGAGGGGTCCGCGCCGTACACGGCCAGACAGGCGGTGTGCTGGGGGAATCGGCCGAGCGGATAGGGGACCCCCGTGGCAACCACCACCGTCTGATGCGGTCCGCGGGCCCTTCGGCGTATCGCGGCCTGCGAATCCTCCCGATCGCCGGGACAATCGCCCAGCGGGACCACCAGTGGGCCCGTCCACGCGGGGATGTCCGGTCCGTCGAGGATGGCAACCCGGGCTAGCCGGCCCGTGGCGCGGAGGGCCTCCACCAACCGCTCGACGGTGCCGGGCGAGGCCACCCCCGCGGCGACCGCGGCCGGCCCCCCAGAAAGGGGCAGGGCCGCTCGATGATCCCGGACGATCGTCGCCGCGGCCAGCGCGATGCGGTCGGCCAGGAGTCGGTCCTGGGGGAGGCCCACGCGGGAGGGCACGTCGGCGGCCCCGACCAGGGCGCGGTCGAG
>DATEHM010000122.1:0-32872 GCA_035279545.1 bacterium | reverse complement strand
CGCTCGCTTGCGCGCTGTGGCACCAGTCTGATACGATGGTCCCACCGTGGATGGGACCACCTGCGATCTCAGCCAACGCCCGCGCGAGTGCATCTGTCCTCCGCGGAGGTAACGCGCCTCCGCATCCAACCGTCAGCCCGTCTTCCAACAATTGAGGAGGTATTCGATGAGGACAGCAGAGCCTCGCCTTGGCGTTGTATATGAGCATCCCGAATGGTTCACCCCGCTCTTCACGGAACTGGATCGGCGCGCGATTCCGTACGACCGCATCGACGTGAGCGCCCACGGCTTCGACCTCGGCGCCCGCGATCTCCCCTGGTCGTCGGTGCTCAACCGCATGAGCCCATCGGCGTATCTGCGCGGCCACGGGCAGGCGATCGCCTACGCGCGCGAGTACCTGCGCTACCTCGAGGCCGCCGGCGCCGACGTGATCAACGGCATCGCGGCGTTCGAGCTGGAGACGTCAAAAGTTGCGCAACTGCTGCGGCTCGCGAACCTAGGGCTTCCGGCGCCCCGGTCGCGCGTCATCAACGATCCGTCCCTCGCCCCCGCGGCGGCCGAGGGACTGCGCTATCCGGTGATCGTTAAGCCCAACATCGGGGGCAGCGGCGCCGGCATGCAGCGGTTTGAGACCCTCGACGCGCTCCGCGGCGCGGCGAAGGAAGGCACCCTGACCTTGGGGATCGATCACACCGCGCTGGTCCAGGAGTTTCTGCCCGCGCGAGGCGGGCACATCGTCCGCGTCGAGTTCCTCGACGGCCGGTTCCTCTACGCGATCAAGGTCTACCCGAACCGCGCCGCCGGGTTCAACCTGTGCCCGGCCGACATCTGCCATCCGAATGGGACCGCCGCCGCCGCCGACCGGGGCGGCGGCGGATCGAACGACATGGTCGCGGCCGCCGCGGATCTGTGTCCGGTCGACCTGCCCAAGGTGGCGCTCCGGGTCGAAGGGTACACGCCGCCAGCGGAGGTGATCGGGGATGTCCTGGCGATCGCGCGGGCGACCGGCCTCGATCTGGGGGGCGTCGAATACCTCATCGACGATCGCGACGGACGAGTCTACTACTACGACATCAACGCGCTGTCAAACTTCGTCACCGACGCGGTGAGCCTGGTGGGCTTCGACCCGTACGCGGCGCTGGTGGACTACCTCGTCGCCCGCGGCCGGTTCCGAGCGCCCGCTCGGCTACGCGCGTAGACTGCCCGGCGGGCCGGGCGGCGCGTCAGCCGGCGACGAGGCCGGCGAGCCGGCCGCGGATGATCCGCTCGGCCTCGGCGACGATCTCGTGCACGATCTGGGCGGCGGGGGTGATCGTGGTGATCAGCCCCGCCGTCTGCCCCATCTGCAGGTTGGATTCGTCGGCGTCGCCCCGCTCCCGCGCGGAGAGGAGCTGACGGCCGATCTCGTGGCGCCGCTGGCGCACTTCCCACTCGCGGCCCGCCCAGCGCTCGATGAACCGGTTGCGGGCGACGCGCGACATCGCGCCGGGCCAGACCCGGCCCGAAGCGATGTCCGAGATTTCGGTGAGCATCGTGTTGTGCCCGTCGCTCTCGAGGATCGCCTGCTTGTACGCCTGAGCGATGGGCGCCTCGGGAGTGGCCAGAAACCGTGTCCCCAGCAGCACCCCCTCCGCACCGAGCGCCAGCGCCGCGGCTAAGCCGGCCCCGTCGGCGACCCCACCCGCGGCCAGCACCGGGACCGGGGCGACCGCGCGGACGACCTGCGGGACGAGCGCGATCGTGCCCATCCATCCGACGTGGCCGCCTCCCTCGGTTCCCTGGGCAACGATGAGATCCGCGCCGGCCTCGACCGCCCGGACCGCCTCGGGCACCCCCGACACCATGTGCATCACCAACGACCCGGCATCATGCGCGCGCCCGAAGAACGGGCGCAGGTCTTGATCCGACCAGGGCCACGCGGTCGACACGACCCGCGGCCGGGCCTCGAGGGTGACGGCGAACCGGTCCTCGGTCGCGAACGCGAGCAGATGATTCAGCCCGAACGGCCCCGCGGTCAATTCCCGGATCCGCCCGACGTCGGCCCGCTGCTGCTCCGGCGAGAGGAAGGTGACACCCAGGATTCCCAACCCGCCGGCGCCGGTGACCGCGGCAACGAGGGCGGGATTCGTCCCCGACGCCATCCCCCCGAGCACCACCGGGTGATCGATCTTCAACACCTCGCAGATCCGTGTCCGCACCATCGGGCCTCCTCCTCTATCGGGCGGCGGCGCGTTCGGGGTCAGGGTGCCGCGAACAACTCCTGCCCCCCAGATCGTTGAGTCGCAACTGCGGCATGTCGGACGAGATCGTCAGCGCCGCGCCCTGATGTTCTCCCGCGCCGAAGAGGACGAGTCCCGTTGCCCCGCTGCGGGCGACGAACAACCCCAGCCGCTCCTTCTCGGTCCCATCGTAGAGCCTCAGCACCGAGGCGCCGTCCCGGGTCATCCCCATGCGCAGGCGCTGGTGGCCCGCGCCATCCACGATCTCAATCCCCTGACCCCGCAGCACCCGCCGGTAGGTGGTGAGTTCCCGAAGCGTCAGCACGAGCACGGTCAACAGGATCGCCGCGAGCACCCAGGCGACGGTCGATAGCTTCATCAACCTCTCCAGCTTCCGCACGCGGTTCTGCAGTGCGCCGATCGCCTCGCCCTCCATGGGCGGACACCTCCTTGCCGCGCTGCCGGCAGGATATGCCCCTTCGCCCGGCACCCCCCAAATCCTCCGGTGCCGGCGATCTCCGCCGACGGCGGGAGTTGCAACGGAGTTGCAGGAATTGTACAGGGGCAGGCGGACCCGCCGCGACGAGGGCGGCCGCGCCCACGATGACCCGGAGGCCCACCGATGCGGATCACGAGAGTCGACGTCTTCGGCTACGATCTGCACTACGTGCACGGCCGCTACGTCATGTCCGGCGGACGCGCCGTCGACGCGCTCCCGAGCACCGTCGTACGGCTGGCCACCGACGACGGGCTCAACGGCTGGGGGGAGGTCTGTCCGCTTGGCCCCGCCTACCTGCCCGCGTTCGCCGAGGGCGCGCGCGCCGCCCTGCGGGAGCTCGCGCCCGCCGTGATCGGCTGCGACCCCCGTAACCTGGGACTGATCAACGACCGGTTGGACGCCGCCCTGCGCGGCCACGGATACGCGAAGAGCCCAATCGACATCGCCTGTTGGGACCTGCTTGGCCGGACGGCGGGGGCGCCCGTCGCCGCGCTGTTGGGCGGGCAGCGGCAAGCCCGGTATCCACTGTACATCGCCGTGCCGCTGGGGTCGGCTGAGGAGATGGCGGGCTACGTGCGGGCGCGGCGGGCGGAAGGGATTCACCGCTTCCAGCTCAAGATCGGCGGGGACCCGCACGCCGACCGGGGCCGCGTGGACGCGGTGCTCGGGGTAACCGACTCCGCGGACATCGTCATCGCCGACGCGAACGGCGGCTGGACGCTCCAGGATGCGGTGGTCGCCGCCCGCCTTCTCGAACCGCTCCAACGGATCTACCTTGAGCAACCGTGCGCCACGCTCGAGGAGTGCCTGGCCGTCCGCCGGCACACCACCCTGTCGTTCATCCTCGACGAGTGCATCACCGACGTCCCCTCGCTCCTTCGCGCCGTCCAGGCCGGGGGGATGGAGGCGATCAATCTGAAGATCAGCAAGGTCGGCGGGCTGACCAAGGCGCGGCTGATCCGTGACCTGGCCGAGGCCCTCGGTGTGCGGATGACCATCGAGGACACCTGGGGAGGGGACATCGTCACCGCGGCGATCAGCCATCTCGCCGGAAGCACCCGTCCCGAGATGCTGTTCACCGTGTCGTTCATGAACGACTGGGTGCGTGAACACATCGCCGGACACCGGCCCCGATCGCAGGACGGGGTCGGGACGACGCCGGACGCCCCCGGGCTGGGCATCGAAGTCGACGCCGCGGCGCTGGGCACGCCGCTGTTCAGCTGTCCCGGATGAAGGCCGACGGCAGGCGTGGGGCCGGATCCCGCCCGGGGTGGCGCGCCAGATCCCATCACATCATCCACCGCCGCACCTGGCGGCAGTTCTTCCAGCGAATGGGCCCGGGGATCGTGTCGGGGGCCGCCGACAATGACCCGGCGGGGGTCGTCACCTACATCCAAGTTGGCGCGACCACGGGGCTGGGCTTGCTCTGGCTCATGTTCCTCGCGACGCCGATGCTCTACTACCTGGAGGAGATGTCGACCCGGCTGGGGGTGGTGACCAAGCGGGGGATCGGGCGCGTCCTCCGATCCCGCTACGGATCCCGGGTGGCCACGGCCGTGGTCGGCCCCGTCGTCCTCTCCAATGTCCTCACGGTCGGCGCGGACCTCGCGGGCACCGCCGCCGCGCTGGAACTGCTCACCGGGATCGCCTGGGAGTGGTGGATCGTCCCGCTGGCAGCGCTACTGGCGAGCACCCTCATCTTTGCCAGCTACCGGACGATCAGCCGGTTCCTACTGCTGCTGACGCCGCTGTTCGTCCTCTACATCATCACGGGCCTCATCGTCCACCCGCACTGGGACCGGGTGCTGCGGGCGACGTTTGTGCCGGCCATCCAGTTCACGCCCACGTACTTCACGGCCGCGCTCGGCCTGCTCGGGGCGACGCTCACCCCGTACATGTTCTTCTGGCAGACCACCGAAGAAGTGGAGGCCCGCCGCAAGGTGGAAGACCTGCCAGGCGAAAATGCCGATGTCGCGGCCGGGATGATCTACGCGAACCTGGTCTTCTACTTCATCATCCTGGTGGCCGGGGTCGTGCTCTTCGGGAAGGGCGTCAACGTCCAGACCGTCCGAGACGCCGCGCTCTCCCTGCGGCCGCTCGCGGGCCCCGGCGCCGGGCTGCTCTTCGGGCTCGGCATCATCGTCAGCGGCACCCTCGCCATCCCCGTGATGGCCGCCTGCACCGCGTACAGCCTGGCGGAGCTGTTCGGATGGGCGGAGGGACTGGACAAGAAGATCTGGCAGGCCCGAGGGTTCTACCTCTTGGTCGCCGGGGCGCTCGCCGTGGGGGGCGCGATCGCCCTCCTGCACATCTCCCCCGTCACCCTGATGTTCTGGTCACAAATCGTCAACGGCTTCCTGCTCCCGCCGCTGTTCTTCGTCCTCGTGCGCCTCGCCAACGACCCCAGCGTCCTGCGTGGGTACACCAACGGACGGATGTCCAACATCGTCGGGTGGGGCTCGATGTTCCTCACGCTGGCGCTCGCGCTGCTGACACTCCAGCAGCTCGTGGGCGGCCGCTAAGGATCTCGGCGTCCCGCCGCCGGCCGGGCGTGAGCTGGTTCTGGCTCGCCCTGCTCAGCGCCGCGTCGACCTCGGTCGTCGGCATCGTCGACAAGATCGTGGTCGAACGCGTCCTGCGCGATCGCTGGAGCTTTCCGTTCTTCATCTCGCTCTTTCTCGGCCTCTACGCGGTGGGGCTCCTCATCGTCCGTGGGGCGCTGGGGCTCTTCCGGATTCCACCGGCGCCGGCGCTGGCGATCGCGCTGCTGCCCGGCATCCTGCAGTATCTGGCGTCGGTCCTGTACACGCGCGCGCTGCGCCGCACCGACGCGGCCACGGTGGCCGCGATCACCCAGACGGCCCCGCTCTTCTCGGTGCTCTGGGGATGGCTCGCCTTCGGGGAGGTCTTCAGGCCCCTGGGCTACGTCGGGATCGTGCTAAGCGTGGCGTGCTGCGCCGGGCTCAGCATGGAGCGGGGGCCGCACCGGCGCCGGGCCCTCCTCAACCCTCTGCTCGCGATCACCGTCGGCAGCGCGGCGCTGCGGAGCCTGGGAGACCTGTTTGTGAAGGTCACGCTCGGGGGCGAGGATTACTGGAACACCTTCGGGCTCAGCCGAGCCGCGCTCGTCCCCATCACGCTGCTTCTCCTGGCCCACGCCCCGCATCGGCGGCTAGTCGGGCGCTCGCTCCGCGCCCGGGGCGTCGCACTGCTCGGGGGGATGGCGGCGCTGGAACTCCTCGCCATCGTGCCGCTGGTGCTGAGCACGATGGCGTACGGCCGCGGCCCGCTGGCCCTGGTCTCGGCCGTCCGGTACATCTCTCCCCTGTTCGTGCTGGCCCTTACCGGCCTGCTCAACCGCCTGCACGCCGGGCTGGTGCCGGATCGGGAGGGGGCGGGCCCGTTTCCCCGGCGCGCGGCGCTGACCGTCGGGATCCTCGCCGGGGTGGTGCTGCTGCGGGTGTAGGCCTCCCGCCCGCGGAACGTCTTCGGGATCCCGCAGGCGGTCGGGGGAAATACCCGGCGGACCGCCGAACCCTCTCGGACAATCTGCGCCGCGCGGGAGGGCGCGTCCTCGGTGCAGCTCGCTCAGGCCGTCCTACACGGGATCCAGATCGGGCTGATCTACGCCCTCGTCGCCGTCGGCCTCACGATCATCTGGGGGCTGATGGGGATGATCAACTTCGCCCACGGCGAGCTGATGATGTGGGGGATGTTCGCCGCCTGGACGCTGGCGACCGTCTTCAAGCTCGACCCGATCGTCACCCTCGTGCCCATCGGCCTGGCCATGTATCTCGTGGGCGTGGCCATCTACCGGCTGCTGATGGCCCGCGTGCGGCGTGGCGAGATCTTCACTCAAATCTTCGCCACCTTTGGCCTGTTGCTGTTCATGCAAAACCTGGCAAACGCCGTGTTCACCTCAGACTATCACTTCCTCAACAACACGCTGCTGACGACGCTCCTCGGGGGCAGTCTGCGGGCCGGCGGGTTTGTCCTGGGCGTCGCACAGCTGGCCGGCGGGCTCATCGCCCTCGTCTGCTTCGGCCTCCTCTACCTGCTCATCGAGCGGACCGAGCTCGGGCTGGCCCTCCAGGCGACGTCGGAAGATCCAGAGGCGGCCGCGCTGATGGGCATCAGAGCGAACCGGATGTACATGCTGGCGTGGGGGATCGGGGCCGCCCTGGCCGCCGTCTCCGGGGTGATCGTGGCGAACTTCTTCGCCATCTTCCCCCAGGTGGGACTCCAGTTCACATTGCTCGCCTACGCCATCGTGGCGCTGGGTGGGTTCGGCAGCATCCCGGGAACCTTGCTGGCGGCGCTGCTGGTCGGGATCATCGAAACGGTCACCGCGCTCTACTTTCCGCCGGCCCTCAAGGACGCCTTCGTCTTCGCCTCATACCTGTTCTTGGGGCTCTTCCGGCCCCAGGGACTGTTCGGTCACTTTTAGCTGTGGCCGCGACCGTGCGATCGGGGGGACCGCGGCCGGGATGGGGGTGGGGCGCGGTCGGGCTCGTCATCGCGATCGCCTATCCGATCCCGTTCCAGCTGTCCGGGGTCACCTACTTCCAGACGGTCGGGTTTCTCGTCTTCCTCTACGCCGGGCTCGCCCTCGCCTGGAACGTCATCGGCGGCTGGTGCGGGCAGTTCGACTTCGGCCCGATGGTCTTCTTCGGCCTGGGGGCCTACGGGATGGCAGGCCCCCAGGCCTTCGCCGGCCTGGGGCCCTGGGCGGGGTTCGCGGCGGGGCCGGCGCTGGCGATCGCCTTCTGCGCGGCCGTCACCTACCCGATCACGCGGCTCCGGGATCACTACTTTGCGATCGCGACGAACGCGATCTGGCTGATCGTCCTCCCCATCGCCACGAACTGGGACCTTATCGGCGGCAGCCGGGGCATGTTCATCCCGCTGCGCCGGACGGAGAGCCTGCTGGCGCAGATCGCCACGCTGCAGCCGGGCGGACGGATCAAGGAGCTCGTGTTCTACTATCTCGTCCTCGCCTTCTTCCTGCTGGTCTTCCTGGCCGCGCGCCGGATCGAGCGGGCCAAGTTCGGCTACTACTTCCGGGCGATCCGGGATGATGAGGAAGGCGCCCAATCGCTCGGCATCAACACCCGGCTCTACAAGGTCTTGGCGCGCTGCGTCACCGCCGGGATCTACGCCGTCGGCGGGGGGATCTTTGCGATGTGGGCGCTCTCGGTCTTCCCCGAGCAGGTGTTCGACATCAACTGGGGCCTGCTTCCCACGGTCGCGGTAGTGCTCGGCGGGATCGGGCACCTCTGGGGTCCTGTGGTGGGCACGCTGATCTTGGTCCCCGTCTCCCAGCTGATCAGCACGTACTTGGGCACCGGGCCGCTGGCCGGCCGGGGGATCGACCTCTTGGTCTACGGAGGGCTGATCATGCTCGTCGCGGCGGCACGGCCGCAGGGGCTGCTCTCGCTGCCGTGGCGCCGCTGGCTCGGCCGCCCGGCCGCGGCGGGGACGCGGGGGACGCCTTCGCCGTGACCGCGCTCGAGATCGCGCACGTCAGCAAGCGGTTCGGTGGTCTCGTCGCCAACGACGACGTCACCTTCGCCGTCGAGGAGGGCGAGATCGTGGGGGTGATCGGGCCGAACGGCGCGGGGAAGACAACGCTGTTCAACTGCCTCGCGGGGTACATGCACCCCGAGGGCGGCCAGATCCGGCTGTACGGCCGGGAGATCACCCGCCGGCGTCCCGATCAGATCTGCAAGCTGGGCGTGTCCCGCACCTGGCAGCTTGTGCGCATCTTCCGCCGCATGAGCGTGCTGGATAACGTGATCTGCGGCGCCCTGAACCGCGCCCGCAGCACCGACGAGGCTCGGGAGCTGGCCCAGCGGCTGGTCGCTTTTGCCGGACTGCGGGGCAATGAACACGCCAGCGCCGGCAGCCTCCCGCTCGCGGACAAGAAGCGGCTCGAGATCGCCCGAGCGCTGGCGACCCGACCGCGGGTCCTCCTCCTCGACGAGGCGATGTCCGGCCTGACGCCGGCGGAGGCGGCGGCGGCGGTCGACTTCGTCCGCCTCGTGCACCGGGAGTTCCGGCGCGAGTTCGCGCGCGACGCGAGCCCGATGACGATTTGCGTCGTCGAGCACGTCATGGAGGTGATCATGCCCCTCTCCCATCGGGTCGTCGTGCTCAACTACGGCAGGGTGATCGCCGAAGGATCGCCCGAGGCGGTGGCGCGCGATGAGTTGGTCATCAAAGCCTACCTGGGGCAGAGGTACCGTGCTCGAGGTCACTGACCTCCGCGTCTCGTACGGCGGCGAGGTGACCGCGCTGCACGGCGTCTCGTTAAGCGTCCGCGCGGGAGAAGCGGTCGCGCTCGTCGGCGCGAACGGCGCGGGCAAGACGACTCTGCTCAAGGCGCTGGCCGGCCTGCTCGACGCCGCCGGCGGGGAGATCCGCTGGGCCGGACGGTCGATCACCCGCCTCCCGGCGCATGAGCGCGTCAAGCTCGGCCTGGCGCTGGTGCCCGAGGGGCGACGGCTGTTTAGCCGCCTGCGGGTGCGCGAGAACCTCCTGTTGGGCACCTACACAAATCGGGATCGCTTGCACCGCGCCCGCCGACTGGAGTTTGTCCTCTCCCTCTTCCCCATCTTGGGGGAGCGCGCGGAGCAGCGGGCGGGGACGCTCAGCGGCGGCCAGCAGCAGATGCTGGCCATCGGCCGGGCGCTGATGCTGGACCCGACGATGCTGATGCTCGACGAACCGTCGCTGGGCCTGAGCCCCGTCCTGGTTGACCAGATCATTGAGGTGCTCGGGCGGCTGCACCGCGAGCAGGGCATGACCATCCTGCTCGTGGAGCAGAACGTGCCCGCCGCGCTCGACGTCTGCGAGCGCGGGTACGTCCTGCAGACCGGGCGGATGGTCTCCCACGGGACGGGCGGCGAGCTGCTCGCCACCGATCTCATCCGAAGGTCGTACCTCGGCATCTGACACCCTGCCCCGGAGCCCCGGGGAGGGCAGGGCAGGAAAATCCGTGGTCTGAAGCAAATGCTTCACCGGACTCTCGTGGAACGGAGGGGGTCGTTCCAATGCGCTGGTCTGATGCGGGCAAGACACTGATGGTGCTCGTGAGCACGGCCGCGCTTGCGCTCAGCGCCGGGGGCCCGGCGACCCCCCCCAAGGCGGGTGCCGCGGCGGCCAAGGAGATCCCGGTGGGCATCGTCGTGCCGCTGACCGGGACGTTCGCCTCGCTGGGCCAAGAGCACCTGTGGGCCGATCAGGCGGCCATCGATGTGATCAACAACGCCCATCCCGATATCTCCATCTACTACGCCAAGACGGAAGGCCTGCCGAACCTCGGGGGCGCCAAGATCAAACTGATCGCGCGCGACGATCAGAGCAAGGGCGATCTCTCCCGGACGGTCGCGATCCAGCTGATAACCCAAGACAAAGTCGCCTGGCTGGATGGCACCACGATCTCGGGCACGACCTCCGTCATCCAGCCGGTCGCGGAGCAGTACGGCATCCCGTACTCGTGCCACGGCTGCTCGTCGCCGACGCTGACCGAGAAGGGGTTCAAGACGTTCTGGCGGACCGGGCCGAATGATAAGGTCATGATCGGCGCGATCTTCACCTTCCTGAAGGAGTGGCCGAAGCACGGCGGACCGACGGACCTCAAGAAGATGGCGGTGATGAACTGCGACAACCTTTTCTGCCAAGATGGACGTAAGGTGGCCGTGGATCTCGCCGCCGGGAGCGGGATTCAGGTCGTCGAGGACATCACCAGCAAGGTCGGGGCGGCGAGCCTCACCTCTGAGGTCCAACGCCTCGAGGCCGCCAAGCCGGACATCCTCTTCCTGGTCGAGTACCCGCCGGACACCATCGTGCTGCAGAACGCGATGAAGGCGGCGGACTGGATGCCGCGCGTCGTCATGACCAGCGACGGCGCGTTCGACGACGAAACCTGGCTTCAGGCCACCAAGAAGGTCAACGGCTCCGTGGCATGGATGGGCCGCGACCCGACCGCGATCGATCAGGCGCGCGCGAACCCGAACTGGGTCAAGATCAACGAGATCTACAAGACGTACAGCCACGGCCAGAACATGGGCGACCTGGCGATGCGCGAGTTCACCGGGTTCATGTGGATCGCCGACGTGATCAACCGGGCCGGCTCGACCGATCCGCAGAAGCTCCTCGAGGCGGCGGCGAAAACGTTCACCCGCCAGAAGGATCTGATCATCGACTACGCCGGAATCAAGTTTGACCGGAACCATCAAAACATCTTGGCCAGCGGGATCGTCGCGCAGATCGGCTGGGACGGCCAGAAGCACCTGCTCTGGCCCTGGGACAAGGCCGCCCAAGCGAACTACATGGTCCTCTACCCGAGCCCGTCCTGGAGCGAGCGGAGCAAGCACCCGGCGCCCTGAGCCGGCCCCGCACGGAATACGCGGTCCTCACCACGGGCAGGGGGCACCGCCCTCGGCCCCGCCGCGGTGAGGTGTAGGCGGGCGCGGCCAGTGACCGGGCGGCGGGGTCCCCGCAGCCGGCTTCGGGCCAGCCCCCACGCCCGCCTCAGCCGGCGATGTCGCGGAATACCCGAAGAAAGTTCAACCCGAGAAGCTTGCGCAGTTCCTCCTCGCCGAAGCCCCGCCCCGCCAGGTGCACGGTCAGGTTCGGCCAATCGGCGAAAGTGTCGTATCCCTTCAGGCGGTACTCGGGGGTGAGGCGGTGCTCCGTGAGCCGAAACCCCGCCCAGTCGAACGAACCGGCGCGGTGCCGAGGCATCGACGCCGGATACTCGACGATCGACTCGGTGCCCGGCCCCTTTCCGGTCTTGTCCGTGCCGATCCCCACGTGGTCGATCCCGCAGACATCGACGAGGTGCTCCACGTGCCGGGCGAAGTCGTCGAGCGTCGCCTCCCTCGACTCTGAGATGAACCCGGGGACGATGACGACGCCGAAGTACCCGCCGCGGTCGGCCACCGCCTTCGCCAGCTCGTCGGTCTTGCCGCGGTCGTGGTAGCACACGGCCTTGCTCGCCGAATGGGACACCACCACCGGCGCCGTCGACTCGCTGAGCGCGTCCCACCCGACCTGCTCGCTGCAGTGGCTGACGTCGACGAGGATCTTCCGCTCGTTGAGACGGTGTACTACCTCCCGGCCGAAGTACGAGAGGCCGCCCTGGTGGGCCTCGGTGCACCCATCGCCGACCAGGTTCCGGAGATTATACGTCAGCTGCACCATCCGGATCCCGAGCTGATGGAAGTAGTCGACCCGATCGAGATCATCGCCGAAGGGCGTGGTGTTCTGAAAGTCGAGGACGATGCCGACCTTGCCGTCGCGGTACGTCCGTTCGATCTCGCCGGCGTTTCGGCAAATCACCAGCGCACCCTGGAGCGCGTCTGCGAAGGCATAGGCCCGGGCGATGGACTCGCAGGCCCGCTCAAATGCCTCCCGCATCCGGTGGGCGCCGGAAAAAGTCCCGCACGCCACCGTGACGCCGGACTGGCGCCAGAGATCCAGATACTGCTTGCGCGCCGCGCCGGAATCCTGGATCTCGCGAACCGCCATGACGGACATCTGCGGAGCGACCTCGTCGCGCCCCAGCCCCTGCCCCGCGTATTCCGCGACCGCGGCCTTCATCTTCTCCGTGTACAGGAACCCGTTGATCACGGGCGGCTGCTGGCTGTCGATCACCAGCGCCTCGTAGTGAAGTTTTCGTGCTTCCTCCGGGATCAGGCTCGGCTTGCGGCTCTGGGGCACTGGGCGTCCTCCCGGGACATTGGGCGGCCGGGCCACGAGAAGCGAGTACGGTGTCCCGATTCATCCCCGGATCGGCAACCTCCTTGCGCGCGCGTGCCCTCCGCCCCGGGCCGATGGGTGGACCTCTACCCTCGACCTCACGCCCCTTCCTCGATCCGCGAGGAGACCGGTCCAAAACCCCGAGGGTGGCGATCGGCTCCCCGATGCGGGCCGTGCGCGAACTCCGCCCGAAGACGGTGATTCCGAACCGGCGATACCGCAGGACCGTCTCTCCGAATCGCGGGGGGCCCCGCCGCGCCGGCCGGCGGTCACCGGCGTCGGGCCCTGATCCCTCCCCGGTCGGTCGCGATGTGGTCTTGGAGCGTCCCGGTGACGGGAATCTCGCTGGGGCCATCCATCGTATGATAGGCTTTGGGGTTCCTGGCCGATCTGGCCGAGGGACCGGGCTGTCCATCATCACCGTCCCTCCCTCCAATCCGGGGCGATGCCGGCGGGGGCTTGAGCGACCCGGGATCGTCGTGTACGCTTACGTTCGTGGCGGACCGAGCCCCGCGGCCATATCGTCGGTCCGCCCGGCGATCATTCCTGCGCCAGGGCGTCGGCGTTCATCCCGCGAGCCACTGGGGCGCGCGCGGGCAGACCCCGACGCTTGCGTCGCCATGGAGGTCTTAGAGTGACCCGGATCACGCTCACGTTCCTGCTGCTCCTCCTGCTCATCCACCCTCTCGGCGTCGTGGCGGCTCCCCCCGATCTCGCCGTGGCCCGAGAGGCCCTCACCATCCTGGAGAACCGTCATTGGAACACGCACCTCGACATCCCCGCCATCATCGGAGCCGGGGTGGGCGGCCTGCGCCTGGCGCTGCAGCACGCCGGGATCGTTGCGGCCGACCTTCAAGAGCTTCCGGCGGGGCTGGACGAGCCAGCGGCGCTCCAGGCCTTCGGCGACCGGCTCGATCGCGCCGTGGCGCTCGCCGGGGGGAAGATCCCGGAGCGCACCCTTCTGTACTCGGGCCTCCGCGCCATGCTCAAGGCGGTCGGAGGATCGCACACGGTGTTTCTCACCCCGACGCAACGGACGGTCGCGGAAGCGATCCTCCAGGGGAAACCCTACGACGGCATCGGGATCAACTTCGTGAAATCGGACGAACACTGGATTCTGAGCGCGGTCATCCCCGGTGCCCCGGCCGACCGCGCCGGCGTGCGCCGCGGGGATCAGGTGGTCCAGATCGATGGCGTCGCGGTGGACGGGTTGGACAGCCCCGAGATCCAAGGCCTCTTCCTCGGCCCTCCCGGGACCGTCATGCAGATGACCGTCCTCCGGGGCGGTGCGCAACTGCCGTTCGTGATCGCGCGGGGCGCGGTCACCAGGCCGGTGGCCGACAGCGGGATGATCACCGACGAGATCGCGTATCTCAAGCTCTACGGGTATTCCCTGGGATCGGCGAAGATCATTCGGACCGAGCTCACCCGGCTGCTGGCCGCCCGCCCGCGAGGGCTGATCGTGGACCTGCGGGAGGACGGGGGCGGGCTCATCACCGAGTACGTCGAGACGATGGGCTTATTTCTCCCCCGCGGGTCTGTGGTCTACCAGGAAATCGGGCGGGATGGCGTGCCGAAGATCGGCAGAACGACCGGCGATCCGATCGTGCCCGCGATCCCGCTGGTCGTGCTTATCGACGTGGGTGCCGCCTCCAACGGTGAACTGAGTGCCGCCGCCCTCAAAGAGCAGCGCGGCGCCTCCCTCGTCGGCGAGCACACGGCGGGGGAACTCGAATACGCCACGCTGCTGGGCCTCGTGGACGGGTCCGGCATGAACGTCGCGTTCGCCCGCGTCCTCACGGCCAAAGGGGTAGAGATCGAGGGCCACGGATACCCACCGGACGTCGCGATCCCGCTCGACCCCGGCGGCACGCGCGACCTTCAATTGGAATGCGCGGTCAGGGTGATGGTGGGTCGTCTGAGCGGGATCCCGGCGTTGGGGTGCGACCGATCGGTGTTGAGGTCGTTGCCGCGGGCTTCGTCGCCGCTCCTGATCACTCCCCCGCGCCGGCGCGCGACCGGAACTCGGACCACATCCCGTCCACCGCGCCCGGACGGTACATCACGTCCAGGGTCGTCATGGCCAACCCCTTCGCGGCCAGGATCATGGCCTCGAACCCCTTCGCGGAGCCGGCCGCTTCCCGGAACTCGGGGGTGTGCCCGGAGATGTCCGCGGCGGTGATGCTGAGGTAGGGGTGAATCGTCGGCACCGCCATGCTGATGTTGCCGATGTCGGACGAGCCCACGCCTCCCTGTGTCGGCGGCTCATCGCCTTCGACGCCGAGGCGGTGGAGATTCTCGCCGAACAGGCCGGCCAGCGCACGATTGTTGTTGCGCTCCGCGTAGATGAGGCCTTCGGCAAATTCTACGCGCGCCCCCGTCGCCGCCGCGCCCCCTTCCGCGCAGCGCTTCACCCTGGCCATGACTTCCGCCAGCGTCTTCTGGGTGGCCGCCCTGACGAGGAACGTTCCCTCCGCGAAGGCCGGGACGACATTGGCCGCATCGCCGCCGTGGGTGATGATGCCGTGGATGCGCACGTCGCTGGTCACGTGCTGCCGCAAGGAGTCGATGGCGTGAAACGTCTGGAGGAGGGCGTTGAGTGCGTTGATCCCCTTCTCCGGCATGGCCGCGGCGTGTGCCGAGCGGCCGCGGAACCCGATCGTCAGCGGCTGGGCGGCGAGCGCCCCGCGCGTCCATAGGTTCTGCCGCGAGGGGTGGAACATCAGCGCGGCGTCGACCCCCTCAAAGACTCCCCGCTCGACCATGGTGACCTTCCCGCCGCCGCCCTCCTCGGCCGGCGTCCCCAGCACGGTCAGCGTGCCGGGCAGGCGAGGCACGGCGCGGCGGAGCGCGACGGCCGCACCCACGCTGGCCGTACAGATCAAGTTGTGCCCGCAGGCGTGCCCGAGCCCGGGGAGCGCATCGTACTCGGCGAGCAGGGCGACGCGCGGCCGGTCCTGCGAGCCGCGGACTTCGGCGCGGAACGCGGTCTGGAGGCCCGCGATCCCCGGCTCGAACCCGAACCCTCCCTCCGTCAGGAACGCGCCGAGCCAGCGCAGCGCCTTGTGCTCCTGAAACCCGATCTCCGGATTGTCGTAGATCCGCTTGCTCAGCGCTCCGAGCGCGGCCCGCATGGCGTCGATCTCGCTGCAGACGCGGTCCTTGAGCGCGGTCAGGTCTTCCATGGCGTGGGCACCTCGTGGGGGATGGATGTCCGGTCGATGGGTAGCGGTTCTCCGATCCCGCCCCGGAGCCCTGCCGCGGACCCGGTGGGCGATTCATCGCGTGTCGTGGGCGCGCTCCGCCCGCCCGGGCGGGGCGTGGTACCGTTGCCCCGCGCGCACCACCGTGGTCGGCATCAGCCGCTGCCGACCGAGGCGGTGCTGGCCGTGGGAATCTCTCAGATCGAACCGCCCGGTCTGGAGATCGCACACGACCGCGTCCCCCCACGCACCCACGCGGAGCGTCCCGATCCGGTCCGCCATGCGAATGACCGCCGCGGGAACGGCGGTCACCTTGCGCAGCGCCTCGTCCAGCGACAGCCCGAGGTGGAGGAACTTGCTCGCCGTCGTGGCGAGGTCGTACACCGGGCCGTCGACGTTGTACCGATGCAGGTCGCTGGAGATGGTCTGGGGCAGAACCCCCTCCCGCAACGCCCGTTCGGCGACCTCCCAGCTGAAGCTCCCTTCGCCGTGGCCGACGTCAAAGACCACGCCCCGCTCCATAGCCTCGCGCACCGAACGGCGGACCTTCCCCTCGGCGTCGAGGATGCCGTGGGTGTGCGCGTGGAAGCAGTGCGTCAAGATATCGCCCGCGCGCATCACGGCGAGGATGTCGTCCAGCGAGGCGCACCACGCCCCCTGGGGGTGCACCATGATGGGGAGGCCCACCGCGTCGGCGGCCTCCCGGGCCAAATAGAGGGGGCGGATCCCCGCCGCTTCGCCGACGATGGCGTTCCGGGTCAATCGGACCTTGACCCCCAGCAGCACGTCGCGATGCCGTTCGATCGTGGCGATCGCCTTGGGCACGCTGGCGTACTTGATGTCGTCCAGCTCGCCGATCTCCCGGGACAGCATCCCCTGCGAGGAGATGTTGAGCTGGGCGAGCAGGCGGGTCGCGGCCACGTCGATCACGTACTTCCGAAAGCCAGGGAACGTGTCCGCCCCGGCCGACCCCGCGTCGACCGCGGTGGTCACCCCGTTGGCGACGCAGTGAGGATCGGCATCGATCCCGTAGTGACTCACGCCGTAGAACACGTGGACATGCAGGTCGATCATGCCCGGCGCGATCACTCGCCCGGCACAGTCGACGAGTTCGGCCGAGCCGGCGGCGGGCAGGGTGTCGGCGATGGCGGCGACCTTACCGCCGGCGAAGGCGACGTCCTTCCTGGCATGAATTCCCTGTGCGGGGTCGATCAGAGTCCCGCCCTGGAGCACCAGGTCGTAGGGTGGAGGCGCGTTGTCGTCGGAGCCCATCAAGCGGTGCCTTCGCGGCGCGGCGCCGGCGCGCCTCCTCCCGTCCACAGGAGATTCGGTCGTGGTATGGAAATCCTCCGCACAGCCCAGGTTTTCGGAGGATGTCGATGGCGGGGCTTCACGCCGCGCTGGACCGGAGCGCGGACGCGCACTTAGGCGAGGTGGAGGCGATCGCCGCCATCCCCGCGCCAAGCTTTCAGGAACACGATCGCGCGGTCTACGTGGCGCAGCGATTCCGGGAGGCGGGTCTCAGCGCGGTCGTGATCGACGAAGCCGACAACGTCCGCGGCACCCTGCAGGACGGGGCCTCGCGCCCACACGTCATCCTGGCCGCGCACATGGACACGGTCTACCCTCGAGAAGCGCACGAGCCCCCCAGGCGATCGGGGACGAAGCTGCTCGGGTCGAGCGTGCGGGACAACTCGCCGGGCGTCGCCGCCCTGATCACCCTGGCGAACGCCTTTCGCGCCGCCGGGCACCCAGCCGCCGGGCGACTGGAGTTCGTCGCCACCACCGGCGAAGAGGGGTTGGGCGATCTCCGGGGGATGCGCCACCGGCTGCGGCCGGAGGAGGTCCGGCCGGACGTTGTCCTCGTGGTGGACGGCTCGCTCGGGCAGATCATCCACCAGGGCATCGCGGTGAGACGGTTCGCCGTCCGGTACGAAACCGATGGGGGGCACAGTTGGGGCGACTTCGGCGCCCCGAACGCCATCCACGAGATCGCGTCCCTCGTCCACGCCCTGGCCCAGACGCCCATCCCCTCGGACCCCAAAACCACGCTCAACGTCGGGGGCATCCACGGCGGCACATCGGTCAACACCATCGCCGCGAGGGCGGAGATCCAGATCGACTTTCGGTCCGTCGAGGGACGGTGCGTCGACGACCTCACGGCGCGCCTGGGGGCGCTGACGCAGCTGGTCGAAGAGCGCGGGGTGCGGGTCACCACCACGATCATCGGCGATCGCCCGGGGGGGTGGATCCCCCCAAACCACCCGCTGGTCGCGGCGGTTCGGGATGCGCACCGGGCGCACGGCATCGAGCCGCGCCTGGCCGCCGCCAGTACCGATGCCAACATCCCGCTGGCGTTAGGGATTCCCGCGATCTCGATGGGCGTCTCCGGGGGAGGGCACGTCCACTCGCCGCGCGAGTGGTTGGATACCGCCACGCTCGTGCGGGGGCTGCACCTGCTGGCGGACGTCGTATCCCACGTCGTCAAGGTGGCCCGCCCGTGAGTCCCGAGCACGCGGCGGCGGCTGGGGGGAACCGATGAACGCGGTCGTGCTGCATGAGCCCGGCGGGCCGGTGGCCTTCCGGTTCGAGAGCGTGGCCGATCCGGCTCCGGGGCCCGGGGAGGTGCTCGTCCGCGTTCGGGCCGCGGCGCTCAACCACCGCGATCTGTTCATCTGCAAGGGGCAGTATGCCGGTCTGCGGTTCCCCATCATTCTCGGCTCGGATGGGACCGGGGACGTGGTGGAGGTCGGGGCGGGCGTGGCGGATGTCCGCCGGGGCGATCGGGTCGTGATCAACCCCAGCCTTGACTGGGGGGACGATCCCCGAGCCCAGGGCCCGCGGTACCGGATCCTCGGCCTCCCCGAAAACGGCACCTTCGCCGAACTCGTGAAGGTGCCCGCGGCGAACGTCCTGCCCCGCCCGCCTCATCTCTCCGACGAGGAAGCGGCGGCGCTGCCCCTCGCGGGGTTAACGGCGTACCGCGCGTTGGTGATGCGCGGGCGCGTCCAGCGGGGTGAAACGGTGCTCGTGCTGGGGATCGGCGGCGGGGTCGCTACCTTTGCGCTGCTGATCGCCAAGCAAGCCGGGGCGCGTGTGCTGGTGACGTCGGGGAGCGATGCGAAACTCGAGCGGGCACGGGCCCTCGGCGCGGACGGGGGGTTCAATTACACGACCGCGGACTGGGTGCGGGGCGTCCGGGACGCCGCCGGAGGGGCGGGGCCGGACCTCATCATCGACGGAGCGGGCGGCGCCACATTCGACCGGGCGCTTGACGCGGCCCGGCCGGGCGGGCGGATCGTCAGCTACGGGGCGACGACGGGGGTCGCCCCCCAGGTCGCCGTCCGGCGCATCTTTTGGAAACAGCTCAACGTCTTGGGGTCGACGATGGGTACCCCGGACGATTTCCGCGGCATGCTGGCGTTCTTCGCCGCAGCGGAGCTGCACCCGGTCGTGGACCAGGCCTTCCCGCTGGCTGAGGCGAGTCGGGCCTTCCAGCGCATGGACGAGGCGACCCAGTTCGGGAAGATCGTGCTGCGAATCGGCTAGCCGGACGTCCTCCCAGATCGGCCCCGGACGCAGCGCCAAGGGGGATTTTCGTGGACTCGGAGCTCTGCTTCCTTCCCATCGCCGACCTCGCCGCGCGGCTCGCCCGCCGTGAGCTCTCCCCCGTCGAGCTCGTCACGGCGCTCCTCGGCCGAATCGACCACCACGACGGCGCCCTGCACAGTTACATCACCGTCTGCGGCCAGTCGGCGCTCGATGCGGCACGGCGGGCGGAGCGGGAGATCCGCGCCGGAGGCCCTCGGGGGCCGCTGCACGGGATCCCGATCTCGCACAAGGACATTCACTTCACGCGGGGCATCAGGACGACGTGCCACTCTCGGACGATGCTGGACTTCGTGCCCGACCACGACGCCACGCACGTCCGGCGGCTGGCGGACGCCGGCATGATCCTGATCGGGAAGACGAACACGACGGAGTTCGCCTGCGGCACGATGGACGTCTTCGGCACCGCCCGAAACCCCTGGAACACCGCGTGCTACACGGGCGGATCGAGCGGGGGATCGGGGGCCGCCGTCGCCGCCGGCCTCGCCATCGCCGCCACCGGGTCCGATACGGGAGGCTCCATCCGCATCCCGTCCAGCTTCTGCGGAATCGTCGGGATCAAGCCGACCTATGGACGGGTCAGCCGGCACGGCGTCTTCCCGCTCAGTTGGAGCATGGATCACGTCGGCCCCATGTGCCGAACGGTGGCCGATTGTGCGACGGTGCTGGGCGCGATGGCCGGGGGGGACCCCCATGATGCGACGTCCTCCGCGCGGCCGGTGCCGGACTACGCGGCGGCGCTCGCCCAGGGCATCCCCCATGCCGTCCTCGGCGTCCCGCGCCAGTACTTCTTCGAAAAACTCGATCCGGAGGTGGACGCGGCGATGCGGGGTGCGCTCCGGCGGCTGGAAGGCCTCGGCATGCGGCTCACCCCCGTGGACCTCCCCCACGCCGGGGAGGTCGGCATCGTGGGGTGGGCCTTGATGGTGGCCGAGGCGTATGGGCAGCACGCCGCGCGCATGCGGCGTCAGTTCCGGGACTACGGGCTCCGGGCGAGGCAGCGCATCGCCGCGGGGGCGTTTTTCACCACGGCGGAGTACCAGCAGGCGGGGCAGATCCGCCGGCTGTGGATCCGCGAGGTCGACGACGCCCTCCGGGGGGTCCACGCGATCGTCACGCCGACCATGCCGTTCCCGGCGTTTTCGGTCGAGACGCAGAACGCCAACCCACCCGAAACGACGTGGGGCACGATCCCGTTCAACCTCTCCGGACACCCGGCGCTCACCGTCCCGTGCGGGTTCACCGCCGCCGGGCTGCCCGTCGGGATGCAGCTCGTCGGACGAGCCTTCGACGAGGGGGCGCTCTTCCAAATCGCGCACGAGTTCGAACGGGCCGCGGAGTGGCAGGCGCGGCGCCCCAGATTGGAGGACGCCGCATGAGCGCGTTCACGCGCGAGTGGCTCCGGGCCGAGGCGGAACAGCAGAGTCTCGCGCTGACCGATGCAGACGTCGAGGCGATCTACGACCGGGTGCGCGCGGTCAAGGCTGCGCTTGCCGCCACCCGGCCGGAGGTGACCGAAGGGCTCGAGCCGCCGTACCAGTTCATGATCTCGGAGAAGCCGGAAGGCTAATCGAGATAGGCGCCGCCGTTCACATCCATGATCTCCCCCGTAATCCATGCTGCCTCCGGAGATGCGAAGAAGGCCACGGCGGCTGCCACATCCTCCGGCCTGCCCAACCGGGCGGCGGGGATGTACGCCAGAATCTCGGGCATCCACTCGCGACGGATCACGCGACCTTCCGTCGCCCGCGTGTGGATCAGGCCCGGACAGACAGCATTCACGGTCACGTGCGGCGCCAACTCCTTGGCCAGCCCCACGGTCAGGCCGATCACCCCGGCTTTGCTGGCCGCATACGCCGCCTTGCTCACGGAAAACCTGCCGCCGCCACCCGCCTTCCCGCTGACCGAGGAGATGGAGACGATGCGCCCCCACTCGCGTTTGACCATCCCCGGCGCGATAGTCTGCACCCAGTGAAAAATCGATGTGAGATTCACGTCGAGGAGCCGCTGCCAGTCCGAGAGACCGAGGGCAAGGACGGGCCGGGGCTCGGAGATGCCCGGGGTATTGACCAAGACGTCTACGGGCCCGAGATCCCGCTCGACCTGCCGCGCCCCTTGGCGCACCGCGTTCGGGTCGGCGGCGTCCCCGACCAGGACCACGGCCCGGCGGCCGAGGACGTGGATCTGGGCGGCGACCTCCTCGGCGCGCCCGGTATGGACGTCCTGCAGGGCGACGTCGGCGCCTGCGTGGGCCAAGGCCACCGCGCACGCTCCCCCGATGTGCCCACCCCCTCCGGTCACGAGCCCCACCCGACCGGACAGTCCCGAACGTACCGGCAATGTTTCCCCCCTCGAGCGTCTCCGCGAGCCTGCAAGGCGGGATCCGGGTGCTCTTAGCCACCGGACGTCAAGACCCCTACGTACGGGGACGCCGTGGGGGAGGCGCGGCGGGAGCACCCGGGCGCGCGGTGGCCGGAGAGGATGCTTAGGACGGAAAAAGGACTGGTGGTCCCACCGAGGCGGACCTGAACGGAAAAATTTCGATACCCCTAACGGCTCACGAAACAGCTCGCGGGCATCCCGCCGAAGGCATACCGGTGGGTCGCCGAAATGGAAGAGGGCCTCGAAATTTGGGTCTTCGGACAGTCGTGTGGGTGAAGGGCGGAACGATGGTGCGAGGGTCCGCGCCTGCCGACAGGTCCAAAGCCATAGCGTCCACTCCGCTGGCTGTCAAGGACAAGGCCTGACGGCGTGCTGCGCGCTCCTTGACCGCCATCGTCGCGGGCGCACCCCCGCCGGTTAAGGTCGGCAGGCGCGACGTGGACAGCGTGCCGAACCCCTCGAGGAAGAGCGAAGCGAGGGGGCAGTGGTGCGCGACGTCGAGTTGTACGCAACGATCTTGGGCCTGACGCCACCGTGGACCGTGGTGGCTGTGGACGTGGACGTCACCGGAGTGCAGGTCACAGTGAAAGTCGATCCTGGTCCTGGCCCGTTTCCGTGTCCGGAATGTCAGACGACCTCTCCGGGATATGACCGTCGCCCGCGGCGATGGCGGCACCTGGACACGTGCCAGCTGCGGACGTGGATTGAAGCGGAGATCCCGCGCGTCCAGTGCCCCCAGCATGGCGTCAAACAGATCACGATCCCCTGGGCCGAGCCGGGGAGTCAGTTCACCCTGCTCTTTGAACGCCTCGCCATCGACTTCCTCCGGGAAGGCTCGGTCACCGGCGCGGCGGCCCTGCTCCGGATCACCTGGGATGAGGCCTGGGGGATCAAGGACCGCGCGGTGCGGCGAGGGCTGGCGCGCCGGACGGCGGAACCAATCTCGCATCTTGGCGTCGATGAGAAGGCCATTGCCAAGGGCCATCGCTACTTGACCATCGTCGCGGACCTGGGTCGCCACCGGGTCCTCTTTCTGCACGACGATCGCACTGCCGAGAGCCTGGACGCGTTCTGGCCCACCTGCACGCCGGCGCAACTCGACAGCCTCGAGGCGGTGGCCATGGATATGTGGGACCCGTATGTCCAATCCGTCAGCACTCATGTGCCCCACGGCGCTGCGAAAATCGTGTTCGACAAATTTCACATCGTCAAGCATCTGCATGAGGCCGTCGATAAGGTACGACGGACCGAGCACCGCCTGCTGGTGCGCCAGGCCGACAAGCGGCTAACCGGGACGAAGTATCTCTGGCTACGGCGCCCCAGCGACTTCAGTTCGGAGCAACGCCGGACCTTTCGGCAGTTACTGGGCAGCGATCTCAAGGTTGGACGCGCCTGGGCGCTCAAAGAACGGTTCCGCCACTGCTGGGAGTACACGTACCTGAGTGCGGCCAACGGTTCTTCGGGCGCTGGTTCTGGCGCGCCACCCACAGCCGGCTCAAGCCGATGGCGCAAGTGGCTTGGGTGATCCGACGTCGTTTCCCCAACGTCCTGACGTATCTCCATCACCGGATCACGAACGCAGGGCTCGAAGCCGTGAACGCGACGATCCAGTGGGTGAAAAAGACCGCGCGGGACTTCCGCAACGTCGACCACTTCAAAACCGCCATCTACTTCCACTGCGGGGGTCTGGACTTATACCCCCTCGAAACCCGGTAGAGCCCGAAATTTTGGCCGGCCCGATCAGTCCGCGGGTTCGGCCGCCCTCACGAGCGCCTCCGCCTTGGGGGACTGCCGGTGCGGCACCGGTCCGACGTCCAACCGCTCGATCATTCGACAGAAGACCCTGACGATCCGCGGGTCGAACTGCGTCCCCGCACAATGCTCCAGCTCCTTGATGGCCTGCCGGCCGGGCCGAGCCCGCTTGTACGACCGACGGTCAACCATCGCACTGTAGGCATCGACGACCGCAAGAATCCTGGCGCCCAGAGGGATTTCCTCGCCGCAGAGTCCGTCCGGATATCCAGTCCCATCGAAGCATTCCTGATGGTGCCGCACCAGCTTCGCGACCCCTCGCATCCGCTCGACCGACAGGAGAATTCCCTCGCCGATGATCGCGTGGTGCTGCATCACTGTGCGTTCCTCTTTGGTCAGCGGCCCCGGCTTTCGCAAGATCTGGTCGGGGACACCGATCTTCCCGATGTCATGGAGCAGTGCGGCCCGCCGGATGTCGCGGACCTCCTCCTCCCCGCAGCCCAGCGCGCGGCCGACGGCCTCGGCCAGGGAGGCGATGCGCTCGCTGTGCCCGGCGGTGTAGGTGTCGCGGGCCTCGACCGTGCGGGCCAGCGCCAGGACCACTTGAATGTGGGACTGCTCGAGATTCTGATTGACCCTCTCATGCAAGCGGGCCGCCTCGAGGGCGGAGACGCCTTGTGCGGCCAGGCCGCGAACGCGGCGACGAACGGACTCCGTGAAAGCCCCCGTGGACGGACCCATCCCGCACAACCAGGCTTGCAGGCGCTCACCCCGCACCAACGGCACATACGCGAGGATCTCCCCCTGTCTGCCATCGCCTGAGGACGGCAACACGATCAGGTCACCGCCGCCGCTCTCCGCCGATGGAATCAGGAAGGGCGGAAGCCCTGGCCGCGGGGTGTCGTCCTCCACCCCGCGGGTGGTGACGACGCGGGGCTCCTCGCCATCGCCGCACACGTAGGCGAGCCCGCTTGGGAGCTGTGCGGCCTCCAAGAACACCTGCAGCAGGATGTCCAGCACCCCGCCCACGCGCAACTCGCCGGAGAGCCGGGCGGCGAGCGCGTTGTAAAATTGCAGCTCGTGGAGCTGGTCCTCGAGCTGTGCGGTGGCTTCCTGCAGCCGCTGGTCGAGCACCCGAGTCCAGCGCAGGCGTTCACGAGTCACCCGATACTCTTGCACCATCATGCCCAGGAATAACGCGAGGAAGAACCCACCGGCGATGATCGCGCCGAGGCGGAATCCCGCGGTTTCGAGGGTTTGGACCCGGCCGGCGCGCACCCAGAGGAGCACGATCATCCCGGCCATGGCCAGCGAGGCCGCAAGCGCCTGGCGGAGGTTGAGGCGGGCCGCCGCCTCGAGAATCGTCAGATAGTAGAGGAAGATAAACGGACTGCTGAGGTTCCCGGAAATGACCACCACCAGGGTGATCACCAGGAGATCGAGGGCAATCGCCAGATCGGGCCGCCGCAGCACAGCGAACCGCCGCGGACCGGCCGCCAGCAAGATCACGTACCCGCCGAGCAGCAGGATGATCCCGTTGATGGCGGGGTGCGCCACGGTGACGACCCCAAACCACAGGGCCGGGATCAGCGTGAGCAGCATGAGCACGCGTATCAGGCTGATCCATTCCTCGGCGCTACGGCCGCCGCCGGTGCTTACCGCGGGCGTGGACGGGTGCATGGGTCTCCCACCGCCATCAGGCATTCTCGGTCCTGCGTCCTGCCGGTCGGGCACAGATCGAAGCCGACGGGACGATTCACACAGTGTGTGCCCTGTTCGGCGCGCAAAAGGACATGGAAACGGAGCGTCTGTCCCTCTCGGCGCGCGAGACGTGACTCCCCGATCGGTCCCATCCCCTCGCGCTTCGCTTCGCACAGGACGACGATGAGGGCAGGAGCCCGCCGCGCCCCGGGGAACCCCTCCACGTCCAGACAATGCGACGAAACGGGAGGCTGACGATGGGGGCGACTCGATACTTTCCACCGGACACCGTCCACTTCACCTGGGATATCCGGCTCGATCCGGCCATGGCGATCGACAGCGGCGATGTCGTGGTCGTGCGCACCCGGGATGTCAGCGACAATCAGATCACGCCGGCGTCGACGACCTCCACTCTCGCTACGCTGAACTGGGAGCGTGTGTATCCTCTAGCCGGTCCGATCGCTGTACGCGGCGCCAAACCCGGTGACACGCTCGCCATAGAGATCCTCGACATCCACACTCAGGGGTGGGGCTGGGCCGCCATTCTCACGGGCCTGGGGCTGCTGGCCGACGACTTCAAGACGCCTTACCTGAAGGTCTTCGACCTCGCCAACGGTGACGCCGCGTATCTGCGCGACGACGTCGCAATCCCGATCGAGCCCTTCTTCGGCACGATGGGCGTGTGCCCAGCAGGCGCGCACAAGCAAGCGGTGATGCCACCGGGGCCTTTCGGCGGGAACATGGACACCCGCCAGCTCACCCGCGGCTCCACACTTTACCTCCCGGTGCAGGTCGACGGGGCCTTGTTCAGCTGCGGGGACGCCCACGCCGCGCAGGGTGACGGCGAGGTGTGCGTTACGGGCATCGAGGCACCCATGTATGCGGCGCTGCGCTTCACGCTCCAGAAGGGCCGGCGACTCCCCGCCCCGCAGTTCGCCACACCCGGGCCGCTCGTCCCGCGCGTCAATTCCGGGGGGTGGTACGGCACGACCGGGGTCGGGCCGGACCTCTTCAGGGCCGCCCAAGACGCGGTGCGGGCGATGATCGCATACCTTTCCGAAACGTACCGCCTTTCGGCCGAGGATGCCTACATCCTGGCCAGCCTCTGCGTCGACCTGAAGATTTCGGAGATCGTCGACGCAGGGCAGTACATCGTGAGTGCGTTGCTGCCGTTGGCGGTGTTTCGCACGCGCGCGGCGTAGATTTGCCGAGCGATGCAGCCCGCGCGCCCCGATGGAGACAGGGGCGGTCCGCACTCCGCATCGCTCGTCACTGGAACAGACCCGGGGGGAACTATCGGGATTTATGAATCTGGACCACTCAAGGCATTGCCGCGATGATCTTCCGGAATTCATCCTCAGTAAAGGCACGAAGAGTTTCCGTGTGAATGGTGCCTTGAGCACCCGCGGCGAGGAGGTTCGCGGCGGCCGCCTCGTCGGTGCGCGCCTCGGTGATGACCACCGCATCGTACCGCCCCATCGTCAAATAGAACGCTTTCATCTCTCCACCGGCGGCCCGAATCCTCTGTTTTGCCGCATTGATCCGGTCGGGGGCTTGCTTGATGGTCTCGATGCCCTTTTGCGTATATTTCACGAGCGTGATGTACGTAGCCATCTTCCTTCCCCCTTTCGGTTCGTTGTTCTCCGCACGTCCCCCCGGGTCCATCAGACTTCGATTGGTCTCCTCGAGAACCCTTGGCTCCCTGAGCCACGAATATCGGAACCCCGCGCCCTGAGGCAACGCGCCACACGGCGCTGGGTAATCGGGCAAGACGGTTGAACGGCCAGGTACCGACGCCGACCGCTGCCGACGGAGTACCCGATCAGTCCCGCTCCGATACAAATGGCATCCATAGAGTCCACGCGAACGTGCATCAGGAACGCGACAAGGAGGTCGTGGGCCGGGTCGGGCGCTGGCGTCAGAGCCACGTCCAGTCGGAGGCCGGCACCAGCGGTGCGGGTCGGCCCCAGATACGACCCGCTACGCCCGATGGCGGGGGAGTTGAGGTCCCGTCGCGATGATCTCCAGATCGCGTGGTCGCTGTCTGCGGCACCTCATACTTCTTTCGCGCCGCGCGAAACTTTCGGAGAAAATCGACCGTTTCGTCCGACAGGGTCTTCCCGGAGGCCACGTGATCCGGTCCGGCATTGTACGCGGCGGCGACCTTATCCCAGTCGCCGTCGAACTGCTTGTACAGCTGCGCAATGTACTCCGTAGTCCCCGCCACGTTCTGTTGGGGGTCGTGCGGATCGACCCCCAGGGCTTGCGCCGTCGCCGGCATCAACTGCCCGACACCGATCGCCCCCTGGGGACTCACCGATTCCTGTCCGCTATCCTCAGAATCGAGGATGCTTCGAACCGCCCAGTACGGAACTCCATACTTCCGAGCTGTCCCATGCGCGTATCGATCGATATCCTTGGACCCAGATGGCTTGAAGGTTCCGGCACGGGAAGCTGCGGGCGGGCGCGCCGGCCCAGGTGCGGCGGGCCGCTGGAAGGTTCCAGCAGAGGGATCCACGACGGCGGTCATCCCCACCATGATGAACGTTGTCCCCGCCGCCATCAGAACCTGGAGGCATGTCGGTACACGAGTCCGCCCGAGACGGTCATCGGGGATCGGTCCGTACAGTATCACCGCAACGTCGACCCCGGCGTGCGCAGCCCATGCTTCATTGACGCTCTCCTCTTTCTTGTGGTCCAGTCGCAGCTCGGCGAAGTTGGTCCGATCCCGACCGTCCGGAGACGGGCGCGTTTCCCAGCTGCTGGCGTGGTTCCACCATGCGAGGGGGGCACCCCTCATCCAATGGGTGGAACCGTTCTCCATTAGCGTGCGGACGGGCTATCTAAATGATGAAGAGGGGACAAGCGGTGATTCGGCGCGGGAATAAGCCGGATTGCTTTCGCAACCCTCAGGATGCCGCCCTATCGGGGCCGGCAATGTTGTGGAGGGGCGGTAGAATTCCCCGGCGTGTGGGGTGATGTTGCAGCGGATCACCGAGGAGGCGCGGGCGAGGCGGGGTCTACACGGACAACTTTCTCCCTCAGGACAGCCAAACACAGCGTAATTCTTCCCCCTCCCTGGTGTGGCAAGCTTCACACGCCGGAAGTGATCCGGAGCACAGCGGGACACCTCCGGCGCGTCTAAGATGGAGCCATGACGGGCGACAAGTCGCCTGAGACCGAGGAGGAGAGGACTCATGGCCTGGTACCAGTGCTCGTGCGGGTTCCGTAAGGAGGTCACTCCGCAGTTCGGCGATACGGTCACCTCCGTCATCCATCTCCACCGCTGTGCGCGGGTGGATGGGACCTCCGCGGTCGCTTGGATGAAGGAAATTAGCGTTCCGGTCTCTGCGGATCTGGACCATCCGGGCACGGTCCGCCAGCACCAACCCGTCGCCTGAGTCTCCGGCATTCCTGGAGCGCCACCCCGCCGTCCGGGGCGGGGAGGTCACGCTTGGATCGCAGCGGCTCCCGGAACATTGATGGCACCTCCCCGGGAGTCCGCGCCGAGATGCGTTGGGCTAAAAGGGCCGCCGCAAGTGTTTGAGTCCGTTTGAGACGATCATGTGGAGCATCACGAGCATCGCCTCCTGGACCTCAAGCGAAGTGCCGTCCACCCATGGAATCGGGAGGCCGGCCATGCCGTCGCCGGCCCCGTGCAACGCGCACTGTTCGACGACCCCGCGCTCCTCCTTTGGGTCGGGCAGAAGCGTGGGATCGCGCCGCAGCAGCGCCAGGCAGGCCGCCGTGCCGTAGGCGCCCCAATTGCTCGTATTCGAAATCACCAGGACGTCGGTCTTGACGGTCGTGGCCATGCCGTCCCCGCATGGGCACTGGCACTTCGCCCCGTACTCGAGGACGCGGCGCACCGTGTCGTAGATCAACCCGCAGCCCAGCTCGTTTCCCCCGTCGCCGAACCCGATCGTCGCGACCTGTCGCGATTGCGCGGCGTGGATCAGATGCTGCGCCTTCCCAGTGTGGGCGGTCCCATCAACGCCGCGCAGGCTGTGGATGACACCCTTGGCGTTCGGCCCGAGCTTCTCTACGGCGATCACCGCGGCGGGTTTATATTGAGACAAGACGGTATCCGCTTCTCGCCGGCCCTCCTCGTCCCCCACCGGGTATGATCGCACCACAACGGCCCCGGGGCGGTCCATCGCCAAGGCGTCGTCCAGCACCGGCAGCCCCCCCGCGCCGGCTGCCGCCCGCACCCCCGGCATGTACGGCGGCTCGGTGAGCAGAACGATCCTGGCCCCGAGGCCGCGCCCGATCGCCCGCGCGAGCGCCACGGCGCCGGGCGGACCATCGGTTTCGCCGTAGGGCAGATAGGGAGGCGTGCCCGCACCGGTGATGATCACCACCGTGTCCTTCGCCCCCACCCGCTCTTGGAGCAGGCGCGCTGCGCGCAGACACAGCGGTGATCCTCCCTGAGCTTCCCGTGCCGCCTGGTAGAGGGGCGCAATGATCCCCCGATCGATCCCCGGACTCCGCATCTCCACACACGTCAGCCGATCGATGCTCTCTGCGATAATCTCCGGCATCGCTCTCCTCGCTTCAGAGGGGATAGTGTAGCCGCACCGTGCGGCCCGATTGCACCGACTCGATCAAGCCCGTCGTCACCGCTGTCACACGCACGCCGTCTTCCCCGCTCGCGCCGAGCTCATCACCCCGCGCGTCGACGACGGCGGTGCTGACCCAGTCGAACTCGCCCGCGAGCACGTCGCACCGGTCGTAGGAGTAGGCCCGTTTCATCGCCCCGCGGGTCAGCACCAGCGTCCCGGCGGGCTCGGCCGCGATGGTGGAACGACAAACCACCGTTCCGCTTGTCCCGTAGACCTCCAGATCGTTTCCTTCGTGCGGGACCAGCCTCGAGCATAGGATGTGCGCGAGCGTTCCCGAGGCCAGCGTCCCCATCCCCGCGGTGGTGTCGTCCGCGGGGTGGTCCGCCCGGAAACCGTCGCTGGCGCCGCTCACGGTGAGAAACTCCGTGGCGCAGACGAACCGGATCAGATCGAGGAGGTGCACCCCTCTCGCGGTCAATAGCGTGCCCCCCGACCGGGCGGGATCGAGGCGCCAGCCCACATCGGGTGGTCGTTGACTGACCCAGCGGGCGCCGGCCCACACCACGTCCCCGATCTCCCCGGCGGCCACGAGCGCCCTCGCCTGCTGGTGCGCGGGGTGAAACCGCAGATGGAACCCCACGTACAGTCTCACCCCGGCCCCTGCGCACGCCCGCACCATCGCGACCGCGTCCTCGGGCGAGAGCGCCATGGGCTTCTCGACCAGCACGTGCTTTCGGGCGGCCGCGGCGCGGACGGTTTGCTCCAGGTGCACGTCGTTGGGGGTCGCAAGATACACAACCTGGACATCCGGATCGTCGAGCGCCTCGTCGAACGTCCGGTATCCCCGCACCCCGTAGGTCCGGGCGATTTCTTGAGTGACCTCCGGTCTGCGCGAATACACGCCGGCGAGCCGCGTATGCCTCGTCCGCCGCACGGCCGGCAGCATGCGTTCCACGGCGTGAATCCCCAGGCCAACGACCGCCCACTTCGTCTCCACCCGCGCCTCCTCCGTATCGGGGGGCGTGTTCTGTTCCGCCGGACGGCCGTCAGGCGAGCCACACGCCACGAACAACCCCCTCGCCGAGCGTCACGCACCGCTAGACGCTCTGCCCGACCAAACGGATCCCACCGCTTGTCTGGGGTGCGTTCGATTTGTGCCTGGGCCTCCCCGACGTGAGGTCGTCCGCGGCCCTGGCCATGGTGCGACCTATGCTCGCCCGTGCAACCAGCGACCGTCCCCCTTATGGTACGCGGGCGTCCGCGCCGCGCTACTGGCGGACGGTCCGCGCCAGCACCGGGTCCAGTAGATCCCGCATCGCGTCCCCGATCAGGTTGAAGCTGAGCACGGCCAGCATGATGCCGAGGCCCGGAAAGACGCCCATGTACGGGGCGACGAGGATGAACCGCTGCGCCTGGCTGAGCATGAGCCCCCACTCGGGCGTGGGAGGCTGCGCGCCGACCCCGAGGAAGCTGAGCGCGGACACCGAGAGGATGCCGTTCCCGACGCCGAGCGTCGCCTGCACGAGCGCCGGGGGGAACACCCCGGGGAGCAGATGGCGGACGATGATTCGCGCATCGGACGCGCCGGCCGCCCGGGCCGCCTCGACGTACTCGCGCAGGCGGACGGTCTGCGTCACACCCCAGACGAGCCGCGCGTAGTAGGGGATTGTCACGATCCCGACGGCGATGATCGCCGTCGTCAGCCGCGGGGACAGCAGCGCGGCGATGACGATCGCCAGCAGCACCCCCGGCAGCGCGAGCATAATGTCCACGAGGCTCATCGCGCCCAGCCCGAACGCCCCACCCCGGTAGGCGGCGACCAGGCCCAGGGTCAGCCCGATCCCCAGCCCGACCAGGACGACCCCCACGCCGGCGCCAAGGGAGATGCGCGCGCCGTGCACGACGCGGGTGAGGATGTCGCGGCCGAACTCGTCGGTGCCCATCAGGTGGCCCGGCGACGGAGGCTGGAGCCTCGCGGGAACGTCCATGCGCATCGGATTCCCGGTCACGATCGGTCCCGCAAGGGCCACCAGCACCAGGAAGGCCAGCAGGACACTACCCGCCCAACCGCTCGCGCCCCACTGCGCGAACCGGCGGGAGAGGCGAGCCCGCGGCCCCCGGAACCCCACCGGCGGGGGGGCGCTAGTATCGAATTCGTGGGTCGAGGAGAGCATAGGTCAGATCCGCCAGCACGTTGAGGACCGCAAACACCACCGCGAACAGCAGGACCGTGCCCTGCACCAGCATGTAGTCGCGGGCCGCGAGCGCCTGAATGGTCAGGTTGCCGATCCCGGGCCACGCAAACACCGTCTCCGTGATCACCGCACCCCCGAGCAGGTATCCGGTCTCGAGCGCCGCGACGGTCACGACGGGAATGAGCGCGTTCGGGAACGCGTGCCGCCACACCAGCCGCAGAAACCGTAGCCCCTTCGCACGCGCGGTGCGCGTGTAGTCTTGGTGCAGCACCTCGAGCAGGCTGCTGCGCATGTGCCTCGCCAGGATCGCCATCGGCCACCCCGCGAGCGTAACCGCGGGGAGGATCAGGTGCCGGGCCGCGTCCCACAGCCCCGGCCATCCCATCTCCAGAAACCCGTCGATGAGCGAGAATCGCGTGATCGGATAGACGCCCAGGTGCACGTCGACGCTGCCCGCCACCGGCACCCACCCCAACCAGACCGCGAACACGATGATCAGCATCACCCCGAGCCAGAAGGTCGGGATGGAGATCCCAAAGAGGCCGCCGACCATGGCGAAGTTGTCGACGACCGTGTGGGATCGCACGGCCGACACCGTGCCGGCGACGATCCCGAACGGCACCGCGACGATCATGGACGCGAGCGCCAACTCCAGGGTGGCCGGGAACCTGGACAGGAGCTCAGCGGTGACGCTGGACCCCGTGAGATACGACCGCCCCAGGTTCCCGGCAACGGCGCTGACGAGCCAGTGCCAGTACTGGACCGGCCAGGCGTCGGTCAGGCCCATCTCGCGGCGCACGCGCAGCAGCGCCTCGGGGGAGGCGTGCAGCCCGAGCCGCAGCTCCGCCGGATCGCCCCCGGCCGAACGCACCATGACGAAGGTCAGCACCGAGACCAGCAACAGGCTGGGCACAAAGACGAGCACGCGTCGGGTCAGGTATCGAACCACGGGGTCGGGCCTCCGCGGCCGCGCCACCCGCGGGCG
>DATEHM010000121.1:0-7582 GCA_035279545.1 bacterium | reverse complement strand
GCGAATGCGCCCGGTCCCTGGGGTGACATCCGCGCGGTGACGCCGGGGTACTTCGAGACCCTGAAGGCGCCCCTCGTGGCCGGGCGCCAGTTCACCGACGCCGACCGCCAGAGCGCACCGGCGGTGTGCATCGTGGACCAGGAGATGGTCAATCGCTACTGGCCACACACCGACCCCATCGGCAAGCGGGTGACGTTCTCCAATCTCAACGCCCCCGACATCCAATGGATTACCGTGGTGGGCGTCGTCGGACATCTCGCCCACGAAGGGCTCGATGCGCAGAAGCGCGTCCAGCTGTATCTGCCCCTGGCGGACAATCCACGGGCCTTCATGGGATTCGCCGTACGCACCGTCGGCGACCCCTTGGCCGAGACGGCCACGATCCGGCGGGCGGTAGCGTCGGTGGATCCGGATCTTCCTCTGGCGGCGCCGAAGAGCATGGCGTCCCTGATCGACGCCTCGCTCGGCTCCCGCCGGTTCGCCATGCTCCTGCTCGGCGGCTTCGCGCTGCTCGCGCTGGTGCTTGCCTCGGTCGGGCTCTACGGCGTCATGAGCTACACGGTCACCCAGCGGTCCCGGGAGCTTGGGGTCCGGCTGGCGTTGGGCGCCGGCACCAACGACGTGCTGGGGCTGGTGCTGCGCCAGGGCGTGAACCTCGCGCTCGTCGGCGTCGTGGTGGGCCTCGCCGCCGCCTTCCTGCTCACCCGGGTGATGAACAGCATGCTCTTCGGCGTCGGGGCCACCGACCCGATGACGTTCGTCGCCATCCCGCTCGTGCTCCTGGCGGTCGCGCTCCTGGCGACGTACCTGCCCGCCCGACGCGCCACCCGGACCGATCCGATCGTCGCGTTGAGGGCCGAGTGATGAACACGCTGATGCAGGACATCCGCTATGCGCTCCGGCAGCTGCGCACCCACCCGGGGTTCACCGCCGCGGTCGTGCTCACGCTGGCGCTGGGGATCGGCGCGAACACGGCGATGTTCAGCGTGGTCCGGGCCGTGCTGCTCCGGTCTTTGCCTTACCCGGACCCCGGACGTCTCGTGGTGTTGTGGGGCGCCCAACCGTCCAGCCCCCGCACGCTGGTGGCGATTCCGGACGTGATCGACTGGCGGGCGCAGAACCGAGCCTTCGCCGACATCGGCGTGGAGCGCAGCCAGAGCGTCAACCTCACCGGAGGCGCACGGCCTGACCGGGTCGTCGGCGCGTTCGTCGAGGCACGAACGCTCCGGATCCTCGGTGCCCGCGCTGAATTGGGCCGCCTGTTCACCGACTCCGAAACCACCATCGGTAGCGGGCAGGCCGTCGCGGTACTGTCCGATGCCGCCTGGCGCTCGCATTTCGGCGCCGACACCAGCCTGGTGGGGCGGACCCTCGTCCTGAACGGACGCCCGCACGTGATCATCGGCGTGACGGCGCCCGGGTTCCGGGACGCCCTCGGCTCGACCGACGTCTGGCTCCCCATCACCTCGGCGCCGAATCCGCAGTGGTTCCAGCGGGGATTCCCGAGTGTCTGGGCGGTCGCGCGTCTGAAGCCCGGGGTCACTCCCGAGCAGGCCCACGCCGATCTCTCGGCCGTGGCCGCGAACCTCTCGAGAGTCTACCCGGCGACCAACGGGGCATACGGAATCTCCGTGGTGACGATCCGGGATATGGCGGTCGGCGGCGTCCGGTCGATCCTCGTCATCCTCTTCGCCTTTGTGGGCGCGGTGCTGCTGATCGCCTGTGTCAACATCACCAACCTGCAACTCACCCGCGCGGTCTCGCGCCGCCGCGAAATATCCCTCCGCGCCGCGCTGGGCGCCGGGCAGTCCCGTCTCGCGCGGCAGCTCCTGACCGAGAGCGTGCTGTTGACGGTCCTCGGGGGTGCCGCCGGGCTCCTGCTCGCGGGCTGGACGATCGACGCCATCGTCAGCGCCGTGCCGGGAGGTCTTCCGGCCACCGGACCCGTCGGCCTGGACCCGGTCGTGCTGCTCTTCGCCGCCGGGGTGACGGGCCTCGTCGGCATCGCCACGGGAGTGGCGCCAGCCGCGCATGCGGCACGGGTCAGCCTGAGCGAGGCCCTCGGCACCCGGGGCGCTCCGGCGGACCGCATCCGCCTGAGTCTCCAGAACGTCTTCGTCGGCCTCCAGCTCGCCCTCAGCATCCTCCTGCTTGCGGGGGCGGGGCTCCTCGGACGGACTCTGCTCGCGCGCCTGGGGGTCCACCCCGGATTCGACACGGACCACATCCTGACTGCGGAATTCCGGCTGCCGGTCGCGAAGTACACGACTGGAGCGGCCCAGAACGCGTTCATGGCGGAACTCCTTGGTCGCCTCCGCGCGCTCCCCGGCGCCCGCAGCGCCGCGCTCGTCGCGGCGGTGCCGCTGAGCGGGAATTGGGGACAGGTGAGCTACGCGCCAGACGATCATCCCGAGCTGCTGCCCGCCGCGGCATCGGTGGCGCAGCAGAACTCGATTTCGGACGGCGCGTTCGGGACCCTCGGGGTGCCGATTATCGCCGGCCGGGACTTCGATGTCCGGGACCGAAACGACGCGCCCCAAGTCGCCATCGTCAACGAGACCTTCGCCCGGAAGGTCTGGCCCGGGCAATCGGCGGTGGGGCACCGCGTGAAAATTTTCGGCACTCCCGACGTTTGGGCTACCGTCGTCGGCGTGGTGGGCGATGTGAAGCAGCTGCGCCTGACCGACCCCCCGACGCCCCAGCTCTATCAGCCCTACGCCCAAACCCCCGGCGTGTTCAACAGCATCCTGGTTCGCACGGTGGAAGATCCAGCCGCTTTCGGGAACGACTTGCGCTCGGCCGTGTGGGCGGTGGATCCCGAGCAACCGGTCTGGCGGGTGCGCCCGCTCGAGTCCTTCGTCGGCGACAACCTGTCGGGACCCCGCTTCGTCGCCGTCCTTACCGGGGCGTTTTCGATCCTCGCTCTCCTCCTAGCCTCACTCGGCCTCTATGGTGTCACCTCCTTCGCCGTCTCCCAGCGGACCCAGGAGGTCGGGGTTCGCATGGCCCTCGGCGCCCGCGCCACGCAAGTCGTCGGGATGGTATTGGGACGCGGGCTCCGGATCATCGGTCCTGCGGTCCTGATCGGCACGTCCGTCGCCTTCGCCGCCGCGCAACTGCTCAGCACGCAGTTGTACGGAGTGAGCCCCGCCGACCCCGTCACCTTCGTCGGCGTGCCGCTCTTGCTCGTGGCTGTGGCCCTTCTCGCGTGCTACCTCCCGGCCCGTCGCGCGGCGCGGGTGGACCCCCTCATCGCACTCAGGACCGAGTGATGGATACTCTGCTGCAGGACATCCGCTACGCGCTCCGGCAGCTGCGCACCCACCCGGGGTTCGCCGCCGCCGTGATCCTGACCCTGGCCCTCGGCATCGGCGCGAACACCGCCGTCTTCAGCGTGGTCCACGCTGTGCTCCTCAAGCCGCTGGGGTATCAGCAGCCCGATCGGCTCGTCATCGTCTGGGAGCAGAACACGCAGCGCGGGGTCCCGTTCAACGTCGTGAATCCGCGCAATTACCTCGACTGGAAGGAACGGGCCGGCAGCTTCAGCGGCCTGGCCGCCTTCGGCTGGTCGCAGCTGACGTTCACGGGTGACGCCCCGGAATCCGTTCAGGGCCGCAAGGTCACCGAGAATTTCTTCGACGTCCTCGGCACTCGCCCGGAGCGCGGGCGGGTGTTCACGGCCGCCGACGGTCTCCCCGGCACCGCCCCCGTCGTCCTGATCTCGGACGGGCTCTGGCGACGCCGCTTCGGCGCCGACCCGCAAATCGTCGGCCGCTCGGTGCCGGTCGCCGGGGGCACCGTGCAGGTCGTCGGTGTCATGCCGGCGTCGTTCCGGCCCATGCCGTGGGGCGCCGAGGAGTTCTGGGAGCCCCTGCGCCTCGATCCGGCCGACCACACGCACTCGGGCCGCGATCTCATGGTCGTGGGCCGCCTCGGGCCGGCCATCACGCTGTCCCAGGCACAATCCGAGATGAATGGGATCTCGGCGACGCTCGCGGGTGAGTACCCGGCCTTCGACGCCGGGTGGGATGCGCACGTCGTCGGCCTCACGGACCAGGTGGTCGGTGACTCGCGCCGCGCACTCTGGATCCTCTTCGGCGCGGTGTCGCTGGTACTCCTGATCGCCTGCGCCAACGTCGGAAACCTCCTGCTCGTGCGGGCGGCCCGGCGGGAGCGTGAGCTCGCGGTTCGGGCCGCGCTCGGTGCCTCCCAGGGGCGCCTGGTGCGGCAGTGGGTGGTCGAGAGCCTCCTGCTGAGCGGCCTGGGCGGCGCTGCCGGGCTGCTGCTGGCGAGCTGGGGTCTCGATCTCCTGGTGGCCGCGGCGCCGGGGGGCGTGCCGCGCCTGGCGGAGATCTCCGTCGACGGAACGGTGTTCCTGGTGACCGCCCTGGTGTCGCTCACCGTCGGTCTGGGCTTCGGATTCTTCGCCGCCCTTCGGGATCGCGGGGACATCGAGAGCGCCCTGCGGGGAGCGAGTGGCCGCACCACCTCGGGGGCCGCGGCTGCGCGCCTGCGGAGCGGCCTCGTGGTCGCACAAGTCGCTTTCGCGTTCGTGCTCCTGATCGGCGCCGGGTTGCTGGTGCGGTCCCTCGCGAATCTTTCATCCATCAATCCGGGATTCGATCCGGCGAACGTGCTGGGTGTGTCGCTCATTCTGCCGGACCGCACCTATCCGACGGGGCCGCAGCAGGAGGGGTTTTACCGGGACCTGGTGCGGCGAGTGCGCGCCATGCCGGGAGTCCAGGGCGCGGGCGTCGTCAACTTCCCGCCACTCATCGGGCCGAACGCCGCCACGTCGTTCACCGTGGTCGGCCGCCCCGCCCCCGCCCCGGGGCAGGCCCCCGGCGCGGACATCCGGTCCGTGGACTCCGGGTACTTCGGGGCGATGCGGATTCCGTTGCTCCGCGGACGGCTGCCGGCTTCGTCGGACGGCGCCGGCGCGCCTCCCGTGGTGGTGATCAATCAGACGATGGCGAAGCGGTTCTGGCCGGGCGCCGACCCGATCGGTCAGCACATCCAGGTCAGCTGGACCGATCCCAAGGCCCAACCCGAGATCGTCGGTGTGGTGGGTGACGTCCATGGCCGAACCCTGGACTCTGACATCAGGCCCGCGATTTACTATCCGCTGGCACAAAGCCCCACCGGCGCCATGACGCTCGTGGCCAGGCAGGCGGGGAATCTGGAGCCCCTCGCGAAGGGCATCACGACGGCGGTGCATCAGCTCGATCCCGCCCTACCCGTCACCGGTGTGACCACCATGTCCTCACTGGTGGCGGCCTCGATGTCCGACCGCCGCTACCCGATGATTCTGCTTGGTGTCTTCGCCGCCCTCGCGGTGGTGCTGTCCGCGGTGGGGATCTACGGCGTGCTGACCTACACGGTGACCCAGCGGGTGCGAGAGATCGGCGTCCGGATGGCGTTGGGTGCCAGGGGCCTCGATGTGATCAGGCTGGTCCTCACGGGCGGCCTCAAGCCGACCTTCCTCGGAATCGTCATGGGGGGAATCGGCGCGGCCCTCGGGGCGCGGGCGCTGGGTTCGCTCCTTTACGCGGTGACGCCCGCCGATCCAACGACGTTCGCGGGTGTGTCGATCCTTTTCCTGTTCATTGCGGTCGTCGCCATGTACCTGCCCGCGCACCGGGCGACGCGGGTCGATCCGATCGTGACGTTGAAGTCGGAGTAAACGCACGACCATTGACGGGGGCTGGGCATCTATCCAGCAACCCGAACCAGGACCTTTGATGGACACGTTGCTGCAGGACCTGCGCTACGCCATGCGGACCCTCGCCAAGGCTCCGGGCTTTGCCGCGGTCGCCATTCTCACCCTGGCGATCGGTATCGGCGCGAATACGGCCATCTTCAGCGCCATCGACACGGTGTTGCTCAAGCCGCTGCCCTTCCCTGATGGGGCCCGGCTGGTCCAGATCAACACCGCTGCCCCGAACTTCGCGAAGTTCGGAATTTCGTACCCGGACCTCGTGGACCTGCGCGGGCTGACCAACGTGTTCTCCGGGGTCGGCGGGTCGACCTCGCAACGGTACAACCTCACCGGAGCGGGTGATCCGCTCGAGGTCCAGGCGGCGTCCGTCTCCGCCGATCTCTTCCCGGTGCTCGGGGTCTCCCCGCACGTCGGTCGCCTGTTTTCGGCAGGCGATGAGCGGTCCCCCGTCGCCCTGATCTCTTACGGCCTGTGGGTGACCAGCTTCGGATCCGACCCGAAGATCGTCGGCAAACCCATCGCGCTGGACGGGAAGAGTTACACGGTGGTCGGCGTGATGCCGGCCAGCTTCCAGTACCCCTCGGACAACGTCCGGGTGTGGACGCCGATCGGGGACGCGCTCGACCAGAATCCCGGCGCCGAGACGAACCGGTCGTACCATTTCTTCACGGCGGTCGCACGTCTGGCACCGAAGGCGACCTTCCCTCAGGCGGTCGCCGCGCTCGACGTGCTGGGCGCGCGGATCAACGCGGCAGACTCCGCCGCCAACGGCTCGGAGCCGGCCGGGGGCCGGCGCCAGATGATCGGGATTTCCATCAACGGTCCCGGCACGCCTCCGGGCGCACCGAACGGCGGCCAGCGTGCCTCCCTGCTCACCAACACCTTCGCGGCCACGCCGCTTCACGACGTGGCGGTCGGTGACACCCGCCGCCCGCTGTTCATCCTGTTCGGCGCGGTGGCGCTGGTCCTGCTGATCGCCTGCGTGAACGCGGCGAATCTGCTGCTCGCTCGAGCCACGGCGCGCCGGCGCGAGATGGCCCTCCGGCAGGCGCTCGGCGCGGCGCGGGGTCGCCTGGTCCGCCAGCTCCTCACCGAAAGCGTCCTGCTCTCGCTGGCAGCGGCCGTGGTCGGGTCCCTGCTGGCGCTCTGGGGCATACGGGCACTCGTCTCCATCTGGCCGCGGGCGCTGCCAGGCGGCGACGGCATAACCGTGGATTGGCGGATTCTGGTGTTCACCTTCGGCCTCGCGCTCGTCACGGGGCTGGTCTTCGGCCTGATCCCGGCCTGGCGCGCTTCCGCGCCGCAGATCGAAGAGACCTTGCGGGAGGATTCGGCCGGCACCACCGGCTCCCGGCGTCGCCGGCTGCAAGGCGGGTTGGTCATCGCCGAAATCACGGTGGCGCTGGTGCTCCTGGTGGGTGCCGGACTCCTCGTGAAGAGCTTCATCCGCTTGAGCAACGTGAATCCGGGCTTCGCCACGAACGACCTGCTCGCGGCGCGGGTGCGGCTCACCCCCACCCGGTACGCGTCCGGTCCCGCGCAGGCGCAGTTCTTCGACGAGATGCTGGCCTCACTCTCCGCGCGTCCGGGCATCCAGTCGGCGAGCATCGCCGGCACGCTGCCGTGGTCCGGGTCTTTCCGCATGCTCGCGTTCGACCCCCGCACCATCAAGCCGGACTACCCGGACCCCTTCATGGTCCTCGGGTCGTACGTCGTGTCCCCGGAATATTTCTCCGCGTTCCGGATTCCGATCCGCCGCGGACGCGCGTTCACGGCGGACGACCGCGCGGGCGCGCCGGCGGTGGCCATCGTGAACCAGGCGACCGTGAAGGCGTTGTGGCCCGGCCAGGATCCGATCGGCAG
>DATEHM010000120.1:0-5098 GCA_035279545.1 bacterium | reverse complement strand
CGTCGCCGCGGGCCTGGCGGACGAATCGGCCGACCGGGCCCGGCGCCAGGTGTTCGACGGGCTCCGCCCGCGCCTCGCCGCCGCGCGCCCGCGCTATCCCGATCTGCAGGACCGCGTCCGGGCCATCAAAATGGAGGCGCTCGACCACCTGGACGAGCTCGTCCGGCTCGCCACCACGCAGCTCCGCCGGAACGGCTGCACCGTCGTGGTCGCGCGCACCGCCGCCGAAGCGCGCGCGCACATTCTGAAGGTGGTCGGCGGCGGCACGCTCGTCAAGTCCAAGAGCAACGCCGCGAAGGAGATCCACGCCGTCGAGGCGCTTGAGGCCCGCGGCGTCACGGTCGTCGAGACCGACCTCGGCGATCGGATCAATCAGCTCAACGGCACCTACGGCGGGCACATCATCGCGCCGGCCGTCCAGATCCCGAAAGAGCGAGTCCGCGAGCTGTTCAGCGATCTGGCGGGGGAGGTCCTCCCGGAGGACCCGGAGGAGATCGTCAAGGTGGCCCGCGCGGATCTGCGCTCCGCGTTCGCGGCCGCCGGCTACGGGATGTCGGGCGGCAACGCGCTGGCCGCCGAAACCGGCACGGTGTGCGTGGTGGAAAACGAGGGGAACATTCGGATGCTCTCCTCGCTGCCCGCCGTCTACATCGCGATCGTGCCCGTCACGAAAATCGTCCGCACGCTGGAGGATGCACTGACGGTCATCCAGGGCGCCAGCGTCTTCGGCGTGGCTCAGCGGATCGGCACCTACGCGTCGTGCATCTGCGGACCCGCGCCCGAAGGCGGCTTTGGCCCCCGGGAGATGCACGTAATCCTCGTCGACAACGGCCGGCGGCGCGCCATGGCCCAGGGGTTCGGCGAGGCCTTCGCCTGCATCAACTGCGGCAGCTGCCTCGACCACTGTCCGGTGTACGCGGTCATCGGGGACAAGTACGGGGTGACCACACACATCGGCGGCATCGGGATGCTGCAGGCCAGCTTCACCGCCGGGCTCCCCCTCACGTCCGGCCAGGGCCTCTCCCTCTGCCTGAACTGCCGCGCCTGCATCGATCCCTGTCCGGTCCGCATCGACACGCCGGGCATGCACGCCCGGCTGCGCGAGCACCTCCCCGCGCCGCGGCGGCTCCCGGCGATGGCCCGCGCGGTGCTGGCCCTCACCGGCCGGGTTCCGCTGATGCGCGCCAGCGGGAGGGTCCTGTACGCGGTGGAGCGGTGGGGACTGCGGCGGGCGGCGGAGCGCGTGCTGCCTCCGCGCCTGCGGGCGATGGCCCCGCTTCTGCCGCCGATGCCGGCCCCGCGGGAAATGGCACCGCCGCCGGAGGTGATCGAACCGATCGGCCCCCACACGCGCACGGTCGCGTTTCTGAGCGGCTGCGTGATGAGCACGTGGCTCGCGCCGATCAACTGGGCCACCCTGCGGGTGCTGGCGCGATCGGGGTGCCGGATCCGCGTGCCTCGCGGCCAAGGCTGCTGCGGCGCGCTGCATCACCACATGGGGGAGGGGGGGCAGGCACGCGAATTGGCGCGCCGCGTCATCGACGCGTTCGAGGGGCTCGGCGACTGCGAGGCGATCCTGACGAACTCCGCCGGGTGCGGCGCGGCGATGAAGGAGTACGCGGAGCTGCTGGCCGCCGACCCGGCCTACGCGGAGCGGGCACGCCGGTTCGCGGCGAGGGTCCGCGACGCCAGCGAGTTTCTCGCCGTGCGGGGCCTCGCCCCCGCCGCCCGCATCCGCGAGCGGGTGGTGTATTTCGACCCCTGCCACCTCGGCATCGCCCAGGGGATCACCAAGGAGCCGCGGTGGCTGCTGAGCCGCATCCCCGGGCTCGAGGTCGTCGAGGCGACGCGGCGGGAGGCGTGCTGCGGCAGCGCGGGAATCTACGCCTTGGTCCATCCCGACGTCAGTGGCCGCCTCGCCGATCTGCTGGTGGAAGACCTGCTCGCCGCGAACCCCGACCTGATCGTCACCAGCAATCCGGGGTGTCTGCTGCAGGTGCGGTGGGGGCTGGCGCGGGCCGGCGGCGGCGGTCATCCTCGCGCCGCCCATCTGATGGAGTTGCTCGACCGCGCCACGGGAGCCGCCCGATGATCCCTGCGCCGCCGGACGACCGACCGCCCACCGACGGGCACGGGGAGGCGACGGCCGCGCCGATGGGAGAGCCAGAAGCCCCCTCGACGTCCGAGCACCTGGCCGCGCTCCGGCGGCTCAAGCTGCGGATTCGCGCGCGCGCGCGCGGCGGCCTGCTCGACGAAGCGGTGGAGACGATGACCGGCCTCGGCTTCGAGGTCGGGCGATGTGCGAGCGGGGAGGACCTCGTCAACCGCGTTCGCGAGATCGTCCCCCGCGGCGCGACCGTCGTCTATCAGCCCTGCGTGGTGGGTCGGGGACTGCGGCTCGATGAGGTCCTGCGCAGCGAGGGGCGCGCCCTGACCGCGCTGCCCGGCGACGGCGACCCGCCCGCGCCGAACGGATCCTGGCGGGAGCACCTCCTGGCCGCGCAGTTCGGGATCACCGGCGCCCAGGCCATCGTCGCCGACACCGGGAGCCTGGTCCTGGCCGAGGACCTAGGCTTCGGCCGTGCGGCCAGCAACGTACCGCCCACGCACATCGCGCTGGTGACCGCGGACAGTGTGGTCGAACAGCTCCTCGACGCCGCCGCGCTCGCCCGCGGGTACGCCGCGCTCCACCTCCGCCGCCCCGTGCCTCGGTATCTCTCCCTGATCTCGGGTCCCAGCAAGACGGCGGATATCGGATTTACGCTGGTGCGCGGCATGCACGGGCCCCGCGTCGCCCACGTGCTCATCTGGGACGGGGCCAAGAGCGAGGGGACCGACGACGCTGCGCTGCGGATCTGGGTCCTCGCGTAGAGCCAAGACGCCGGGGGGTGGGCGATCCCGCACCTTCGCCCGGGTGATCCGGGCGGCGCGAGGCGAGGCGCTATTGCGTGTACCACTCCTGGGTCGCCCGATCGGTGCCCACCTTCGGGGACAGAAACCATCCCGAGACGATGGCGATGACGGCCATGAGCAACCCCAGCAGGAGCCGCTTAGCGAGGGATGCCCGCACGACGCGTGACGAGAACCGCAGATCGATCATCGCCCTCCCCCTCCGCCAACGCGCGACCCGTCGCACCCGGCGCGTATTCCATGCTACCGTCCCCGGCACTTCGCGGCTTCCTCCGCTCGAATGATTCTTCCGCGTCAACCGGGCTGCGGGCACCCTCGATCGAGCGTGCGAAAAACTGTGCTATACTGAAGCCGCCGTGCAACTCGCCGATCTCCGCTACCGCATCGACGATCGACGCGCCTTGGTGCGGGCCTTGCAGGACGTGGTGGGGCCCGACTGGGTGCTCACGCATCCCGCCGACCTGATCGCCTACGAGTACGACGGCTGCAACTTCATGGCCGCCCTGCCGGATCTCGTCGTCTGCCCGGCGTCCGCGGACCAGGTGGTCGGCATCGTCAAGGTCGCGCGCCGCCACCGCCTGCCGATGATCGCCCGCGGGTCCGGGACGGGGCTCGCCGGCGGCGCGATCACCCCGATCGGCGGCCTCATCGTCTCGCTCGCCAAAATGAAGCGCATCCTGCACGTCGACCTGGACAACCGATACGCGGTGGTCGAACCCGGCGTGATCAACCTCGACATCACCAACGCCGTGGCGCCCCGCGGCTACTTCTACGCGCCCGACCCCAGCAGCCAATCGGCGTGCAGCCTCGGGGGAAACGTCGCGAACAACAGCGGCGGCGTCCACACGCTCGCCTTCGGCGTCACCACCAACCACGTGCTCGGCCTGGAAATGGTCCTCCTGGACGGATCGGTGGTGCAGCTCGGCGGGCGCGGCCCCGACGACCCGGGGCTGGACCTCACCGGCCTCGTCGTCGGGTCCGAGGGAACCCTCGGCATCGTCACCAAAGTGATCGTTCGGCTGATGCGGCGCCGGGAAGGCCTCCTCACCATGCTCGGCATCTTTGCGACGATCGAGGAGGCCAGCCAGTCGGTCGCGGACATCATTGCGTCCGGGATCGGCCCGACGTCGCTGGAGATGATCGATCAGCTTACCGTCGAAGCGGTGGAGCCGGCGGTGCACGCCGGCCTCCCGCTCGACGCGGGCGCGGTGCTCCTGATCGAGGTGGAGGGGGTGAGGGAGATCATCGGGCCCTCGGGGTGGATCGTCCAGGCGCTCTGCCGGCAAAACGGCGCACGCGAGGTTCGCACCGCCCGCTCGGAGGAAGAGCGCCACCTCTACTGGGCGGCGCGCAAGGGCGCGTTTGGGGCGATGGGGAGGCTGGCGCCGAACTACTACCTGCACGACGCGGTCGTCCCGCGGAGTCAGCTCCCGGCCATCATGCACCAGGTCATGGAAATCGCCCGGCGGCACGGGATCCGCGTCGCGAACGTCTTTCACGCCGGCGACGGCAACCTCCACCCGCTGATCCCCTACGACGCGTCGGTGGGCGGAGAGATCGAGCGGGTGATGAAGGCCAGCGAAGAGATCCTGGCCGCGTGCGTCGCCGCCGGGGGCACGCTCAGCGGCGAGCACGGCATCGGGTTCGAGAAGAACAACTACATGCCCTGGATCTTCTCGGACGAGGACCTGAACGCCCAGCGACGCCTCAAGCACGCGTTCGACCCGGAGGAGCTGATGAACCCGTTCAAAGTGTTTCCCACGCCGGTCTCGTGCGGTGAGCTGATGGTCCGCCAGCCGCCGCGCCTCGCCGCCTCCGGGCTGTGGATCTAACGGCGGCACGCGCAGGACCGATGGGATAGAGGAGCGCGCTCGATGCCCACAGAGACGTCGGAGAGGCCCGCCGCCCAGCCCATCCCCCGGCTGGCGATCCCGGAGTTGGACAAGTGCATTCAGTGCGGCTTCTGTCTCTCGCACTGCCCGACGTACCGGATCCTCGCGGTGGAGACCGAGTCGCCGCGCGGACGGATCCACCTCGTCGAGGCGGCCGCCCAAGGCCGCATCCCGATCGACCGCCGCTTCGAAGAGCACATGTACGTCTGCCTGGGGTGCCGTGCCTGCGAGACCGTGTGCCCGTCGGGCGTGCGGTTCGGCACGATCATCGAGGCCGCCAGGGCGGAGATCGGTGC
>DATEHM010000119.1:0-2947 GCA_035279545.1 bacterium | reverse complement strand
GCTGCGGGATCGCGGTCTCCAGCGCGGTCGGAGCGCCCGTCCCGTCGCGCGCGCGCAGCGCCGCCCGTATGCCGCCGAGGCCGATCGCGAACCCGCTTCCCTCGTCCCCAAACAGATATCCCCACCCGCCGGCCCTCGCCTCCCGACCCGACGGATCCCGACCCAGCGCCACCGACCCGGTGCCGGCGATCACCACGACTCCGGGCCCGCAGGCCAGCGCGCCGGCCAGCGCCACGGTCGCATCGCTGTCGACGTGCGTGATCCTGGCCGTGAGGAGGGGCGACACCACGCGCCCGAATACACGGGCGGGCTCCGAGTCACGGGTGATGCCCGTCATCCCGAACTGCGCCGCGTCGAACGCCAGCGGCCCGGCGCCGGTCCCGGTGAGCGCGCTCCCCAGCGCGCTTTCGATCGCCGCGCGGGCGCGCGCCTCTCCGCCGGGCGCCAGGATGTGGTTGCTGGGGCCGCCGTGGCCGATGCCGAGGATCCGTCCGTCGCGGTCGCACACAGCGCACGTCGTGCTCGTGGCGCCGCCATCAACGCCGAGGAAGTACTCCATGGGGCTGAGGCAGGCTTCGCGACCCCGGACAGCCGATCCTCCCGCGCGGCGTGCGCTAGAGGAGTGCCGCGGCGACCGCGCCGGCGATCTGCGGGCGGAGCGTCAAGATCTCCGTGCGGTCCCGCCCGAGGTGAATCGCGTTGGTCAGGAGGACGATCGCCAGGTCGTGTGCGGGATCGATGACGATCGCGGTGCCGGTAAACCCGGTATGGCCGTACGCCCGGGGCGAGAGCGCCGCCCCCCACCACCCGTCGGTCCCGGTGAGCGCCCACCCCAGCCCGCGGGTGCCGGCCGGGACCTGGCTCATCGTCGCCTCCCGGACGAGATCCTCCGGGAGGACCGACCCGTGGGGTCCGCGTCCACCCGCGAGCCACATCCGCGCGTAGGCCGTCAGATCGTCCGCCGTGCCGAACAGCCCGGCGTGCCCGGAGACGCCCCCCATGGCGTGGGCGTTGCTGTCGTGCACCTCCCCCCAGATCAGGGAGTGGCGCCAGGTATGTCTTCGGCCCTCGCCGCCGGCCATCGCCTGTTCGATCGCGGTGCCATCCTCCGTTGGGGCGATGCGGCCGAGCCGCGCGTGGAGGGGGCGGTACGTGGTATGATGCATGGCCAAAGGGGTGAAGAGGCGCTCCCGCGCCAGCGCGTCCAGGGGCCCCCCGAGCGCCCGGCGGGCGACTTCTCCCAGCAGGATGAATCCCACGTCGCTGTAGACCGCCTGCGGCCCGGGTGCCGCTTCCGCGGCCCTCGCCGCGGCCCGGGCGATCACGGCGTCGTATCCGGACGTCTCGAGGTAGAACGGGATCCACGCCGGGAGGCCGGACGAGTGGGTCAGCAGGTGCCGCAGCGTAATCGCCGACGCGGTGGACTCGGGCAGGTAGGTGGCGATGGAGTCGTCGAGCCGGAGGCGGCCTTCAGCCGCCGCCTGGAGGATCAGCGGGGTCGTGACGACCACCTTGGTGAGCGATGCGAGGTCGTAGATCGTCTCGGGCGCGGCCGGCTCCGGCTCGGGGACGAGCGAGCGGGCCCCCACCGCCCATCGGATGACCACGTCGCCTCCGCGGGAGACCTCCAGGACCGCGCCCGGATAGGCGCGTCCGACGCCGTCCTCGAGGAGGCGTCGGATCGGGGTGAGCGATCCATATCCTCCGGCCGGCGCGGGATCGTCCCCGTCGTTCACGCGGTCCCTCCCCCCGGCGGCCAGGTGAACTTCCCGAGAATCACCTCGTGGCGTGCGCCGGTCACCCGGGGGAGGTTCCCGGGGATGCCCATCAGGCTGGCGTGCCCGAGAAGCGCGAACGCGATGGCCTCCTTGGCGTCCGCGGGCACGCCGAACTCATCGATCGGCCGCACGCGAATCGGGGCGACCGCCGCCGCCAGCCGCCGCATCAGCGTCGGGTTGTGCACGCCCCCGCCCGACGCCACGATCTCCTCGACGGCGTGGTGGGGCAGCACAAAGCGGCGGATGTTCGCCGCAATCGCCTCGGCCGAGAACGCGGTGGCGGTGGCCAGGAGATCTTCCGGGGGAAGGGCGCCCCAGCGCTTGATCAGATCCGTGAGGAAGGGACGCCCGAACTGCTCGTGCCCCGCCGCCTTGGGCGGCGCGGCGGAAATGAAGGGGTGCCCCATCAGGTCCGCCAGCAGGTCCTCGCGGACGCGCCCGCGCGCCGCGCGCGCGCCGTCCCGATCGCATGCCTCGCCGTAAAACGCCCGGGCCAGGCCGTCCAGCATCATATTGGATGGCCCACAATCGAAAGCGTACACGTCGTCGCGTCGCGCATGGGGGGGGAGCACGGTAAAATTCGAGATCCCGCCGAGATTGAGCGCGATCCGCCCGGCGGGGCCCCCGAGCAGGAGCAGGTCGGCGTATGGGACGAACGGCGCGCCGGTCCCTCCCGCCGCCATGTCGGCCGCGCGGAAGTCCGCGACGACCGGCCGGCCGGTGCGTTCGGCGATCACGGCCGCCTCGCCGAGCTGCATCGTGGCGGCCCGATCCCAGGGGTCCGCCGGGTCGGGCACGGCGACGTGGGCGACGGTCTGGCCGTGCGAGGCGATGAGGTCGACCGCCGCCACCCCCGCGGCGCCGATCGCGATCACCGCCGCTTCGGCGAAGAGTTCGCCGAGGAGATAGTGCAGCGACGCCGTCCGCTGGGTCGTCGCCGGCTCCGTGAACAGATCGACCACCCGGCGCCGCACATCGGCCGGATACGGCGTCGTCGTCCAGCCGCGGAGCGCGACGGCCGGGGTCGTCCCCGGGCGGTCGGTGAGGTCGACGACGGCCGCGGTGATGCCGTCCGCCGACGTGCCCGAGATCATGCCGACGATCCGCTTCGTGGGCTTGCCCCCCAGGCGCGCGCAAAGATCGGACGTCACGGGCGCTCGCCCCCGATC
>DATEHM010000118.1:0-18711 GCA_035279545.1 bacterium | reverse complement strand
GGGGGGGGGGGGGGGGGGGGGGGGGCGTTGGCGGTCCGCGGGTTCCTCAGCCGGGCCGCCTCCCCGGAGACGGTTTCCGGATGAGGCGCGGCCCGGCGTGACTTGGGCGGCCTCGGTCAGGGCGCGGCGCGGGCAGCGGGCTCAGGGTCGCCTCGAAGCGGGCGGTCGCCAAGGGGATCCGCGCCGGGGGACGAGGGGGAGGTGGAGGATGCGGGTGGTGCTCGAGATGGCTGCGGCGGGGGCGGTGTGGCGGTGGACGCCCGAAATCTATGCGGTCCTCAACGGCGGATGGGCCGGCCGGGATGTGGCGGCCGTCCAGGCGCACGTGACCGAGATGCGCGCCCTGGGCATCCCGGCCCCCACGGACGTGCCGATCACGTTTCCCGTGGCTCAAGCGATGCTGACGCAGGGCGATCGGATCGAGATTTACTCGCCGCAGAGCTCCGGGGAGGTCGAGTACGTGTTGGTGGCGACCAAGGAGCGCGTGGCCATCACCGTGGGTAGCGATCACACCGATCGGGTGGTGGAAGCCGCCTCGATCGAGCTGTCCAAGCGCATCTGCCCAAACGTCCTGGCCGGCGCGGCCTGGGAGTATCGGGAGGTCGCCGATCACGCCGACGAACTCATCCTGCGCGCGTGGGTGCGAGAGCAGGGAGCGTGGCACCTCTACCAGGACGCCCCACTGAAAGAGCTCCTCGCGCCGGCCTACTGGCTCGACCGGCTCACCGGTCGCCTGCCGGAGCGGGGCGCCGTCCTGGTGTTTTCGGGCACGGTGGCGACGCGCGGGGGCGCCCTGCGGTACGGGGACGGGTTTCGTGTCAGCTTGGAGGACCCGCGCCTCCGTCGATCGATCGTCCACGAGTATGACGTGGTGTTGGTCCCCGATCCGCTGGCCTGAACCGGTGAACGGGGCCGCCCGCCACCCCGGGAGACGCACCGACAAAACCCGAACGATCGGATCCGGCAACCGCGCCTGCCGTCGGCCCGGTACCCCGGGGGCCCCTATTGCCCGAGGCGTCCGGGAGGAAAAGGAAGCCCCCAGGGCGGAGGCGAACTTTGGATCTCGTATCTACGTACATTCAGCGAAGAACCAGCGCGTGAGTATTGAGAACGTGGCCGCCCACCAAGGTGGCCGGGGGGAGGGAGCTGAAAATGAGTGGCGCTTTCGGATCGCGCTCGCACAGCAAGCTCAACCGCAGACAGTTCTTGACAGCCGCGGGGGCCGGGGTGGCCGGGGGAGCCCTGCTGCGGCTCGCGCCGTGGGAGGCGGGGGTGGCGCCCGCGCAGATCAAGGGGACGACGCTGCGCATCCTGACCTGGAGCCACTTCGTGCCGGCGTACGACACCGCGTTCGACAAGTACGCCGTCGATTGGGGGAAGACCAACGGGGTCGATGTGCGGGTCGACCACATCAGCATCGACGACCTCCCCGCCCGCATCGCGGCCGAGCTCGCCGCGGGCGCCGGGCACGATATCTTCCAGATGAACGGGCAGATCCAGACCACCCTCTACTACAAGCACATGGTGGATGTCTCGGACATCTGCGACAAGCTCGGCAAGGACGGTGGCGGTTGGCTTCCCATGGCCAAGAACGTCTCCGTGGTCGGCGGTCAATGGTACGCGGTGCCGGAGTTCTACATCCCGCAGCCGATGATGTGGCGGGGGGACCTGTGGAAACAATACAATCTCCCTCTGCCGTCGACGTGGGAGAACCTCCGCAAGGCGGCGGCGATCGGGAAGAAAAATGGTCATCCCGCGGGCTTCGCCATCTCCCACTGCAACGACTCGAACCACAACTGGCGGGCCGTCTTCTACGCCTTCGGGGTGCACGAGACCGACCCGTCCGGGAAGGAGCTGGCCTGGGACTCCAAGGCGCTCCGGGACGCCATGAACTACAGCAAGGCCCTCTGGTCGGAAGGGATGACCAGCGAGGTCTTCTCCTGGGATAACGTGTCGGATAACCGGTACCTGGATTCCGGGGTCGCCATCTACATCCACGATGCGCTCTCGTCGCTCTTTTCCGTTGAGGAGAGCAACCGCCCGCTGTTCGACTCGATCAACGCGGGCGTGCCCGGCGACGAACCGAAGGGGTCGGTCCGAAGCGCCGCCGTCGTTGACCCGACGATCCTCGCGATCTGGAATACCTCGAAGAACCAGGCGGGGGCGAAGGCCTTCCTCGAGCAGTACGGCGGGGACGTGAAATTCTCGCTCGAGGCGAGCAAGGGGTACAACATGCCGTACTTGCAGAAGTGGTACAAGAAGCCGATGCCGGGTCTCGCCACTCACCTCCCCAAGCTCGACCACATTCAGGATTGGGGCAAGGTCGCGTTGGTGTTCGGGTACCCGGGACCGGCCACGGCTCCGGCATCGGAGGTTCTGTCCACGTTCGTCGTCCCCGATATGCTGGCGAGATACTGTCACGGGGAAAGCGTGGAGAGCTCGATCGGCTGGGGGCTGGGACAGATCAAGGGCATTTACGCCAAGTACAAGTAGGCCGAGAACCTGACGCCCGGCGGACTCCGCAGGCGAGAAGCGGCGGGTCCGCCGGGCGCGACCTTCCATGACGGGCTGAGGCGGGCGCCGGGTGGCGAACGTCGAGCTGGCGGTGGGGACCCAAGCGCACGCCCGGCGGGGATCGTTTACCCGCCAGCGCCTCACCTTTGGATATGCCCTGCTGGCTCCGGCGATCGTCTACATGGCCGTGCTGGTGGGGATCCCGTTTTTCTTTTCCCTGTACCTCAGCCTCAGCGACGCGTCCGTCGGCAACCAGGTCGCCCGGTTCGTCGGGTTCCACAACTTCGTCGCCATTTTTCAGGACAGCTCGGTCCGCCAGGCCCTGCGCAACACCGTGACGTTCACGGTCGTCGCGGGGATTGCGAAGGCCCTGCTGGGGGGGATGCTCGGGTTCCTCCTCATCCAGGAGGTCCGCGGCAGGCGGTTGATCCGGTCGCTGGTGGTGCTGCCCTGGACGCTGCCCGTCGTCATCACCGCGCTCGCCTGGAAATGGGCGTTCGATCCGCAGTTCAGCACGCTGAACTGGGTGGCGAATCACCTCCACCTGATGAGCGGGTGGCCGAACTGGTTGGGGGAGCCCGGGCTGGCGATGGCGGCGGTGATTGCGGTCAACGTGTGGCGCGGATTTCCCTTCGGCGCGATCGTGCTGATGGCGGGGATGTCCTCGGTGCCGCTGGAACTCCTCGATTCCGCGAAGGTGGACGGGGCGAGCTTCTTCCTGCGCTGGCACTACATCATCGTGCCGATCATCGCGCCGATCCTCTTCGTGGGGCTGCTCTTCGACACGGTGTTCACGCTGTCGGATCTCAGCATCGTCTACCTGCTGACGATGGGAGGCCCGATGAACTCCACGGAGATCCTGCCGACGCGGGCGTTTGAGATCGGCATTCAGGCCGGGGCGCTGGGGCGGGGCGCGGCGATCTCGCTGATCCTGTTCCCGATCCTGCTCCCCGTCGTCTACTTCCTGCTCCGGACGCTGCGGAGGCGGGAGGCGCTATGAGCGGTGTGGAGACCCTGCGGCCCAGCCCGGCGATGGCCGCGGCGGGAGCGCGGCGGGCGGGGAGGCGGGAGATCCGCAAACACATCCTCGTTTATGCCGGCCTGCTGCCGTTCGTCGTCATCGCCCTGTTCCCGGTGATCTGGATGGGCATCACGGCGTTCAAGACCGACGCCGACCTGGTGAACCCCGCGGCCTCGCCGTTCTGGTTCATTCAACCGCCGACGTTCCAGCACTTCACGTATCTGTTTCAGCACACCCAGTACGGGTACTGGGTCTCCAATACGGCGCAGATCGCCTTTTGGGTGTCGCTGATCACCCTGCTGACGGGGATTCCGGCCGGGTACGCGCTGGCGCGGGTGGGCCTGCCCGGCGCGGAGAACATGGGGATCGCGATCTTCCTCGGGTACCTGATCCCGCCGATCCTCCTGTTCATCCCGCTCGCCCGGATCGTGGGGATCACCCACCTCATCGACACGAAATGGGCGCTCGTCCTCGTGTACCCGACATTTACGATCCCGTTCTGCACCTGGTTGCTCAGCGGATTCTTTAAGACGGTGCCGCCGGAAATCGAAGAGGCGGCGTTGGTGGACGGATGCGGGCGCTTCGCGGCGCTGGTCCGGACGGTCATCCCCGTGAGCTGGCCGGGCATCCTCACCGCGGTGATCTTCGCGTTCACGTTGACGATGCAGGACTTCCTCTACGCGCTCGTGTTCGTGTCCGTGGGCGATCAGAAGCCGGTCCCGCTCGGGGTCGCCACGGATCTGATCCGGGGCGACGTCTACTTCTGGGGCTCGCTGATGGCGGGCGCCCTGCTCGTGGGCATACCGGTCGCCATCCTCTACAGCCTCTTCCTCGATCAGTTCATCTCCGGGATCACGAGCGCCGCGGTGAAGTGATCGACCCCCGGTGATCCGGATCGAGGCGGACCAGATGATCGACGGCGTGGGGGAGGTCCCGCGCCGTCCCGGACGGCTGGCGGTTGAGGGCGAGCGCATCGTGGGGATGGGGGGGACCGTCCCGCCGTCCGGCGCCGCTCGGGCTGGCGGATCGCCCCGCCCGCCCGACGTCACGCTCTCGCTGCCCGGATGCACACTTCTGCCGGGCCTGATCGACTTTCACTCCCACGTCGGCATCGATACCCGACGGAGCGATCTCGCGGCCCAGGTGCAGGTTCCCCCCGCCGAGGCCCTCGCCGCAGGGATCGCCCGGATCCAGGCGGACCTCCGCGCCGGGGTGACGACGCTCAGGCTGTGCGGGGACCGGCACGGCGCGGATCTGGTGCTGCGCCGGGAGGTTGAGGAGGGGCGCATCGTGGCCCCGCGCCTACGGGCAGCCGGCCGGGCGATTCGATCGCCCCGCTGTCGGGGCGGGGCGGTGGCCTCGGTCCTCACCGACGATCCCGCCGAGATCGCCCGGGCGGCCGCGTCCAACATCGCGGACGGCGTGGACTTTGTGAAGCTCTTCGTGTCGGACGGCGCGGGTGATCCGGCCGTCGAGCCGACCACCTGCTACTACGGCGAGGCCGAGGTGGCGGCGGCGGTGCGCCCCGCGCACGCGGCCGGCCGCCCGGTCGCCGCACACCTGGTGGGAGGAGCAGGCGTTGCCGCTGCGGTAGGCGGGGGTCTCGACGTCATCGAGCACGGGTGGTTCCTCGAGGAGGGCGATCTGGATCTGATCGGCCGTCACGACGTCCTGCTGACGCTGACCCTCGGAGTGCTCTGCGGTCCTCACGGGCACGCGTTTGGTGCGGACCCCGCCCAGCTCACCCGGCTGCGCGCCCTCGGCGAGGCCGCCTGCGCCACCGCTCGCAAGGTCATCGCCCGGGGGCTCCGGTACGTGCTGGGGACCGACGCCGTGCACGGGTGCCTGGCCGACGAACTCGCCTGGGTGGTCGCGCTTGGCGAAAGCCCCATCCGCGCAATCCGTGCGGCCACGGGGTGGCCGGCCACGGCGCTCGGCCTCGGTGAGACGCTGGGGGTGCTGGCCCCTGGGAAGGTTGCGGATGTGATCGCCGTGGAGGGAGATCCGCTGGGCGAGATCGGGGCGATGGCCCGGGTGCGGCTGGTCGTGAGCCGCGGGCGTGTCGTCTACATGCATCAGCCGGGAGAGCGCCAATGAAGCGAGTGGGAGTGATCGGACTCGGGGAAATGGGCCTCCCGATGGCCAAGAACCTCGTCCGCCACGGATTTGAGGCCGTCGGCTTCGACCTCCGGGGAGAGGCCTGCCGGGCGCTTACACACGCCGGCGGGCAGGCCGCCTCCACCGGGGCCGAGGCGGCTCGCCAGGCGGACGCGGTCGTGGTCATGGTGCGCACGCCCGCCCAGGCCGAGCAGGTGATGCTGGGGGAGGGCGGGGTGCTCGAGCAGGCGAAGCCGGGGGCCACCGTCATCGTCATGAGCACCATCGGCGTCGGGCCGATGCGGCGGCTGGGCGCCGCCGCGCGGGAGCGCGAATTTTTGTTCCTTGACGCTCCGGTCAGCGGTGGTCGGGCCCGGGCGGAGGACGGCACGCTGACCATCATCGTCGGGGCGGCCCCTCAGGACCTGGCGCCGGCGCGGCCGGTACTGGAGGCGATGGGCTCGCAGATCGAGCACGTCGGCGACGTGGGCGCCGGCACCGCCGTCAAGATGGCGAATCAGGTGCTGCTGACGGTGAGCTTTCTTGCGGCGCGCGAGGTCGCGGCGATGGCCGAGACCACGGGAGTGCCGATCGAGCGGCTTTGGGAGGTTCTGAAGACCTGCACCGGGACCACCTGGGTCGTCGAGCACTGGTCGACCGCCCGAACCTGGATCGAGAGCGATCAGAAGGCCACGCTGGACATTCTGGTCAAAGACACCGGCCTCGCCCTCGACTTCGCCCGGGACAGCGGCGTCCCTGCGCGGCTCCTGCCGCTCGCCGCCCAGATGGTCCAGGAGCTCGCCCGCCAGATCGGGGGATAGTCCCCGCCGGGGCGCCGGCCGCCGCGCCCCGGCGGCCGGCCCGGTGCATTAGAGTCGGGCGAGAAGCTGTCCGAAGCCCCCGACCGGGCGGCGGAGGCCTGCGAGCCGGAGCGTGCGCCAGGCCGTTGCGGCGAGCGTATCGATCACCGGCCGCCCTGTGGCTTCTTCCACCCGGGCCGCCACCGCGGCCGCGGGGAAGTTGGTACAGACCACGGCCACGGCCTGCGCCTCCGGCACCGCAACCTCGCGGAGCAGCGCGTCGATCCGCGGAAGCGGGACGTCGGCGAACTCGCGATTGACCGTGATCCCGAGGCACGCCGAGGCGACGGCTTCGAGCCCCGCCGCCGCATACGTGCGGCGAACCGCCTCGTGCACGTCGCTCAGGTAGGGGGTGGCCAAGCCGTACCGCCTGATCTCGAGGCGGCGGCACGCTTCGAGCAGATCCAGGGTCGAGGTCGTCGCGGGCACCCCGGTGGCATCCTCGATGGCGGCGACGAGCTCGCGGTCGGCCTCCAGCCCTTTCCAGGACCCCGAGGTGCCGTTCCAGGCGATCACGTCCACGGCCGCATCGGCGAGGAGCCGGGCCGCCGCCAGCATCGCGTCGGTCGTGAACTGAGCCAGCGACGCATCGCGGAGCGCAATATGCGTCACCCGGATCCGCGTGAAGTGGACGGTCACCGCGTCCCCCAAGGGGGCCAGGATCCGCGCGGTCAGCGGCTCCACCACGGTGTTGGAGGACGGGGTGATCATCCCGATACGCTTCGGCCGCACGGTTCGCCTCTTCCGACTACGCCCCTTCGATCATCGCCGCCGTGAGGCCCACGGACGTAGAGCCCGAAAACGGCGCTGCGATCACGAGTGGGGGAACCCCCTGCGCTCGCCCCAGAGACCACGGTCAGGTCCTTCCACACCCCGTCCATCCTGGCCCATTCCGGCGGCGATGGTGCGGTGCCGCTCGTTGGGAAGGACACGCCGGCGCACACGAAGTCGCCGCCGATCACCCCGAGCGCAAAGAGGCCCGCCACGCTGACCACCGGGCGCCCATCGTCGGTCCCCGCTGTGCGTAGCCGACCGCGGTCGTCGGTTGAGCCATGCCATCCCTTCGCGGAGATTTCCGGTGATCCCTCGGCATCGAGGGCCAACGCGGTTCCCCCTCGGCTGGAGCGCCCGTCAGGCACCCTCGACCATGGCGGCGGTCAACCCGCGGATGTACACGCCGGCAAAGGCCGCGGCGAGGGGCATCACCGACAACGCCGAGAGGTTCACGGCGGCGATCACCGAGAGGTTATCCATGCTCGGGCCCATCGCCCCCAGGCCGGCGGCCAGGGTTTGATGGAACTGGTTTGGCAGGAAGAGCGAGGCGAAGATCGAGTCGCTGGCGATCACCCCCAGGGCAAAGATCCCCGCGGCGACAACCGTGGGCCAGCTCATCGGCAGGACGATCCGGAAAAACGCCGTCAACCGGTTGGCCCCCTCGATGTACGCGGACTCTTCCACCTCGGGGGCCAGCCGCTGGTAATACGCGGAGAGGAGCCAGACGCAAAACGGCACGGTCAGCACCGGGTACACGAGGACCAGGGCCATGACATTGTCGTCGAGGTGGAGCCGGAAGACGAGGTTGTAGATGGGCAGGAACAACAGCGTCTGCGGGACCAGGTAGGTGGCAAACAGGACGCGCCGCCAGAGGCGCCAGCCGGGGGGGTGGAGCCGCCCCAGCGCGTACGCGGCCATTACGCTGATGACGAGCGTGGCGGCCAGGGCGGCCGCCAGGACGATCGCCGTGTTGCCCATCCAGACCAGGAACGGGATCCGGCGCACGGCGACCTCGCCGCGCAGCCATGTCACCGGATCGAAAAGGCCGAGGTACCACTTCAGGGTGGGGTGGAGCACGATGAGCGGACTCCCGGTGACGTCCTCGCGGACGGACTTCAGAGATTCCACCCCGATCATGTAGATGGGGAAGATGCTTGCGGCGCCGATGATCGCCGGCAGCATCCACCGCCCGCGCGCGGGGAGACGCCGCGGGGGGGTCACGCCCGGCCCTCCTCGATGGGCTCGAAGAGGCGGTAGCAGGCGAAGAGGAGCAGGGCGAGGAGCGGGACCAGGATGAGCGACAGGGCAGAGGCCTTTCCCCACTGCCCGGCGAGGAGCGCGTACTGAAACGAGTGGGTCCAGACGATTGGGTACACGTCGCGGCCGCCCGTTTGGAGCCAGGCGTTTCCGAGGTCGGCGACGGCGGTGGTGAGGGAGAGGAACACCGCCAGCGCGAGGAACGGCCGCAGCAGGGGAAGGGTCACCAGACGGAAGTGCGGCCAAGCGTCGCGCACCTCCAGCGCGGCGTAGTCGAACAGCTCTTGGGGGATGCCCTTCAGCGCCGCGAGCAGGAAGATCCCGGTGAACGATCCGCCGCGCCAGATGTTGAACGCGACAAGGGTGAGGAACCCCCACGTCCCGGCGCCCAGCCACCGGTCGAACGCCGCGGCGAGGTTCCCCAGGGGGATGCTGTACGCGGTGTGCACCGGAGGGCTCAAGAACCGATTCCAACCGATCATGGCGGCCCCGGCGGGATAGGTCCAGGGCAGGAACGCGGCCAGGATGGCGACCGGCCGGCCGCGGCGGGTCCGGTTCAGGGACAGGGCCACGACGAGCCCCACCGCCAGTTTGAGGGTGCCCGTCAGGGCGAGGTACCCCAGCGTGTTGCGCGCGGCGGGCCAGAACTCCGGATCATTGAGGAAGAGCACGTAGTTGTACAGCCCGACGTATCTGGCGGAGGGGCGCTCCACCGAGCGGTTGGTCAGGCTGGCCCACACCTCCCAGCCGATCGGATAGGCCAGGAAGCCCAGGACCAGCAAGAGGGCGGGGGCGAGGAGGAGGTAGGCGGTGAGGATCTCACGCCGCCGCCGGGGGGGTTGGGGTGGGGGGCCAAGCGCGGGCATCGCCCCGGCCCTGGGTTCGGTGAGGTCGACCTGGGCCACACGGGGTCCTTCCGGGGAGCCGAGCGAAAGTCCTCGCGGCGGGGGACGGGCCGCCCTCGGCCCGTCCCCCAGGTGCTCGTAGTTCCGCGACGCCGATCCCCCTCGGATCGCTAGGCGGGGTCGGCCGGCCGCGGCGCCCATGCCTGGCTGCCGCGCGCCCGGGTGTTGGCGATGAAGTAGGCCAGCCCGAACAGGAACCACCCCGCGGTGGCGACGATCGAGATCAGCGCCGCGATCCGCGTGTCCCCGCCCCCCAGGACCCCTAGGTAGAGGACGGCGAGGAGCATCGCCACGTTGGCGAGGATCCCGAGGCCCGGGATCACGACGTGCGTGGCGGCGCGGGCCCGCGGATCCCGGCGGAAGGCGACCAGCGCCACCACATTCGTGAGCCCGTAGAGAAGGAACGTGCCGATGTTCGAGAGGAGGGTCATGGCCGTCAGGTTCGTCACCGAGAGGACGCCGAACCCCCCGATCACGGCGGAGGCGGAGGCCATCAGCAGCACCCCGAAGTGCGGGGTGGCGAACCGCCCGTGCAGCAGGCCGAGGATGGCGGGGATCTCCTCGTCTCGCCCCATGGCATAGCTGAGCCGCACGCCGGTGTTCATGCAGGCGAGCGTGGTGCCGAACACCGCGATCGCGACCGTGACCGCGACGAGGAGGAGCAGGGAGAAGCCGATCCCGCCGAGCAGCGTGTCGCCGAGGGCCCGGACCATGTCCCCGATCGGCGCCTGCGACGCGCTGGCGGCCGCAAATCCGGTGAGGAGTTTCCCGCCGGCGTCTTTGATGGTGTAGGCCGTGTTGATCCAGGCCCCAGCCGCAAAGTACTCGAAGAGATAGCAGATCAGTCCCTGGAGGATCAGGGAAAGGATCACGCCGCGGCTGACGAAGCTCGGATGAAGCGCCTCCGCGGTCAGCGCGGTGGCCGACTCGAATCCCACGAGCAGCAGGATGGCGATCGTCGATTGAAATAGCACGTGGCTCAACCGGTGCGGCAGGAGCACGCTCCCCAGCGTGGGGTGTAGGAACACGACGTGGTGCGGGTTGCCGAACCGGTAACTCAGGGCGAGGACGGAGATGACGACCAGCGCGGCGATCTGGATGGCGTTGATGAACAGGCTGACGAGGGTAGACCCGGTGATCCCGCGGTAGGCGACGTAGCCGGTCAGGAACGAGAACACGACGGCGATCGCGACCTGCGCCAGCGGGGGGATGGCGATATTGAACAGGCCGGCGAGGTAGACGATCATGGTGGCCATCATCGCCACCATCACCCCAGGGTAGACCCAGTAGTAGAGGTGGGAGACCCACCCCACAATGAACTTGGCCACCCGCGCCCAACGGTGGAACTCGTGCTCCTCCTTGTCCAGAAACGCCTTCTCCGCGAAGTAATACGACGACCCGGTCCCGGCGTCAGGGTAGCGCTCGCTCAGCATCGCATAGGAGATGGCCGTGAGAAAGGCGATGATGAGCGCCAGGGCGAGCCCCGGCCAGATGTCCATCGCCGTGGACGCACCGGTGGCATCGACCTGAGCCGCCTGGAGCTGGTACGTGATCCATAAGAAGGCGCCCGGAGCGATGAGCGCCATCGCGTTGACCGTCACGCCGGTGAGCGTGAGGCTCTTGCGAAACCCCGTTGTTGTCGACATGCGTGATCCCTCCGTTTCCGCGTTGGGGTGGTCCGTGGCGTCGCGGCCGTGGCCCGAACACAACGACGCCAATCCGCAGAACCGGATTGGCGTCTGGGCCTTCACGCACATCGTGGTGCTGGGTCTGTTTATACCAAAGGGACCTTCAGCCTGTCAAACCGCGACCCGGGCGGTTCGCCTCTCCCCCCGGACGTCCCGCCGGTCGTAGGGTCGTGCTCGTCTACCGGCGCCTGCGGCGACGGATCCCTTCCAGACCGCCGATCGCCAGCAGGCCGGTCGCCGCGAGCACGGCGCTCCCGGGCTCGGGGACCTGCTCCGCAGGCGGATCCGCCGGCGGATCGCCCGCGGGCGAAACCGCGTCAAAGGCGAGCGGATCGGCCATGCTGGTGTCAGCCCCGCCGTTTCCCACACACGCCGTCAGGGTCACGAATGCCGCTCCGACCAGCAACAGATGCCATTTCATCATCATGCGCTCACGCCTCCCTGGCGCTGTTCCCGAGCGGGCGCCGGGGGGAGGACCCGGGTGCTCGCCTCTATCGTGGCACCGCACCGGATCATCAACAATCCCTCAACTGGAGGATTGGCCGCGTGTCGAGCGAGGAGGCTCCATCGGGGTTGCCAAGAACTTCTTGAAGACCGCCGGAGACATGTGGTAGCATGGCCGTGGGCCGAGACGCCCCTGCCTTGTGGGAGGGGCGTTTTGGTTTTCTTGACCACCGAATCGGTCGGTCGAGCGAAGGGGAGGCAGATGGCGGAACCGTCGAAAGGGCGCATCCTCCTCGTCGACGACGAGGCCCTGATCCGGATGGGGATGCGGGCGATCTTGAAGGATTTGGGCTATGAGGTGGTGGGCGAAGCCGCCGACGGCGGGGAGGCGCTCGAGAAGGCCGCGGCGCTGCGTCCCGACGTCGTGTTGATGGATATCAAGATGCCCGGCATGAACGGGTTGGAAGCGACCCGCCGGATCATGGCTTCTCACCCCGTGCCGATCATCGTGCTGACCGCGTATAACCAGCGCAGCCTGGTGGAGGAGGCGGCGGACGCGGGAGTCCTGGCCTACCTGATGAAGCCCGTTCGGGAGTCGGACGTCGCTCCGGCGATCGAGGTGGCGCGGGCCCGGTTTGCGGAGCTGCAGTGGCTGAGTCGCGCCAGGCGGGAGCTCACGCCGGAGGACGCGGTCCGGGGCCCCGGCGCGCGCGGGGGCGCGTCCCGGGGCGGCGCGCGGGAGGAAGGCCAGGCCACCCTCCGCGTCGAGGCGGCCGCCCGAATCCTGAGGGCCCGGTATCAACTCTCCGAGGCCCAGGCGACCTCCCGCCTGCGCCGACTGGCCCAGAGCTCGCGCAGGACGCTGGTGGAGGTGGCCGAGGCCGTCATCGCGCTCGAGGCCGAGGCGGCCGAAGGCGGATGATGCGACTCCACAAGGGACCGGTGCACCCTCCGCCGGTGACCCTGGAGGTCGGCGCGGCGACGGATCCGGGCAACGTCAGGCCAAAGAATGAGGACTATCACCGCTACGAGATCCCCGAGGATCCGGCGTGGCTCGGCGGCCGCGGTTGCCTGTTCCTGGTGGCGGACGGTGTCGGCGGGTCGGGGGGAGGGGCGGTGGCGAGTGCCGAGGCCGCCCACGCGGTGACCCAGGAGTACTACCTCGGCCTGGGCGGCGACCCGGGGCGGGCGCTCCGCCGGGCGGTCGAGCGCGCAAACCTGCACATCTGCCATCTCCGGGCGGGCCATCCCGGGTTGGCGGGGATGCAGACCACGCTGACCGCGCTCGTCCTGTGCGCCGGCCGCTACTGGATCGGACACGTCGGAGACTCCAAGGCGTTTCTGCTGCGCGGCGGATCGCTGCGCCAACTCACCCGGGACCACACGGTCCTGCAGGAGATGCGCCGCCTTGGCCTCGTCTCCCCCAAGCGTGCGACCCGCCACCCGCACCGGCACCTGCTGACGCGCACCGTCGGAGGGGATCTCCTGGTGGCGGTCGACCTGCAGCGCGGCGAGGCCCGCCCGGGGGACTGTTTCGTCCTCTCGACGGATGGGCTCTTCGAGCACTTGGAGCCGGAGGAGGTCCGGACGGCGTTCACGGACTCTCCGGCGGCGGCCGCGGCGGCCGCGTGCGTGGAGGAGGCCAAGCGGCGAGGTGGGTTTGACAACCTGACGGTGTTGGCCGCCCGGATCCCATCCTGAGCCCGCTCCGCTTCCCCGCGCATGCCCGTCCCCGGTGATCGCGTCGGTCCGTATCTCGTCGAGCGCCCGCTCGGACGGGGCGGCGAAGCCGCAGTCTTTCAAGGGCGGGATCTTCGGTCTCAGGGAGTGGTGGTGCTGAAGTTTCTCGAACCCGCCCGGTTGGGCGAGGTCGCCGCCTACGAGCGGTTCCGGCGTGAAGTGGCGATCGGTCGACTGCTCCGCCATCCCGGCGTGCCCCGGCTCCTCGAGGCGCAGGAGGACGCCCACCCCCCGTTTCTCGCCCTCGAGTATACGCAGGGGGACTCGCTGCGGGTGCTGATCGATCCCACGCGTCCCCTCCCTGTCGTCCGCGCGGTCGACATCGGCGCCACCCTGGCGGAGGTCGTGGCCTACTGCCATCAACACCGGGTGTATCATCGGGATCTCAAGCCGGAGAACATCCTGGTGAGCGAGGGCGATCGGGTAACGATCATCGACTTTGGGATCGCGCTGCTGGAGGGCGCGCCGCGCGTGACCTGGCGCGGGTTCTCGGGGCTCGTCGGCACCCCCGAGTACATGGCCCCCGAGCAGATCCAGGGGGAGCGCGGCGGCCCGGAGACGGATGTCTACGCGCTTGGCGTGATCCTGTACGAGCTCCTGGCCGGCCGTCCGCCGTTTCGGAGCGCGAACCCGCTCAGCACGATGTACCAACACCTGAACATGGACCCCGAACCACTCACCCGGCTGCGCCGCGACGTCCCGCCGGCGGTGGCCGCGGCCGTCGCCCGGGCAATGCGTCGCCGGAAGCCGGAGCGGTATGCGACCGCCGAGGAATTCGCCCGAGCGCTCCGCCATCCCGAGTCGGTGGACCTGGCCGTGCTGGCGCGGCGAGATCCACCCCTCGGCGCCCCGATCCACGACCGTCTACTGCGCCATCCGTTCATCATCCTCGGATTGGTCGCGCTGGGGACCGCGGCGCTGGTGCTGGTCGCGGAGTTCCTCTTGAGGCACTGAGCGCGCCCGCGGTCCCCGCCGGGCCGCGGTTGACCCGTCAGACGTCCTCGCCGACTTTGACGACGATCGCGCCGGTCGCCCGGATCAGCGCCGCCGCTTCGAGTTCGATTTGGAGTCCGCGCATCCCGCCGTTGACGAACACCCGCGGGACGTGCAGCACCGAGACGTCGCAGTACACGGGGTGCTTCGTTCGTCCGCCGAGGGGGGAGACCCCGCCGCGGAGGTATCCGGTGAGACGACGCAGATCGGCCGCCGGGACGAGGTCCACCCGTTTGTTTCCCGAGGCCTGGGCCAGTTTTTTCAGGCTGAGGCGCTTGGTTCCCCCGACGCACACCCGCAGCACTCCGCTGCGGTCTCCGCGCAGGACGAGGGTTTTGACGATCGCGGCCAGGGGCGCCCCGAGCGCCCGGGCGGCTTCTTCGGCGGAGCGCGCCGTCGCCTTGAACCGCCTGAGCGTGTAGGGGATGCTCAACTCGTCGAGCGCGCGCACGGCTTCGGTTTTCACGGGTGGGGTGGGCATTTGGCGCTGTCCGCCGGCTCCCCTTCCGCCGTCGGGCCGGGGCGGGGTACAATTGCGTCATCGCTTGGACGCTGGGAGGGCACTGTGGCGCGCACACCATCAGAAACGGTCGCACCGACGTCCCCGCTGGAAGGGGTTCGGGTCGTTGACCTGACCCGGTTCATGGCCGGCCCGTTTGGCACGGCGATGCTCGGGGACTACGGAGCCGACGTGCTGAAGATTGAACCGCCCGGGGAGGGCGACGGCGCCCGCGCCTGGGGCCCCCCCTTCGCGGGGGGCGAGAGCATCTATTTCCTCAGCGTGAACCGCAACAAGCGGAGCCTGACCCTCAACCTCCGGCATCCGGAGGCGAAGGAACTCTTCCTCCGGCTGGTGGACCGGGCCGACGTCGTGGTCGAAAACTTCACCCCCGGCACGATGACCCGGCTGGGGATCGGCGAGGAGATCTTGCGCCGGCGGAACCCGCGCGTGATCTACTGCGCGATCTCGGGGTTCGGGCAGACCGGGCCCTACCGAGACCGCTCCGCCTTTGATCTGATCCTTCAGGGCATGGGCGGCGTGATGGGCACGACGGGGGAGGAAGGCGGGGCCCCGGTGCGGGTCGGCGTGCCGATCGCCGATATCGCCGGCGGCATGTACGCGGCGTACGCTATCACGCTGGCGCTCCTCGCGCGCGACCGCACGGGGGTCGGCCAGTCGCTGGATGTGTCCATGCTGGACGCGCAGATCTCCTGGCTATCCTACTACACGGGAATCTACCTGGCCTCCGGGGAGATCCCTCCCCGCCGGGGATCCGCGCACGCCACGGTCGTCCCGTACCAGGCGTTTGCCTGCGCCGACGGCCGCTTCATCACGCTCGGGACGGGCAACGACCGCCTCTTCCGCCGATTCTGCGAGGTGGCCGGCCTCGGGCTGGCCGACGACCCGCGGTTCGTGACCAACCCGGACCGGATCCGTCACCGGGGCGAGTTGATCCCGCTGCTGGAGGTCCTGTTCCGAACCCGCCGCGCGGCGGAATGGCTTGAGGCGCTGATCGCGGCCGGCGTGCCCTGCGGCCCGATCTCCACCGTCGACGAAATCGTGCGCGACCCGCAGGTCCGCGCGCGGGAGATGCTCGTCGAGATCGACCACCCCACGGCCGGGCGCATCGCCGTCCCGGGACTGCCGGTGAAATGCTCCGCCACGCCGGGGTCGATCCGGCGGCCGCCGCCGCGCCTAGGGGAACACACGGACGGCACGCTGGCCGAGCTCGGCCTGGGGGCCGACGAGATCGCGCGCCTCCGCCGCGAGGGGGTGGTGTAGCCGCGCGGAGGGCACAGGAGACCTCCGATCGTCCGCGAATGGTTGCCGCATGACCACGGGGACCGGCATGCTCGACTACTTCAACATCGATCCGCTGCTTACCGAGGAAGAGCGGCTGACCCGGGAGACCGTGGCGCGGTTGGTCGACCGCGAGGTGATCCCGCGCATCGGCCGGGCCTGGCTCGCCGGCGAATTTCCGCGCGACCTGGTCCAGACGCTTGGCGCCCTCCGGCTGTTTGGCGCTAACCTGCCCCAGGAGTACGGGTGCGCGGGCATGACCAACATCGCCTACGGGCTGATCATGCAGGAGTTGGAGCGGGGGGACAGCGGCGTGCGGTCGTTCGCCTCGGTGCAGGGCGCGCTCGTCATGTACCCGATCTTTGCCTACGGGAGCGAGGCGCAGCGCAGGCGGTGGTTGCCCGCGATGGCGGCGGGCGAGCAGATCGGCTGCTTCGGGCTCACCGAGCCCAACGCCGGCAGCGATCCTGCGGCGATGCAGACCCGCGCGCGCCGCACGGACGGCGGGTGGGTGCTCGACGGGACGAAGATGTGGATCACCAACGGGTCGCTCGCCGATGTCGCGCTGATCTGGGCCAAGGCGGAGGACGGCCAGATCCGCGGGTTCCTGGTCGATCCGCACATCCCAGGGTTCTCCGCCCACGACATCCATACCAAGGCGTCGATGCGCGCCTCGGTCACGAGCGAGCTGGTGCTGGAGGACGTCCGAATCCGGGACGAGGACGCGCTCCCCGGGGCCACCGGGCTGGGAAAGGCGCTGGGCTGCCTGACGCAGGCCCGGTACGGGATCGCCTGGGGGGCGGTCGGTGCGGCGACGGCCTGCTACGAGGAGGCCTTGGCGTACGCGCGCGGCCGGATCGCGTTCGGCCGTCCGATCGCAGCGACGCAGATCATCCAGGAGCGGCTGGTGAACATGCTGAGCGAGATCACCACCGCCCAACTGCTCGCGTACCAGCTCGGCCGGCTCAAGGATGCCGGCACGATGCGGTACACTCACGTGAGCATGGCGAAGCGGAACAATGTGCGGATGGCGCTGCGGGTGGCGCGGGAGGCGCGGACCATCCTCGGCGGGTATGGGATCACCCTGGAGTATCACGCGATGCGGCATGCCGCCAACCTCGAATCGGTCGACACCTACGAGGGCACCTACGACGTGCACACGTTGATCCTCGGGCGCGACATCACGGGAATCGACGCGTTTGGCGCCACGTCGTGATGCAGGCGATCGCGCCTGCCCCATCCCGGCGGGGAACGCTCCACGCCCGGGTCACGCTCCTCGCCGGCCTGGCGTTTGGCAGCAACGGGGTGAACCTGGGGGTCGTCAGCTTCGCGCTACTCGGGCTCAAGGCGTCCTGGGGGCTGACCCCGGGTCAGGCCGGGCTGCTGATCATGGCCGCGGGGGCGGGGCAGCTAGCGGGCGGCATCCTGGTGGGGCATCTGGCGGACTGGATGGGGCGCCGGGTCGGCTACGGCGCGACGGTCGCGCTGAACAGCCTGGCCACCGGGGCCGCGGCCCTTGCGCCGTCGCTCCCATGGATGCTGCTCGTGCTCTTCCTCGCCGGGATCGGGTTCGGCGGGGTCGCCCCCGTGGCGACCAGCCTGGTGGGGGAGTTCGCCCCCCGCAGGTCGCGCGGCGCGCTGATCGGGTGGACGCAGGTCGTCTGGATTCTCGGGTGGATCCTGGCCGCGGTCGGCGGCGTGGTGGCGGCGCACGGGTTGGGGTGGCGCTCGGTCTTCCTGGTTGGGCTGGTCCCCCTCGCCCTGGCCGTGATCGGCCCATGGCTGGTGCCGGAGTCGCCGCGGTATCTGCTGGCCCACGGCCGCCGCCGGGAAGCGGAGGCGCTGGCCCGTGCCCTCTCGGAGCGCTACGGGGTGACGCCGGAACTCCCGGTCCAGGAGCAGGCCGACCACGCCTCGATCTTCGCGCACCTCGCCGAGTTGTGGAGCCCACGGTTCCGGCGACACAGTTTCGTGCTGTGGGCCGTCTGGTTTGTGATGATCAGTGCCTACAACGGCCCGATCATCTGGCTCCCGGCGCTCCTGTCGGCGGAAGGGTTTCCGAATCCCGCCCAGGCCGCGCTCCTGGTCGCGCTCGTGATGGGCCTACCGGTGGTCGCGGCGTCGCTGCTCATCGACCGGGTAGGGCGCAAGCCCGTGATCGTCTGCGGCCTGATCCTGGGGGCCGCGGGGGCTGCGGGGGTCGGGGCGGCCCGTACCGAGGTCGAGATCATCGCGGCGGCGATGGCCCTCGCCGGCGGGGTGCTCGCGGCGTGGCCGGTCATCCTGAGCTACGCCGCGGAGCTGTACCCGACCCGCATTCGGGCGACGGCGATGGGGTGGGCGTCGGCGGCCGGCCGCTCGGGCGGGATCGTCGCCCCCGCGCTGCTGGGGAGGATGATGCGGTCGTGGACGACCGGGCGCGCGCCCGCCCTGAGCATCTTCGCCGGCACCCTCGTCATCGGCGCGCTGATCATCATCTTCTTCGGGGAAGAGACCGCGGGGCGGTCGCTCGAAGAAACGGCCGGGGTCACTTGAACCGGCCGGCCGAGGGGATTACCATCGTCTCGGGGGCAGGGCCCGGCCGTGGCGCCGGCCCCCGCGCACGGCGGGGGTTCCC
>DATEHM010000117.1:0-15346 GCA_035279545.1 bacterium | reverse complement strand
GGCCGCCGCCCCCCCGGCGGCCGGGGCGCGCATGACCCAGGAGTTCGTGTACCGCACGCTCGGGGAGACGATGGACGACTCCGTGACGATCGTCGACGAGGCGATCACCGCCGCCCGGATCGTCGATCGGTACCTTCCGTTCCGCACCGAGCAGGCCTACCTCGGGATCGCCGCGGGATCGCTGGGGCTCGGCCTCCCGGCCAGCCTGGGCGCCCAGATGGCGTGGCCCGACCGCCGGGTGATCTGCACGATCGGCGACGGGTCGCTGATGTACACGGTGCAAGCGCTGTGGACCGCGGCCCGATACCGGGTGCCCGTCACGGTATTGGTGATGGACAACCGCGCCTATCAGGTGCTGAAGGATGGGATGGCGACCTACAAGGGCGGCGCCGTCCCGCCGGAGCGGCTGATCGGCATGGATCTGAACGCGCCGGACATCGACATCCCGGGCGTCGCCCAGGGCTTCGGGGTTCCGGCGCGCCTGATCACGCGGCCGGACGAACTCCGCGACGCGCTTGCCAGTCGAAGCGATGGGCCGCGCCTCTTCGACGTCGTAATCCAGTAGCCGGACGGCAACGGCGCGCCGGGCCTGTCCCGCGCACCCCGGAGCAGGCGCTCGACCTCCCCTTCCCGTCAGGACGTCAGCCACGGACGCGGCGCCATCCAGAACAGCGGGTTCACGGGGATGCCGTTGACGTACAACCCCCAGTGCAGGCTCGGGCCGGTGACGAGGCCGGTTGCGCCGATCCGGCCGATCAGGGCGCCGCGCGCCACCCGCGATCCCTTGTGGACCGCGAACGCCGAGAGGTGCAGATATTCGGTCAGGACCCCCTGCCCGTGGTCGATGACCACGGTGTTGCCCCCCAGCGGCAGCGCCTCCGCCAAAACCACCATCCCGCCGTTGGCCGCGACGATGGGGGACCCCTCCGCCGCGGAGAAGTCGACGCCCTGGTGCCACCACTCCCGGTGGCCGTTGTACACTCCCTGCTCGCCGTACGGGGAGTCCATCGCCCCCGACGAGGGCGCCTGGAAGGCGCCGGACCAGAAGGCCACCGGCGTGCGCAGGCGGAGGACCGGGCCCAGCGCCCGCTGCTCGGTGGCGAGGTTTTTCGCGGTGATCAACCCAAAGGTGTGCGGGGGGAGCGTCAGGTTGCGGATGCCAAAGCGCCCCGGGCGGATCCGCACGACCTGGGAGAGCCGGACCGGCGGCCCGGTCGCGTCCGCCACCGTCAGAGACAGCGCGTGCGATCCGATCGCGACGTCCGGGTCCGTCCCGACCAGCGCGCGCCGCGAGCCGTCCGGGAGCGCGAAGAGGGACACCGCGTGGCCATCCCACCGAACCCGCACCTTGGCCGCCGCGGGCGCGGAGACGAGGATCGTCACCGTGTCCCCCTGGACCGGCGAGGCCGGCGCGACCTGAAGGATCCCCGGGGGCTGCGCCGGAGGAGCGGAGGACACCGGTAGCACCCCGGCACCCAACCCGCCAAGGAACGCTACGGCCACCACGAGCGGGGCGGCGGCCCTCCGTCGACCCTGCCGGCACCGCGTGGTCGCCTCGCCGTCCCGGCACATGCCTCTCGCATTCGAGCCCTCCATGCGAGCCTCCTCGGCATATTTGAGCACGGAACACTCTCGCGCTCCTCGCCGCCCCCGTGTCCGCTGACGCGTCCCCTTCCCTGATGTACCGTTCCTGATTCTGCGGACATTGGGGACATCCGCAGACGTCAGCCGAACAGCGCTGCTGACGATTCACGTACCGGAATCGCACCGGTAGCGGACGAGCGGATCGCCTGCCAGGCCGTGCTCCGCCGAGAATCCGAAGTCGGTGCTGGCGAGGATCGGGCTCCTGTGGAACCCGGCCGTCCGCGCGCTCGAAGCGCCGCTTCCCGCCGCGCGACCTTGCGCCAGAACGACCACACATGCTTCCCACGACTCCTCGCGGGTAGCGGGAAGGTGCCGTGGTCGCCCAGTCGGCGGGGAGGCCGCTCGGCGAGCCGCATGGCTCGCCGCCCGATCGTACGGGCGGCGGCCTGATGCCGAGAGAGACCGTAGCGATCGGCGAACGTGTACGCACCGATGACAGAGGTGAACGCGGGATTCACCTGATGCAGCGTAATCCCCGCATCGTACGTCCGAGCTGACAGGACCGCGCGGAACGTGGCGTAGGCGAAGCCGGACAACATGCGCGCTATACCGTGTACCCCGACGTTCCAGTTCGGCTTTCTTCGCCTCGAAGTCGAGCGTCTCGATCACAAGGGGTGTCATCCGGCAGCAGGCATACGTGACGACCTGCGCCACCGCGTTGCCGATCACGGCCAGCGCCTGCTCGTGGGACTTCCCCGCGTCGCTGCACGACACGCGGAACCGCGCCACCGGGTTACCGAACCGGTCCAGATCAGTGACGGCGAGATGATCCGCGTTAAGGTCGATCGCGACGACGCCGATATTGTCGACGCTGAGAGGCTTGCCGGCGCGCACGGGGACCGTCGCGCAGACCCGCCAGCCTTTGTGGTCGCGGACAAAGCGCCACGAGATGGCGTCCCGGTCAGTCTTCTCAGCAAAGAGATTCCGGCCAATCGCGGCGACCACCGCCTCGTGCCCGTACGCGAACCGGAGCCCTCGAATGACCAGATGCTTGCCGTACGTTGCGAGTGCGTTCGGTAAGCGCAGCCGAAGCGTGATCGTCCCGTCTCCTTCCACCCTGGCCACGCACCCCTGGCAGCCTGCGGTCTCGTCCTTGGACCCAAGCACGAAGAACTGATCGGACCGCGCGTCACGCCACGCGCACAGCCAGTCGCTGTGCGACGTGTAGCCGTTCTCGGCCAGGGCGTGCTGCCGGCGAAACACCTTACGCGACCCGAAGCACAGGCGGACTCTTCCGGCGGTCTCATCGGCCCTGAGCACGGCGAGGCGTTGCTCCAGGATGCCCAGCCGCCGGCGCTTCTGATGATATGTGTCCGTCCCGCGCGAACTCTTCGTCAGGTCTTTCCTGGCACGCGCGATCCGCTGTTCAAGGCGCCTCATGAGGCCGGGGCGACGTTGCTTGATCGAGCCAATCTTGCCTTGTATAGTGGTCGCCAACGCGTTGAACTGGCGGGCCGTGATCCCGAAACGTCCCTGGAATGTGCGCTTGAGGGCCGCAAGCGGCTCACCGGCTCGGAGCCGGGCGAACAAGGTCCGCTCCGCGCGGCCGTACAGATCGGCGTAGGCGGCGAAGATAGACTTTCGCTCAGGCGTTCCAGGCCGCCGGGTTTCATACGTTCAGTATGCTGCATGTCGCCGCGGCTCACCGGGATGACCGCGTCCGTCGCTTTCCCCGCTGCCACCGTGGCCCGGCCTTCGCCGCGGTCAGCGCGCGTCGTGCTCGGTTCCGCGCCGACCGGCGGCCATACAGGCGCGCGCAGAACGCCGTAACTACGTCCACCATATCCCGCACGAGGTCGTCCGTCGTCTCTCCGGGATCGGTGACGACCGCGCGCCGTCCATGCGCCCGAAGCGCCGCCTCAAGGTGCTCGACCCCGAACCGCGCCAGCCGGTCACGGTGTTCCACCACAATCGTGCAGATCGCCGGGTCCGCCAACAGCCGCATGAGACGCCGCCGGCGTCCCATTGAGGCCGGAGCCGACCTCGGCCTCCGTTCGGACGACCGCCAGCCTCTGTCGTGTCGCCCATGCGCTGAGGCGTCCCAGCTGGCGGCCGAGATCCGCTTTCTGATCCCAGGAGGAGACGCGAGCGGACAGCGCGGTCCCAGTTCCATTCGTCTCCGGCTGGGCATCGACAAGGATGGTGCCAGTCGATAGTTGCCGCGCCGGCACCGGGAGGACGCCCTGATGAAACCACCGCCGAGCAGTTTTGGGATGGATACCGGCGTGCCGCGCCCAGGCCGGCAGTTTCATGTTCAAAGTATAGCCTACCGAATATCAGTTTGGGCTCATTTGTCCACACAATCATCAGCTGCCGTCAACCCCCCTGGCCCCGCGCGTACGACCCCGAGAGAACGGGGCAGGAGGAGGGGGTCCCGATCCGCCACCCGTCGACGTCTGGGGGATCCGCCGGATGCGTCAGGTCGTGAGCGGCGAGACCACGGTCGCCACGTCGGATGCGCCGTGACCGCCCGCGCCGGGCGAAGCGTGCCCGCCGGCGCGCCTCTGCCCGCGCTGCAGGCAGGGGCCACGCGCCGCCGAGGCCAATCCCCACGAGCAACAGATCCACCGGGAGCGGGAGGTCGTCACATGCCAGCGGCGCTCATCAACGGAATACGCCTGCACTATGAAGTCTACGGCACGGGCGTGCCCCTCATCTTCGCGCACGAGTTTGCGGGGGACCACTGCAGCTGGGATCCCCAGGTCAAGTTCTTCGCCCGCAGATACACGGTGATCACCTACAACGCCCGGGGCTATCCCCCCTCCGACGTGCCGGAGGACGCGACGGTCTACTCCCAGGACCACGCGGTCGAGGACCTGCGTGGCCTGATCCTGCATCTCCAGCTCGCGCCCGCGCATGTCGTCGGCCTCTCCATGGGCGGCTACGCCACGCTGCACCTCGGGCTCCGGTACCCGACGCTCGCCCGGTCGCTGGTCGTCGCCGGATGCGGCTACGGGTCCGACGACCAGGCCCAGTTTCGCCGGGACGCCGAGGAGCTGGCCCGCCGGATCGAGCGGGAGGGGATGGCGGCCGTCGCCGCCACCTACGCCCGGGGTCCCTTCCGGGTCCAGTTCATGCGGAAGGACCCGTGCGGCTGGCAGGAATTCGCCGACGCACTCGCCAACCACTCGGCGCGGGGGAGCGCCAACACGATGCGCGGCGTCCAGGGGGGCCGCCCCTCAGTCTACGACCTCAAGGATTCCCTAGCGGCCCTCAAGGTGCCCACGCTGATCGTCAACGGCGACGAGGACGACCCGTGTTTGGCGCCGGGATTGTTGATGAAACAGCAGATCTCCACGGCCGGGTTGTTCGTCTGCCCCACGACCGGCCATACGATGAACCTGGAAGAACCGGACGCGTTCAACCGCGCACTCCTTGATTTCCTCACCGCGGTCGACGCCGGCCGGTGGCCCACCCGCCTCACCCGGCCGTCCGGTGGATCTGCGCTCCTGCACGACCAAAATCGGTGATCGGGAGGTCGGCCATGTTGCGGGAGTTTAAGGACTTTGCGATGCGGGGCAATCTGCTGGACTTTGCCGTCGGGATCATCCTGGGCGCGGCGTTCGGCCGGATCATCACGTCGCTCGTGAGCGACATCATCATGCCCCCGATCGGCCTCGCCCTCGGCGGGATCGACTTCTCAAGCCTGTTCATCGCCCTGAAGGGCGGGCCGTACGCGTCGATCGCGGCGGCCAAAGCGGCGGGGGCGCCGACGATCAATTACGGGCTCTTCATCAACACGATCATCGATTTCGTCATCGTGGCGTTCATTATCTTCCTGTTGATCCGGCAGGTCAACAGGATGCAGCGCCCCATGGCGGTCGTCATAACCACGAAACCCTGCCCCTACTGCACGTCGGACATCCCGATCAAGGCGGTGCGGTGCCCGTTCTGTACCTCGGAGGTGAAAGCGGCGTAGCCGCGGCCCACGGCGAGACCGGCTCAACGCCGGGAGGATGGTCGCCCGTCGACTCAATGGCCGTGTGGAGCGCGGTCGCCGGATCCACGAAGAACGAGTCCTTTGATCCGCGTGTGATCCCCGAGGACGGTCGCGCGCGCAGCGCGCCTCCGACGGTGGAGGACACATACGGCCACCCGTCCGCATAAGAGGACGACCCCGAATGCGGATGTCGCACGCCGGCAAGCACAACGGTCCTCCTGGAACGAGGCAAAAATGTATCGGATCGACTGAACCCCGACACGCGCTTGGAAAACCGTGCTAAATATGGCAGAATCCCGTGTGGTGGCCCCAGGGGAATTCGAATCCCCGTTTCGGCCTTGAGAGGGCCGCGTCCTAGGCCTCTAGACGATGGGGCCTACCACACTGCAGTATATCAGACCGCGGCCCCGTTCTTCCAGTTTGCGGGCCGCTCACCGACCGATCGCCAGATCGTGGAACGCTCGAGCGGGTCGGCGGAAAGGAGCAACGTGGCCGTCTACGACGTCATTGTGATGGGTGTCGGGGGAATGGGGAGCGCCGCCGCTTATCATTTGGCCGGGCGCCGGGCCCGCGTGTTGGGCATCGAGCAGTTCGGGATCGCCCACGACCGAGGCTCATCGCACGGGCGCACCCGGGTCATCCGCCAAGCGTACTACGAAGGCCCGGACTACGTGCCGCTCCTGTTTCGGGCCTACGACCTCTGGCACGCGCTGGAGCGCGAGGCGGGGACGACCCTCCTCACCAAGACGGGGGCGCTTCACCTCGGAGCGCCCGACGCCGAGGGGGTGGTCGGCGCGGCCCGAAGCGCGCGGATGCACCGCATCCCCCACGCGATGTTGACCGCCGAGGAGATCCGAACGCGGTACCCGGTGCTCCGGCCGGCGGCCGGGCAGGTCGCGCTGCTCGAGTACGAAGCCGGCATCCTCAACCCCGAACAGGTCGTGCGCACGCACATCGACCTGGCCAGGCGCCACGGCGCCGACCTGCATTTCGAAGAGGCCGTCGTCTCCTGGACCGCCGGCCCGACCGGGGTCAGCGTCCGCACCACGCCGGGGACGTACCAGGCGGGGCGCCTCGTCATCACCGCGGGCCCCTGGACCGATCAGGCGCTCCGGGATCTCGGCGTCCCGCTCGAAGTGGCGCGCGCGGTCCTGTACTGGTTCGAACCGCGCGCGCACGTCGAGGAGTTCAAGCGCCTGCCGATCTACCTGTGGGAAGACCACGGCAACTACGCCTATGGCTTCCCCTACCTCGACGGCCAGGGGCTCAAGATCGCGTTTCACCACGTCTTCGCCGAGGTCACGACGCCGCAGACGATCCGCCGCCAGGTCGGCGACGACGAGGTGGCGCGAATTCGGGAGCACGTGGCGAAGGTGATGCCGGACGCCCCGGGCGCGCTGCTCGCTACGGCCACTTGCATGTACACCAACACTCCCGACCTGCACTTCATTCTCGACCGTCATCCGGCCCACGACAACGTCATCGTCGCCTGCGGATTCTCGGGACACGGGTTCAAGTTCGCAAGCGTCGTGGGAGAGGTGCTGGCCGATCTCGCCCTCCAGGGCACGACCGCCCAGCCGATCGAGCTCTTCGCCCTCCGCCGCTTCCGAGAGCCCGGCGGCCTCACAGGGCCGCGACGGCAAGGCCATGTACCTGGCGGAACCGGTAACCGCCGGGCCACTTGACGTCGAGGCGCTCCCAGGACACCCCCGCGTCCCCCGAGCGGTAGAGTGCGCCCTCCTGCACCGCCGCATAGAAAACCCCCGGTTCCGGGGCATGGGCGGCCAGGGTCACCACCCGCCGGCCGCGCCGACCGGGGAGCCCCAGGCGGACCTCTTGCCACGGCTCCCCGGCAGATTTCCGGTAGACCGTGGAGTGGGCGTGGTCGAGATGGTGGGCTTGGCGCGGGCTGGCCGCCGCGGAAATCACCACCGTCTCCGGGTCCCCGGGATCCACGGCGAGCCCCCACAGGTAGCCGCATCCGAGCCCGTCGTCATCCGGGGTCCACGCGGCGCCTCCCGTTCGGCTCACGGCGTAGCCCCCGCCGGCGGCTTCACAGACCAGCCCCGGGGCATGGGGATGGGTCGCGAGCGTGTGGGCGTCGGGTTGCGCACCGGGCTTCCGATCTTCCCACGTGAGGCCGGCATCCAGGCTCCGCATCACCCCGCCGAGTTCGATCGCGACAAACACCCGTCCGGCGACCGCGGGGTCGGGGGCGATCCAGCGGACGTGGTGCGTCCACGGGCGCGGGGGAAAGCTCCAGGTGGGCGCCGATGGCAGCGCGCTGAGGCTGGGGCGCTCCTGCCACACCCGCCCCCCATCTTCGGACCGGAACAGGGCGCTCGGCTCGGTTCCGGCCCAGACCACCCCGTCCGCCCCAGCGCGTTCGAGGGAGCTGACCGCCACCGCCATCACCTCCCCGTAGGCGATGCCGTCGCCGACGGACCACCAGGAACCCCCGCCATCGCTGCTCGCCCACAGTCCCCGGCCGAACGTCCCGCAGTAGACCCGCTCCCCGCGTAGCGGATCCACAGCGACGCACTGGGTGGGCAGCCCCACCAGGTGAACCTCCGCCTTCCACCGCCCGTCCCCGTGACCGACCACGACGAGCGCGTCGCCGGTGGCGATGTACAGTTTGGTCATCGTCCCCTCCATATACGACCCCCAGGCCGCCGCACAGCCGTCGGGGCAAGCCGACTCCCCCTCTATTATCGCACTCCCACAGATGGCCGCAGTATCATAAGGATGGACACCCAAACATGCGGCATCAAGGGGGTCGGGACCATGGGAATCCTCACCGAAGAGATGAAGCGGGTCGTCCGCGAGCAGAGGTTGGGGTTCGTCGCCACCGTTTGCCCAGATGGCACCCCGAACCTGTCGCCGAAGGGCACGACCGCTGTCTGGGACGACGACCATCTCGTCTTCGCCGAGATCCGATCGCCGGGGACGCTGGCCAACCTCAGGACCAACCCGGCCATGGAGATTAACGTCGTGGATCCGGTCGTACGCAAAGGGTACCGGTTCAAAGGCACGGCGCGGGTGTTCACCGCCGGGGCGCTGTTCGATCAGATCATCAACTTTTATCAATCGGGGGACCGCCGTCGCGGCACGGTGCACGATCTGGGCAAGCGGATCAGATCGGTCGTCGTGATGACCGTCGAGCGCGCCCTACCGCTCGTCTCGCCCGCATACGACACCGGTCTCAGCGAAGACGAAGTCCGCGAGGCCTGGGAGCGGTACTGGGACACGATCAGGCAGACTACGGAGAGCCGGACCCGGTGACCCGACTTCGGCAGCGCGGTGACGGGGATCCCCCGCCTCTTCTCGAATGTGCACCTCGTGCGGGAGAACCCCGAAGGGCTCTACGCGGACCGCGACGCCCTAGAGGACGGCAGCAGGGAGCGGGTGACCGTCCGTGCCCGGATCTCCGATCGGGTCAACGCGGCTCCGCAAGAGGGACCCGCTGCACCATCAACATCGTGTAGTCGAGATTCTGCGCGGCGACGCCGGCCTGCCGCAGCATCGCCATGATCTGCGCGCGATGGTGGATCTCGTGGAAGAGGATCTGTCCGGCGAGCCCGCCCGCCATCAGTTGGAACCGCATAGGCGGGACCAGATCTTGCACGAGCAAGGCGGTCGGACGGTTCGGCTCCCCAAGATCGGCGAGCGCCTTCCTGGTGGTAGGCTGCTGCTGATCCCAGGGCCGCGATGAGGGACTCGAGCTCCGGCAGCCGCTCAACGGTGAACGGGTTGTTCTGCCGGATCTCCTGCGCGCTCACTTCACCTTTCGCTAATGCCTCGACGTACCCCCACTCCGCCCCCGCCACGTGGAGGAGCGTGGCGCGGATGGAGCCAAGCCCCACAGAAAATGGCTGCGTATACGAGGACGGCACCTGACGCACCCCGTCGAGTAACCTGGCGCGAGCAAGCACAAGGTAGTCGAAGTAGGTCACGAGACCCTCGGCGAGAGTCGTCACGGGTGGAATCCTCCTATGCGGTGGATATCGCCGCCCCTCGCCGCGCGCGGCCAGGGCAAGGGCCGCATCAACCATTGTGGGATCCTACGGTGCGCCGCCGAATGCCCCCTCCGTTGGCCTCTAGCCCCCCGCCATGGCCCCCACGACCAGAAAAGGCTCGGCCCCCATCGCCACCGGATCGGGCAGCGGGGCGTCCGGAAGTTCGTGCGACAGATCCCGCGCGCAGGCAAAGAACCTCAGGAACGCTCGGCGCTGCTGCGTGACGTGGTCGCGGATTGTCCCGCGCAGCATCGGATAGCGGGCCTCGAGCGCGTCAAGGACCGCGCGCTGCGTTACCTCACCCTCAACGTGGAGCACCACTTCGCCCTCGACCCGCGCGAGCTTCCGTAGATGTGCCGGGAGCACGACTCGGATCATGGCAGTGTCTGGACCTCGACCGACAGCACGACTGGAAGATCTCGGACGATGGGGGTCCAGCTGTCCCCGGCGTCGGCCGAAGCGTACACCTGCCCGCCGCTGGTACCGAAGTACACCCCGCACGAATCGAGCGAGTCGATCGCCATCGCCTCGCGCAACACGTTGACATAGCAGTCGCGTTGCGGCAGACCTTTCGTGAGCGCCTCCCATTCGTTTCCGCCCGTCCGACTACGGTACACGCGCAGCTTCCCGTCAGGGGGGAAATGCTCGGAGTCGCTCTTGATCGGGACAACATAGATGGTGTTCGGCTCGTGCGCATGCACGTCGATTGGGAACCCGAAGTCGGTTGGCAAGTTCCCGCTGACCTCGTGCCAGGATTCACCGGCGTCATCGGTGCGCATCACGTCCCAGTGCTTCTGCATGAACAACACGCCAGGGCGCGACCGGTGCATCGCAATGCGATGAACGCAGTGGCCGACCTCGGCCTTTGGGTCGGGGATGCCTACGGACTGCAGGCCGCGGTTGATCGGTCGCCACGTCTTGCCCGCGTCGTCGGTCCGGAACACACCCGCAGCCGAGATGGCAATGAAGAGGCGCTCGGGATTGCTCGGATCCTGCACGATCGTGTGCAGACACAACCCACCGGCACCCGGCGCCCAGGAGGGCCCGGAGCCGTGACCGCGCAGTCCAGAGAGCTCCTTCCACGTTTGCCCGCCGTCGCTCGAGCGGAACAAAGCCGCGTCCTCAACCCCCGCGTAGATCGTGTCCGGGTCGGTCAGCGATGGTTCAAGATGCCAGACTCGCGCGAACTTCCAGGGGTGCGGCGTGCCATCGTACCATTGGTGAGTCCCGGGAACCCCATCGTACACGAACTGGTTACCCACCGGTTCCCACGTCTTGCCGCCGTCGTTGGAGCGCTGGATCAACTGCCCGAACCAGCCGCTAGACTGCGACGCGTACAGCCGGTTCGGATCAGCGGGAGACCCCTTGAGGTGGTAGACCTCCCAACCAGCGAAGTGCGGCCCCTCGATGTCCCACCGTTCACGCTTCCCATCAGACGTCAGGACGAACGCGCCCTTGCGTGTACCAACCAGTGCCCGTACCCTGCTCATCTCTCACTCCTTTCGCGCGATGGCTTCGGCAGCTTCTCGGCAACGCCCGTCGAGGGCACTTCAGCCACCGCCAACGCGGCGGCAGGACGATGCGCCCCACCCGCCTATGGTGTAGTCGTTCGGCGAAGCTCGAAATCGACACAGGATCGGCGGGAGACGACGGACCCGCGAAAGTCCGCGCGAAACGACTCAACCGCACGGGGGCTCGTTCGTGCGGGGATCGCACCCGACGTTGACGGCCCATCGAGCCTCACGGTGTCGGCAACGACCTCACCGTGGTGGTGCCAAGGGTTGACCTCGGCCACCTGGATCACACCGACTCCGCGGCACAAGACGGTTTCCCCCCCCGGAGTATCTTCCACCTGGCCATCTTGTCATCCTCTCCCCGGACGGAGTCCCATGGCAGCGGTGACTACGCGCTCGGTGAGCGCAGAAAGATCTCACCCGGGGAGGTCGCGGCGGTCAGCAAGTGACCCCGAGGGTCGAGCGCCCCACGCGCCGGTGCGGCCCGGAGGATTTCGAGCCTCCCCCTAGAGCTAATCTCAAGAGGTGTGGAAATTCAAGTGGCGTACAATATCCGCAATCGCAGGTCGGTGGCAGCGCTTCGAAGCCCCTTACCTGGTGGAAGGGTGCTCGATGGCCAGCAGTTTATCGATGGAGCAGAGGCGGCCGGGATAGACCGCAAGCGGAGGGCTGTTGTTTGAGGCAGGCTTAGAGTGGCATGTTGACTCTCTTCTATTCACCTCACGCAGCCAGCGTAGACAACGAAGCGGGACGTGCATCCGGGCACGCCGATGTGCCGCTCTCTGCCATTGGCTGCCGACAGGCGCACGTGGTCGGGCGGCACTATGCAATGAAAGCGCTGCATGCGGTTTTCTGCTCCGACCTCCAGCGCGCGTATACGACCGCCGAGATCGCATTCTCGGGGCGAGGGCTCCCCATCGCGCGGGACGCTCGGCTCCGGGAGTGCGACTACGACGACCTGACGCAATGCCCGACGACCCAACTCGAAGAGGCACTTGCGCGGCACATCACGGAGCCGTTTCCCAACGGGCAAAGCGTGGTCATCGTCGCGTGGGGCGTAGGCGATTTCCTGCGCCACCTCTTACGTGAGCATGATGGGAAGACGATCGCTGTGATCGGACACCGGACGACCAGGTATGGACTCGACTACTGGTGCGGCGACGCGTCGCTCGAGGAGATCGTGCGGGCGCGGTGGGAATGGCGGGATATTCCCGTCTGCTGCTACGAAGTGAACGCACGCGACCTTGAGCGGCGCTCGGCAGAGGCGAAGTAGCGGAGTTGGCGCCCGGCGGATGCGGAGCCTACCTGGTTTTCCAGTTGGTGCGTCGCACGGAACGCCGATCGCGCGCTCGGGGTCAAGGTGCTTGCGCGCGTCCGGTTGGCCTGGGAATCGCTCACGGTGTGCGTGCCGCTCGTCGCTTGGTGGGTTCACCTCTGTGCTGCAGGACTGAGAATCTTGTTCTCGGTTCAGTGAATGTATCCGACCCACTCCCCGGTACAATTGCCGCCATTCCCACCGGTGTAGGTACGCACCCATTGCCAAGACACGGTATGGGACCCGGTCCAGTGGATGGAGAAACCTCCGTTAGATAGGCTGCTGTGAATCCGTTCGCCGTTGATTGACAGATCCGAAACGCCCTCGTGCGGGGCAAAATCCCACGAGCCGCTCCAGCCATCCACGGTGATGGACACGGCCTGCCCGTCATCGGCGTTGTTAATCGCAAGACATGTACCCGCGGATTGCGCCCGGACACCCAGGGGGAACCCCGTCAAGCCCAGCGCAATGGCTAACCCCGTCCAAACGACCTTCCTCATCTCCGCGACCTCCTCGTCACTAAACCCGTCTCGGTGATCCTCCACACCATCAACGTACCCTCCGCCTGAGCTTGCCCTTGGGGAATAGTACCCCGCCGGCCGATAGGCTAGACGAAGTGGAGGGGCTTGCAGGGACAAAACCACTCGCTCATGCCAGGCCCCCCCTCCGCCTTCAACTCGAATCCCGGAGTCGCGACACTTCGCAACCTACGCACTGGTTGGTGACTCTGTGTGGGCCCGTCATCGCACGCGGCACTGAACGATATCTAAGGGGTATCTAAGGGGACATGGCGCACGGCGTGCTTGATGTACGGCCGCAGGCGATCTCGACCACCGAAGGGACTCGACGTGATCGGTGAGGTCACAACGGATTGCGAATGGATATGCCCGACGGAGCGGGAGCTCGGTTGAGACGGGTCCGAAGTCATCCACGCGGCCCGCGGGGATTGGGAGGTTACGGTGAATCCCACCGAAGACATGGGGTTCGTCCAATCCGCCTTATCGGTGTGCCCGGGGTGTGCCGCTCGAGATCGGCTTCATGCTAGGCCCCACGTACAGGCCTCCCGCGACTGACGCGTCCGACCCGTCCTCACCAACGCGCGGTAATGCGCGGGGGTCAGTCCGAACGCCGACCTGAAGGCGCGGGTGAAGTGCGCCTGGTCGGCGAATCCCGCGTCGCACGCGACTTCGACGAGAGGCCGATCCTTGTGGATCCGCTCACGCGCGAAGTCGAGACGGCGCATGAGCAGATAGCGGTAGGGGCTGGTCCCGAACATGAGCCTGAACTGGCGGGACAGCTCATAGCGTGTCAATCCCGTGATCGACTCGAGCTCCGTCGAACGCACGACGCGTGTCTTCTCGGCATCCAGGAAGTGTCGAGCCCGTTCAAGGGCCCGGACGTCGACGCGTCGCGGCACCCTCGGGGGGGCCCCTCCCCACTCCGCGGCGACCAGTCCTTCCGCCAGGTCGACGACGAGGCTGTCCATCGCCAGCGATTCCAGCGGGGCGCGAAACGCTTCCTCGATTGCGCGCGACAACCGCGGGTTCGTCGACACGGGCTCGCCGACGAACGGGAGCGGGGCGGGCCTTCCGCGGAGCACCCGGACCGCCTCGGCCAGGTGCGATGGCTCAACATAAACGATCCGGTACCCGAATCCCTCGCTGGTGCCGGCGCGTCCATCGTGGACCTCGTCGGGATAGAGCACGGTCACCTGCCCGGGCAAGCTCGCCCGGACGGCGCCGCGGTAGTCGAAAACCTGCACGCCGGAGTCGGTCACGCCAACGGCGTACGCGTCGTGCCGATGCTTCTGGTAGGCCTCGCCCGCGAACCAGGCGCTGAAGAGTTCGACGCCGCCGATCGGCCTCGTGCTGCTGATCCAGCCCGCGACCGTCCCCTGGCACGATCGTTCAAGACCCTCGCCGGCCCATCTGGTTTGCTTAGGGCGCATCGCTCGCCTCCGTCAGAGAGCCTGCGGTTCCGTGGAGGTAGCGTACGACGACGAAGCAGGTCGTGGCGTTTCTTCTCTTCGCCATTGTGGCCGCGGTCACCCCTGGTCCCAGCAACATCATGCTGACCGCGGTCGGCGCGCATGCGGGCGTGCTCCGGGGACTTCCCGCCCTGTTGGGTGTCATGGCCGGCATGGGTCTCATGATGTTCGTCGTGCCGCTCGGCCTCGGGAGTCTGGTCCTCCAGCACCCTTTGCTGCTCTGGGCGCTCAAAGGCGGTGGTGCCACCTTCCTGCTCTGGCTATCGTGGAAAATCGCGACGTCGTCCGGCCGCATCGACTCGCAGCCGGACAGGAACCCGGTGGGGTTTCGAGGCGCTGCCGTGTTCCAGTTGGTTAACCCAAAATCTTGGCTCGTGAGCGCGGCTGCGGGCTCCTTTCTCAGCGCCGAGGCAGGCAGTGCCGTCGTGCAGGCGGCCTCCCTCGGAGGGCTGTTCATATTGGCGGCACTGCCGAGCTGCTTCGTGTGGTTGGCATTCGGAGCCGCCGTCCAGCGCGCCCTGCACAGCCGTCGCCGGCTGAGGATTTTCAATATCACTATGGGCGCCCTGCTTGCCCTGTCGATCGTTCTCATCGTCCGGTAGCTAATACAAACGCACTAAATAACTAGACATAATCGAACGGGTGTGCTATGCTGAACATCGATGCGAGCCTTGGCCATCACCCGCGACGATGTGACCCCCGATGCGTTGCTGCGTCTGGCGGCCACGACGCCGGGGGCGTGGCTCGGGGTGAAGATCGCGGTCGTGCTGCTGGTTCGGGCGGGGCAGCGCCCCAGCACGGTGACGGCACTGTTCGGCATCAGTCGCACGACATTGACCGCGTGGGTGCACCGCGTCAACCGGGAGGGGGTGCAGGGGCTCCGCGAACGCTCTCGACCTGGGCGGCCATCGCAGTTGACCCCGCGGATCC
>DATEHM010000116.1:0-18778 GCA_035279545.1 bacterium | reverse complement strand
GGTGCGGTCCTGCACGTCTGCCATGCACTCCACGAGCTCGCCGGCCGCCTCTGGCTTGACGAGCCGAAGAACGCGAAGGCTAGGCGCACAGTGGATCTTCCCATCATCGCCGTCACTGCGCTGCGCGAGCACCGTGAGCGGATGCTGGCCGAAGGGCACCCTCACGGTCTGGTTTTTTGCGACACCCATGGCGGCCCCGTGCGGAAGTCGAACCTTGTCCGGCGCTCGTTCCTGCCGCTCATCAAGCGCGCGGGCCTGCCGCGGATCCGGTTCCACGATCTGCGGCACACCGCCGCGACGCTGTTGCTGCTCCAGGGCGTCCACCCCAAGGTCGTCCAGGAACGCCTCGGGCACTCTCAGATTTCAGTCACGCTGGATACCTATAGCCACGTCCTCCCCTCGATGGGGCGGGAGGCCGCGGCCAAGCTCGATGCGTTCTTCGGGACTGCGGCGCTTACTGTAGCCAAACTGTAGCCAATGGAGCGGACAAGGGTGGATTTTCGCGGATATCCGCGGAACGGGGAATCAGCAGGAACGCCTTATTTTAGGCCTCTGGCGGACGATGGCGGACATCGGCGGATTGTGCCCAGATCGGCCTACGAATCCGTAGGTCGCAGGTTCAAATCCTGCCGGGCGCGCCATACTTTCAAGGTTTTTCGCGACGTTGCCAGAACCACCGAAGACGCATTGGGGCAACGCACTTGCGTACAAAAAGACGGGCGCACCCAATCATCGAGCGTTTGTGCTGCTTTTGCAGGGGTAGCTCGGTAAGCACTGGCGGGGCCACGTTGCCTGGGGCGGTCGTTGGGTTTTGCTCGAGTGGCGGCCGTGCGGCTCTAGGGCTGTTGTCGTTGGTGATTCAGCCTCCGATCGAGGTCGAACGCGGCGCTGATGAGCGCCAGATGCGTGAAGGCTTGTGGGAAGTTGCCGAGGTGTTCCCCGCACGGGCCAAGCTGCTCAGCGTACAGGCCGAGATGGTTGGCGTACCCAAGCATCTTCTCCAGGACGAAGCGGGCTTTCTCAAGGTCCCCAGCCCGCGACAGGCATTCCGCGTACCAGAAGGAGCACATGCAGAACGAGCCCTCGCGCCCGGACAGGCCGTCCGGGGCCCCCGCACCGACGCGGTATCGGTAGACCAGCGAGTCTTCGACGAGATCGTGCTCGATCGCCCTCAGGGTCGACAGCCAGCGCGGGTCGGTCGGAGCCACAAACCTGACCAGTGGCATCAGCAGGCTTGACGCGTCCATTGTGGTCGCGCCCTTGTACTGGACGAATGCCGTCCGGTGGGGGTTCCAGAAATGTTCGTAGATCGCACGGTAGATCTCATCGCGGACACCGTGCCACTCCGTGAGCGGCGACGGAAATGACCGCTTCTGAGCGAGACGGATGCCACGGTCCAGGGCGACCCAACACAGCAGGCGAGAGTAGAGAAACTCCCGAGGTGTGCCACGAACCTCCCACACTCCGGCGTCGGCCTCGCGCCAGTGGCGGCAGACCCAGTTGATGAGCTGGATCAAGTCCTCCCAAAGCTTTGAGGAGATGGGTTCGCCATATTTGTTGTAGAGATACACCGAGTCCAGCAACTCGCCGTAGATGTCGAGCTGGAGCTGCGTGGAGGCGGCGTTGCCGATTCGAACGGGCGAGGACCCCAGATAGCCCTCCAGGTGCGACAGCGTGTGTTCGGGCAGGTCGTGTCGGCCGTCGATACCGTAAATGGTCTGCAGCGAGCCGTCCGCGTGACGCTCGGCGCACCTGGCCTCGATCCACCGCATGAACGAGGCGGCCTCGCCCGTATAGCCGAGGCGGAATAGAGCGTAGAGCGTGAATGAAGCGTCGCGGATCCACGTATACCGGTAATCCCAGTTCCATTCCCCTCCAATACGTTCGGGGAGGCCAAACGTGGGCGCGGCGACGATCGCCCCGTGAGGTTGGGAGGTTAGGAGTTTCAGGATCAGCGCCGAGCGGTTGACCATCTCCCGCCACCGGCCTTGGTACGTCGAGCGACCGATCCAGCGCCGCCAGAAGTTCAAGGTATCCTTGAAGGACCGGGAGACGTATCCGGGAGTGTCAGCTGCGGATGCCTCGCCCGCCGGCGCGGCGTCCAAGATGAACTCCGCCGTTTCGCCGGTCCGAAGCGTGAACTCCGCCATGGCCTGTCCTTCCACGAGGCGGACCGGAATGCCGGAGCGCAGGCGAAGCGTGGGTTGAGTGCCCCCTTCTGGCACGAAAAGGATGTCGGCGCCTCGCGACTCGGTACGATGCGGCGTGCGGGCGTAGTCAAAGCGCGGTGCGCACACTACCCGGTATTGGATCTCCCCCCGCACCGTCTTGGCTCGCCGGATGAGGGCGTGCGCACGCCCGGTCTCCTCGACCGGCATGAAGTCTGAGATTTCGGCCACGCCCTCTTGAGACAGGAACCGGGTGAGCAGCACGTTCGAGTCGGGGAGATAGACCTGCTTCCGGCGGGCGTTGCTGAGGAGCGGTGCGATCTGAAATCGTCCCCCTCGATGGTCATCGAGGAGCGCGGCAAAAATCGTCGGTGAGTCGAACTCCGGATAGCACATGAAATCGATCGACCCCTCCATCGTGACCAGCGCGATGGTGTGCAGGTCTCCGATGACGCCATGGTGTTCGATCGGCTGATAGCTCATCGTGCACCTCGTGACAGGATCGTGCGAGATTCCGCCCGCGGAGGCTCCCCGCCATAGTCTTGCAGATTTGCCGCGCAGCGTCTATCCTCGTGCGAATTCTCTGGGCTTCCGAAGACGGTCTGTGTTCTCATTTGGGCGGCCTGGAACGGCAAACCGTCGGTTCGAAGACTGCATCGTGAATCGCCGGTAACAGCCTCGGCTCGGAGGCACGGACAAAAGTGTGAGGATCTGGAACTAATGCCAAGCCACGTCAACAGAGACACGTTCGATGCCGGCGAATCACGCGCGGAACAGCTTGACGCCATACACCGGCCTGGCGCTGAGGGTCCACCCCCCGCCGGGCTCCTGGCACGATCGTTCAAGACCCGCGCCCGCCGATCTGGTTTGCTTGAGGCGCATGGCTCTGACCCCGGGGCTCTCGAACCGGCCCCCTCGAGCGGGCCATGATTGCCGAGCAAGCTGTGGCGTTCCTGCTCTTCGCCCTGGTCGCCGACGTCACGCCCAGGCCGGACGCTCGCGGTGTGCAGTGGCGAGATCGGTGCCATCGCCGCCGACGGCGCCCGCACGCTCGTGGCCAGCATGGTAGGCGAGATTTTTGGTCCTGGCCGAGGGAACACGTTGACATTCATACGGGACGATAGCACAGCGCACGGGAGCAGGTGCCGCAATGACTTCTGCCTCCGGAGTAATGGCGGAACCTAAGGAGGAAAGATGGACGCAACGGGAATGGCCGCGCTCTTTCAGGGTCTGACGACGGCGCACGTCGCCGATGCCTGCTTACGAACCGGGGTGGAAGTTCGCTGTGCGCCATCTGGTCTTCACGCTCTGTGCCCATCCGGCCGGGTTGTCGGAGGAGTCCGGCCCGCCCGACACTACGGCAGCGTCGATATTTTTCTTGAGGCGTTGGAGCACGCCTCACCAGGCGAGGTCCTGGTTGTCGATAATTCCGGCCGTCGAGACGAAGCGTGCGTGGGCGATCTGATTGTCCTGGAGACGAAACTTGCCGGCCTGGCGGGGATGGTCATCTGGGGGCTGCACCGGGACACGCAAGAACTCCTCGAGATAGGGCTTCCGATGTTCAGCCTTGGCGAGTGCCCAACCGGACCGCTCCGGCTCGATCCGCGGGATGCCGGCGCGTTGGTCTCGGCGCGCGTCGGCTCCTGGACCGTTGGAACCGACGATGTCGCGATGGGCGACGCGGACGGAGTGTTGTTCCTGCCGATGGCTCGTGCCGAAGAGATTGCAACGGTCGCACGCTCAATTCGAGAGACCGAGCAGGCCCAAGCGGGGAAAATGCGCCACGGCACTTCGCTGCGCGCGCAATTGCAATTCGCCGATTTCCTTACCCGGCGTTCTTCGAATCCGGCGATAACCCTTCGCGAGCACCTGCGCCGGATCGGTGGCGCCATCGAAGAATAGGCGTGGTCCCACGCAATTCTGCGCCTCGAATGACGCTTACGAGAGGTACGTCGTAGAGAGTGCCGGCGCTGGCCCACACGGCGGCGCGCCGAGATCCCTGAGAGGAGACATCGGCCATGCTGACGGAAGGATACGGGACCTGCAGCAACGGCAGAACCCGCGATGAACAAATCGCATTCTTCCGCACTCCCGACGCCGAGTATGCGCCGGGCAACAAGGGGCAGAGACGGTCCGGTGGGCATTAGCCGGACCAGACTCCCGACATCATTTCTGCCACAAGTGTTCCTTCCGTGCCCCGCGGGATCGGAGCGATGGGGAGTCCTGGGTGGACTCCCCCGAGAACGTTAGCATCTCGTTAGCGGCCCTTCGCGGGGGGTTGATGCAAAGGCTGGCGACTTGATCTCCAGCCTACGAATCCGTAGGTCGCAGATTCAAATCCTGCCGGGCGCGCCATTTCCCAAGGTTTTCAGCGGCCCAGCCAGGATCACAAAAACGGATTTGCCTCTCTCGCCAGAACAGGATGGTCCATGTGTCCAGATGGATAAGCCGGGTGAAGAAGCCGGGTGTGCTAAAGGCATGGCCGGCGTTATTGTCAGCACGATGCCTAATGAGGCTTGCTGCGATTCCGACGAGACCAGCTTGCCGCACCGGTCGGTGCCATCCCGATAACCGTTTCGGCGTGGTACCGGGCAAACATCGCACTACGGCCGAGCTGTAATGACCCCAGGCCGGATTCCGAGATGCTTGGCGAAACCCCGCCGGCCTTTTTCAGTCACGACGACCATCCGGCTGCCGGGTTTGCGCACGATCCACCCTCGTTCCAACGTTCGGGCCCAGAGCGCGGCCCCGAGCGCCCCGCCGAGATGCGGTCTCCGTTCACTCCAGTCACCGCACGCCGTCGCGAACTGGCGCCGCTCGAGTCGGACTTCGTGCAAATCAATCGCGAGATGCTCGAACACCGCGGGACCTGTCGGCCCAAGTCCCACTGGTCCCCGATAGCGGGCGGTGGGTTGCTCGATAGCCCGGCGCCTAATGAGCGCATCGAAAATCGCTACGCCGAGGCGCCCCGCGAGGTGATCGTAGCAGGTGCGGGCTCTCGCAAGCGACGGCGACATCTCAACCTTCGTCGGGCCGCGTCCCGCGATGACAGTCAGGGATTCGACCAACTGGCTTACGGACGGGTTCGAGACCTCGTAAACCCGTTGCCGGCCGATCCGCGTCGCGCTGACCATCCCACGTTCGCGAAGCACCGCCAGGTGATTTGAGACCTTCGACTGAGCTTCTCCCGTGAGGGAAACGAGCTCCGACACCGCTGCCGGCCCATCCGTCAGCCGTTCCAAGATCTTGAACCGTGTTGGATCCGCCAGGGCCTGTGCGATGGTTGTTGCGTCGCTGCTTAGCATGCGTCACATCGTCCTGATGTGTTTACATACACGAATCATATCCTGTTGATATGTTAGTGTATGCTGCCCGCAATGTCAAGGACGAGCCAGCGGGATTTCGCCTGGCGGAGCGGGCTCGACGGCCAGATGTTCCACGCACTGCGTCATCACCACTGCCGCCCCTAGTTTCCCAGACAGGCGATCTCGACAACGCCTGCTCCCCGTCAGGCAGTCGATGGACGGGTCCTTGGCGCTTACCCTCAGCTTACATGCCTTGACCGGCCTCGGGCAGATTTGGGACGATGCCCCTCGCCGTACACGTCCTGTCAACTCATTTAAGGGAGTTACCCAACCGCGTATCGTCTTGTCAGATGAGATGTTACTGTAGCCCGCCAGGGATGCGAGGGACCCGGGGTGCTGGTACTGACGGGGCGAGGGCTCTGGTTTGCGAGGCGGTAGGTGCGGCGGAGTTTTTGGTCGATCATCTGGGCGAGAGCAAAGGGATCCCACCGGTTCCGGAGCTGCGGCAACGCGGCTATCTACGCGGCGTCACCTCCTCCGGAGGCCCCGAGGTTGGTGTCCCCTGCGCTGATGGATTCGGTCGTACAGCTGTGCGACATGACGACCCGGCCAATGCCGCCGATTCACGCAGACCACATTGGCCGCTTCCCCAAATGCCCACTGCAAGTAGTGGTTCACATCGGGGCGGACGCGGCCGAAGCGAACCTTGCCGCCCGAGGCGTTGATGCGAGGCGTCGTTCCCGCATACCCGGCGAGGTGCGCGGCCGTAGCCGGTAGTGGCACAGACTTCCGTGAGGATCTGGGGCTTGGCGGCTTTGGAGGCGGAGATGTATCGCTGAACGATGGCGCGAATATACTCCTGCTTTGATCTGGGGCTCAATCGGCCAACCTCCGGGGGGTGGAATGCCAGCGCGGCTTGGTAACATCTTAGGTGACAAGACGATAGGCCTCCCGGTAACAACTTAGATGAGTTGATACGCACGTCATTTCCGGAAAGCCGATTATGGTACAATCGGGGAGCCATTCTCGGGTCCAGCGGTGCCCCGTGACAATCGCACGCACCTCGATCGTCTCGCTTGGGCGATGAGGGGGAGTCCACGACGCTTCGAAGGCGCGATTCAGGAGGGCCAAATAATATGGTCACTATCGAATCGACTCCTGAAATGGTGGCCAAGGTCTACTCGAGCATGGAGCGCAATCTCAACGTGGTCCGCCGCCGATTGGGCAGGCCGCTGACCTTGGCGGACAAGATCTTGTTGGGGCACCTCGACGACCCCGAGAACCAAGAAATGACGCCCGGCAAAAGTTATCTGCTTCTTCGGCCCGACCGCGTCGTGTTTCAGGATGTGCTGGGACAAACTGGGATGCTCCAGTTTATGCAAACTCGGCGGGACACGGTCGCGGTACCTACGACGATTCACTGCGACCATCTCGTCCAGGCAAGAGTTGAAGGCGAGGCAGACCTGCGCGAGTCTCTCGAGGAGAACAAGGAGGTCTATGACTTCCTCCGGTCCGCCGCCGCCAAGTACGGCGCCGGGTACTGGGGGGCTGGCGCCGGCATCATTCACCAAGTGGTCCTCGAGAACTATGCCTTTCCCGGTGAACTGATCATCGGCACGGACTCGCACACGCCCAACGCGGGCGGCCTCGGAGCCTGCGCTGTCGGCGTCGGTGGGGCCGATGCTGTCGAGGTCATTGCCGGGCTGCCTTGGGAGGTGCTCTATCCGACGCATATCGCAGTGTATCTGACTGGGGAGATGAGCGGGTGGACCGCGCCTAAGGACGTTATTCTCTATGTCGCGGGGCAGCTGACCGTTGCCGGTGGCACAAACGCCATCGTCGAGTATATTGGTCCAGGGGCTCGGACCATCAGTGCCACTGGCAAAGCCACGATCACCAATATGGGAGCCGAGCTGGGCGCCACCACCTCTATGTTCCCCGCCGATGAACGGATGGCCAAATACCTATGGGCGACGGGCCGAGGCGCCTTGGTGCAGCTGGTCGAGCGGTATCGGCACCTGCTGGAACCTGACAAAGAAGTCGAGGCCAACCCTGAGAGATACTACGACCGAGTGATCGAGCTTGATCTATCGGCCCTGGAGCCGCACGTCGTCGGACCTCACTCCCCTGATCGAGTGCGTCCCATTTCTAGACTCGCCACCGAGGTCGCCGATACCCGCAATGCGTTCCGCGACGAAATCTCTGCGGCGCTGATCGGAAGTTGCACCAACTCCTCCTACGAAGATATGAGCCGCGCCGCGGATGTCGCTGAGCAGGCGAAGGGGCACGGCATCAGGGCCGCGGTGTCCTTTCTGGTGACACCGGGGTCGGACCAGGTGCGCGCCACCATCGAGCGCGACGGACAAATGCAGGTCCTCAAAGACATCAGCGGCGTCGTTCTGGCGAATGCCTGTGGTCCCTGCATCGGCCAATGGCGGAGGTCTGAGGAGACCGCCGCCGTGCCCAACACCATCGTGACTTCGTATAACCGCAACTTTCCACGGCGCAACGATGGACAGCCGACGACGATGAACTTCATCGCCAGCCCCGAGATTGTTACGGCTCTTGCCCTGGCCGGGAGACTGTCATTCAATCCTCTCACAGACTCTCTGCTGGGGGCCGATGGCAAGTCGTTCCGTCTCGCGCCCCCGCAGCCAGCGCCTGAGGTGCCTGAGAAGCACTTTGACCGGGGCCGTTCCTCTTACATCGCCCCTCCGCAAGACGGCGGCAACATTACGCTGAACGTGAATCCCCGCAGTGAACGGTTACAGCTCATGGAGCCTTGGCCCGCTTGGGACGGAATGGACTTCCTGGATATGCCCGTCCTCATCAAGACCAAAGGGAAAACCACGACCGACCACATCTCCCCCGCCGGTCCCTGGCTGCGCTATCGCGGTCACCTGGATAAATTCAGCGACAATATGTTCATGGGAGCCATCAACGCCTTTACCGATGAGGCCGGTAAGGGCAAGAATATTCTCACTGGGGAGACAGGACAGGCGATTTCCAAAATTGCGAGGTACTATAGATCCCAGGGAGTCAAATGGGTGGTCTTAGGCGATCACAACTACGGTGAGGGCAGCAGCCGTGAGCATGCTGCCCTCTCGCCGCGCCTCTTGGGTGGGGTGGCGGTCATCGCCCGAGGCTTTGCCCGCATTCATGAATCCAACCTGAAGAAGCAGGGGCTGCTGGCGCTGACGTTCCACGACCCCGCGGACTACGACCGCATCCAAGAGGCGGATCGGGTGAGCCTGAGCGGGCTCGCGGACATGGCCCCTGCGAAGCCTGTGCGGTGCCTTGTGCGGCATGTCGATGGGGCCACGGAATTGTTGTCGCTTCATCACTCCTTCAGCACATCTCAGTTAGAATGGTTCCACGCGGGTTCGGCCCTCAACCTATTTCATGGTAATTTGCAGAGACGCTCAGAAGCCGGGGGGCTGTAGCGAAGGCAGCTCGGGGGTTGCGAAGCCAGGAACGGAATGGAAATCCCGGCTGTCGTTTGCATGGCATTGAACGGAAGCGGTGGGCACGCTGCTCCCATCCATATCGACTGAGTTTTCCCTGGCGTCTCCGCGACCGTTCTCGTCTCCGCGTGACACAACCCGCCGCCACACGGAGAAGACGGGTCCAACGGCTGGAGGGGCGTGGAAGGCGAGACCGCGGGTCGCGACGGCCCTATCGAGGCGCGGGACCATGAATGCAGGGCCAACCCCAAGACCGCTCATCATCGAGGAGGATCCGAAATTATACACCCACCTGGCCCGACTGGCGCGGGAGGGCCGGATGGTGTTGTTTGCGGGGCTCCCGGGTACCGGCAAGAGCCTCTTCATTCATCAGTTGGCGCACCTCGCCCACGCCGCCGGCCGGGCGGTCCACCTTCTTCAGTGGGACGTGGTGCGCCCCCTGTTCGAGGCGAGTCCTGCCGGATCGCGCTATCCGGTGCTCCGCGGGGTCACCCATGCAGTGATCCGGAAGGCCGCGGGGGCCTGGGTGCGGGAGGCCGTGGCCGCTTGGTGCCGGCACTTCCCCGAGCCGGGTCCGCTGCTGATCGGCGAGACCCCTCTCGTGGGCAACCGCTTCGTTGAGTTGGCTCGCCGCGGGGATGACGCGATCGAGCCGCTACTAACGGCGACCTCGTGCCATTTTGTCATTCCTGTGCCATCTCGGACCGTCCGCCGGTTCCTTGAAGCTGAGCGCGATCGCCGCCTCCACCGGCCGGAGCATCACCGAGAACGGGAAGACGCGCCGGCCCATCTCCTCCAGCAGCTCTGGGAGCAACTGCTCGATGCGGCACCGGATTTGGGGGTTGCCCCGGGTCCGGGCCGGGCCGGTCCACGTCCTTATGATCCCACGCTGTACGAGCGCATCTATCGGCACGTGCTCCGGCACCGCCATGTCGAGACCCTCGATGTGGAGAAGATCCTGTCGAGTGGCGCCATCTCTGTCTACGCATTCACGATCCCGACGCAGGAGATCGTTCCCACCCCGAGCGAAGTCGCCGCTGCCGTTGCGGGCGTGGAAAGAGCATACCCTGACTCGCGAGGGTTACAGCGAGAGATCGATCGGTGGTACGAAGTCTAGCGGCTCTTTCGCTCGGCAGCGGTCTCCCCATGCGCGAGCCCCCGGCCTCTGTGTGAAGTCCTTCATAGCGGGCGCGCCGGGCTGTCATCTAGGATGAGGAAGGCATGGACCTGCGGCGCGCTCGAGGTCCCCTAACCATCCACAGGTCCACCCGCAGGTCCTGAGGAGGGCGGTCTGGATGTGGCCCGATCTGTTCGGTCCTGGATGGGAGATCCAACTCCTGATGGCGGCGGGCCTTTTCACCGGCATCGTCGCGATCTTCAAGGCCATGGCTGGTGGTGGCGTCCGTTCGGTGCAGGATCCGCCAGACGCGCTTCAGCGGCTCTGGCACCGATATGAAGAGGGAGATCTCACCCGCCAGGAATTCGACCGGTATCGTCGACAATCAGCGTCGGGCGCGTTGGTAGGGGAGGTGGGTTCGAGACGCCGGATCCGCTACAGCCTGAGCGTTTCTCAGTCGATGCCGGGTGTGACGCGTGTGATGAAATCGACCCGGTGAGGCCGCGACGCTCACGCGCGGAGGGGTCCAGCCGAAAATCTACTCTTCGCCGCGGTGAGGCCCTCACCACAACGTAGTCGGGGATGACGTTCCATACGCCTTGACCGGAAACACGCTCCTGTACCGATGCCGGCCGGTTCGGTCTTCGCAAGAGCCGTCAGTCGGCTATTGGGATTCCAGGGACTTGAGGATTTCGCCAGGCTCCGGATGGCGGCCGACTTCCTTCTTTGAGAAGATCTTCTTGCCCGCCGCCGTAACCTCGAATACGCCGCCGGACGACGGGATTAGCCGAAGCGAGGCGATCTCCGGCTTCTTTGCCTTCAGCACTTCTTCCGCCACACGGACGGCATGTGAAAGATACCCTCAACTGGTGCAGTATTCTATGGCCACGTCGAGCTTTGCAGCCATACGCACACCTCCCGGGCTGGGTAGTCTCCCACAAGTATCGCTCTCCGATATCCAGATGTCCAGGTGCGCGTCGGGGATTCCGGGAGCGCGGTCCCGGTCCCGCAAATATTGCGCCGCCCCAGGCCCTATGGTACCCTCTAGGCGATTCGGACCTTCTAGGAGGCGGTTGTGGAGCACCGCTGGCCGCTCAGCAATGTGCGGAGATCGGTTGAGGTGGCCGACGTCAGCGAGCCGAACCTGATGCGCGAACAGTTCCCGTACCACGAGCCGCCCAAGGTCCTGTTCGACGGAATTGACGTGCCCACGGCCCTTCCCGATGAGATCATCATTACCGATACGACATTTCGTGACGGGCAGCAGGCTCGGGCCCCTCTAGAGGTCAGTCAAATCGTCCGGCTGTTTGACTTGCTCCACCGGCTGAGCGGCCCGAATGGCGTGATCCGCAAGAGCGAGTTTTTCCTGTATGGCGTCCGCGACCGCGAAGCGGTGGCGGGGGTGCTGTCCCGAGGATACCGTTTTCCCGAAGTGACCGGGTGGGTGCGCGCGAAACCCGAAGACCTTCGTCTCGTGCGCGAGGCGGGCCTTAAGGAAACCGGCATCCTGACATCGTGCTCCGACTACCATATCTTCATGAAGCTGGGGTGGACTCGGCGCAAGGCGCTTGATAACTATCTCGCGGTCGTCTCGGAGGCCCTGTCTCACGGCCTCCGGGTCCGATGCCACCTCGAGGACCTGACCCGCGCTGACGTCTATGGATTCGTCGTGCCGCTGGCCCAGAGACTGATGGGGCTGGCTGACCAGGCTCACATCCCGGTGATCCTACGTCTCTGCGACACCATGGGATACGGTGTGCCGTACCCCGGAGCAGTGCTGCCGCGCAGCGTCCCGCGCCTCGTGCACACGATGACGAAAGAGGCCGGCGTGCCCACCGCGTGGCTTGAGTGGCACGGGCACAACGATTTCTACAAGGTGTTGATCAACGCCAGCACGGCGTGGCTGTACGGATGCGCGTCCGCCAACGGTACCCTCCTTGGATACGGAGAGCGGACAGGGAACACGCCCATCGAGGGACTGGTATTCGAGTACGCGGGCTTGATGGGGAGCCTCAACGGCATGGACACGACGGCAATCGCCGAGGTCGCGGAGTTCATGGAGCATGAGTGTCAGTATCCGATCCCAGCGGCCCAGCCGTTCGTCGGGCGGGCCTTCAACGCGACCTCGGCGGGGATCCATGCCGACGGGGCAATGAAGAACGAGGAGATCTACAACATCTTCGATACCGGGGCGCTGCTGAATCGGCCGCCGGCGGTAAATGTGACGGACCGCTCGGGCACGGCCGGGGTTGCCCTTTGGATCCGCCAGCACACGGGACGCACGCTCCCGAAGGAGCATCCGTCTGTCGAAGCGATTCACACTTGGGTTAATCAACAGTACGCGGCCGGGCGGACGACCGCAATTTCGGACGAGGAGATGGCCGACCAAGTCAAGCGCCACTTCCAAGAGGTTCCGCTGTCGTGATGGAAGGTGAGGTGTCGCGGAATGCCTCTCTCTTTGTTCTTCCTAACCGGCACGTCCCGCGGGAACATCTGGGTCGTCTCGGTGTAGTGCTATATTCACACTGGGGTGAGCATAGCTCAGGTGCGGTCTCGACGCACAGAGGTGTAAGGCGTGGAGCTGCGGCCGGCTGAAATCGCGCTGCGTCAGTTTTCTCGGGCTCTCTTTGGGATTAATCCCGAGGAGGTGAGACGGTTTTTGACCGAGGTGGCCGCAGCCGTTGAGCGGTTGAATGGAGAACTCGCCCGGCTCGCCCTTGAGCGAACGGGGCTTCAGATCTCGCTCAAAGGGGCGACTGCTCAAACCGAAGGGCTCCGGCGGCAAGTCGCCGCGGCGCAGGAAAAGATCGCCGTCTATCAGGAACAGGAAAGCCTGATGGCCAAGGCCATGATGACCGCGCAGAAGGTGACCGAGGAGGTCATCGAAAGTACGAAGGCGCGCGCGGCGCAAACGGTTGTCGAGGCCGAGGCGACGGCGGAGACGACGCTCCAGGGGGCCCGAAAAGAGGCGGCCGACCTCCTCCGAGATGCCCGGATGCGCGCGCAGGAGGCGGTAAAGGCGGCCGAGCGCGCCGCCTCCGCCCAGATGGCTCAGGTCCATATGGACTCGGGGCGGCTGGTCGAGCAGGCGCAAAAGGCGATCAGCGAACTTCAGCAGGCCGCTGAGCGGCAGGTCCGGAGCGTCGTCGACAACATCGAGGCGGCTCTGTCCGACAGCGCGGGGCTCACCCAGCATCTCGATGCGCTCGCCAAGAACCACGCTGTATCGCTGGAGAATCTCGCGCGGCTGCAGGCCGAGGTCAAGAACGACATCCTCCCGCCGCTTCGTGAGATGTTGCAGGCCTTAGGGGAAGACGCGCTTTCCCCCCGCGGCTTGGCGACCGCGGTACCGCCGGAGCCCGACCACGCAGCCGCTGCCGACCTGCCATCGGTCCCCGTGAAGCCCCCTCAAGCCGCTCCGCGATCTGGGGAAGAGGTCCCCGGGCCGCCACTGGCTCCGCGCGAGGGGAATTCGGCCGCGGCGAGGCGGCCGAGCGGCGAGATCATCGTGAGCCCCGTGCACAGTTACCTTCAGGCGTCAAGGCTGGTGGCAGCGGTGTCGCGGTTGAAGGGTGTGCGCGCCGCACGCCTGCGATCTTACACGGATGGTGCCGCGACCATCGACGTGCTGGTCGAGATGGGGACCCTCGCGGAGATCAATGCGGCGCTCATCGATGGCATCCCATTTGACATCGTCGAGGCGACCGCCGACCGCCTGGTGCTTCGGATCACCAAAGCCCGGTCCGCCCCCGCCAGGTAGCCTGCGGCCCCCCGCGGCGTCATCTTGACTAGAGCCGTTAAATTTGCGCACTATTGATGGTGTTAGGGCAGACTGCCCCGGGCGAGTCTACGCGAGTCTTAGCGCAAACCGCATCCGCTCCCCGTACACAGACTAACTGAGGTCGTCATGCGACCTTCAGGGTCATCGGAGGATACGAGTGATGTCATCGCAATTGGATCGTATTGAATCAATGCTTCAAACCCTCTGCACCCATCTTGGCGTTCAAGTGGGGGAGGAACCGGGAACCGCTGCGGGCGACGGCACCGAACCGGAGGGCGGTCGACGCTACGCGGGCGTGGTCTCGCGATTCGAGCATGGGTGGGGATTCATCGAGTGCGAAGCGATGAATCGGAACTACTTCGTGCACTACAGCGATATCGAAGGGACGGGCCTTCGGTCGTTAGAGGCTGGCGAACCCGTTTCGTTTGAGCTCGCTCCCGGAAAAGATGGCCGCCCCAAGGCAATCCGGGTCCGCCGCCAGGGGGTCTCCCATCCGGCCCCTCGGCGTGCCAGGATTCAGGCTCTCCCCCGACTCGAGGTGACCACCGGGGAGGCCGCGGAGGACGGCGAGGAAGCGGCGCCAGGGGGGGCCAAGTTGCTCGGGCTGCCGAGTCCCGCTGAGCAAGGCGCGTAGGCCGGCTGGGGAGGGGAGGGAATCTCGCGGACGCTCACCGGGGGGCCCGCACGGATCCGGGGTCGTTGCAGCCCTGAACTCCCCGCCGGCCGGGGTGCACATCGTGCGTGTTATAATTGGGTCGGCAACGGATCGAACCGTGCGATTGAGCTGCGGGCCCGTAGCTCAGTGGATAGAGCAGGGGACTCCTAAGCCTCTGGTCGGGGGTTCGATTCCCTCCGGGCCCGCCAAGCCTTATCTAGCAAGCGTGTTGATCGCGGATCGAGTTAGCCACAGAAAAATCCCCTGCTCACCCGTGTCCGATGCGCAGGCATCTGTGCATCCCCCTCGTCCAGGCGGTGGAGGCGCTCTTGCTCAGAGGCGCGTCGGCGGCTGCACCGCCTCGATGCTCCGCAGTTACGCGTGGTGGGGGGCTGACGGTCCGCGGCGGCGCCTCATCGCGCTCGAAACTGATTGGGCGCTCTTCCCCAGCACGGGGCCTCTCCTCGCGCTCGCAATGCACGCTCCCGCCTTCAGACTTATGCTTCCGACCAGTTGAGGTGTGGGTCTCGAAACCGAGTCGTCCTCCTTGGGGCGGCTCCCACCGACGCCTGGTGGGGGTAGCTTCCGCGTCACCGTCGCCGATGAGATCCGCACGTGCCCGCCCGCGCCCCGGCATGAACGGAGCTGTGGTCGGTGCGCCTACTACTTTCGTCACATTGTCGCCGGCCCGCACGGGTGGTAAGGTGCCGATAGGGCGTCCGAATTGGGTTCAGCCGCGCCAAGATTGCGGGAGGAGGTCGATTGATGCGCCTGTTCTCCTTACTTGGAGCATGCCTGGTCGCGGTCCTTTTGGTGTTCCTCCCCCTGTCTCCGGCGTGGAGCCATGCGGCCATGGTAAAGTCCTCTCCGATCAACGGGGCATCTCTCAAGGTGCCCCCATCGGTCATACGGGCGTGGTTCAGCGAGGAACTGGCTAAGGGCAGCATCCTGCGTCTGATCGATGCTCACCAGAAAGTTCTCGCCTCGGGCGGGTTCGACACGAGCGTGTCCAACCACAAAGTGCTGAAGGTTGTGCCTGGTCACCTTGGCCCCGGGGCGTACGTCGTGCGATGGTATGCGATCTCCGCGGACGACGGCGCTACGGAGAGGGGTTCTTTTCGTTTCTCGGTGACAATGGGTACGACGATGGTTCCCGGTGGAACCACGGGAAGCCGGCCGCCGCTATCCCTCAGCGCCCGAGCGAGTCGGGCGACGCGGGCAATTCCGGGGCTTTGGCGATAGGGACATCTGACGACCGGGCACTCAGACGCGCGCGCCCGGTAGGCGGCGGCGATGTGCTCAACGCCAGGAGGCCTGCGACCCCGCAGGTCGTGCACAACCCGTGCGGGTAAGTCTTCGGGAACCGGTGTCCGACCGGGCGTAGAAGCCGGCCAATCAGCCTATAATGGCGATATGGCGCGCGCAAGCGAAGTGACGCACCCGTGGCCGAGAAGGGCGCCCCCCTTGGGGCGTGCCCGTTTTGCCGCTCGTCACGCCTGGCCCCGCGCCTTCCGCCTGTTGATCGTCCTTCTTCCCGCGCTCGTCGTCTTCGGGGCTGAGGTGGTCCGGCACGAGGTTCTGCACGGCGCCGTGCCTGAAATGCTGGGGAACGCGCTCACTGGGATTGCCGCCCTCTGTATCTCCGCGTTGATCCTGGTGCCGATTTATCGTCGTCTTGAAGCGGCCGGCGCTCAATTACGAGCAACGGAAATCGAGCAGGCGGTGTCCCAGGAGCGCGAACGGCTTGCGCGGGAGTTGCACGATGGCATCTCGCAGGCGTTGTTCTTCCTGAATGTGAAGGCCACTGCCCTCGATCGTTCCCTCGGCGCGGCCGACGCGACCGGAGCCCGTCCCATTGCGGCGGAGATTGCCCAGACGGTGCAGGATACCTCCCGGAGCGTTCGTGATGCGATCTTCGATCTCCGCACCAGCCCCGGACCGGGTCAGTCGTTTACCGCTTGGGCCCGCACCTATGTCCACCGATTTGGTGAGATCCACGGCCTGGCTGGCTCCGTTGAGGAGGAGGGGGGGATCCCAGAGCTCCCTTTGGAGCCCCAACTCCATGCTATGGCGATCGTTCGTGAAGCCCTCCACAACGTGGCCAAACACGCGCGGGCACACATGGTGAGGGTCTCCATCGGTTGGGAAGCTGGCGAGGTGATCGTTGCCATCGGAGACGATGGAAAGGGCATCCCCGATCGTCTCCCGGGACAAGGACGCTACGGCCTTAGCGCCCTCCGCGAACACGCGCGGGCCGTAGGTGGGACGGTGACGGTCACGCGTGGCCTCGGGGGAATTGGGACCTCGATCGTCTTCCGGATGCCCCATGCTCAAGGGTAGGATGGCGGCATGACACGAACGTTGATCGTCGATGACAGCGACCTCGCTCGCCGGGGCATCCGGGCGATCCTGGGCGAGTCTCCCGTGTTCCATGTGATCGGCGAGGCATGCGATGGATACGAGGGCATCGCGCGCGTGCGCGAGCTCACGCCCGATCTCGTGCTGATGGACTTGCGGATGCCGCGCCTCAGTGGATTCGAGGCCATCCGCATCATCAAGGAGGAACTCCCCTCGACGCTGGTCGTCGTGCTCAGCGTCTCCGACGATCCGCAAGATCTCTTCGAGGCGATCCGGTCTGGTGCCCAGGGGTATCTCATCAAGAACGTGGAGCCCGGTTTGTGGTTGGAATACCTGACCGCCCTCGTGCAGGGGGACGCGCGTATCTCTCGGGCGATCGCCGAGCAGATACTGCGGGAGTTCATGCGCCAGACCGCGGTGCCTCGTGGATCCCTCCCCACGCTGACCCCCCGTGAGGAGGAAATCCTCGCGCTCGTCGCCCGCGGCCTGGCGAACAAGGAGATCGCCACCACCTTGAGCATCGTGGAAGGCACGGTGAAGCGACACCTGCAAAATATTCTAGCCAAGCTCCATCTGCGCAATCGGGTCGAACTGGCGACCTTCGCGGTCGTCCAAGGTCTCACGAGACCCGGTGAGGGTGGATCACCTTCCCCGACGATGGGCTGATGATGCACCGCCCGGCGAGGACACCGGAATGAGCGCGACGCTGCGATGGACGGATTGGAGTTGGGATCCCACGATCGTCGCGGCACTCGTGTCTGTGGCGGTTGCCTACGTGTGGATCCGGCGTTCATTTCCGATCCGGGATCGGCAGCCCCTATATTTCTGGGGGGGGGTCCTCGTCCTGGTCGTTGCGCTCTTGTCGCCCGTCCATGCGGGGGCCGCGTATCTATTCACGCTGCACATGATCCAGCATATGTTGCTCATGATCATCGCCCCGCCGTTGCTCATCCTGGGGATGCCGGCCGCCCTCATCGGATGGGTCTACCAGCGGGCCGCCTTGCGGCGGATCTACCGTGGGCTCGTCGCCCCCGCCCCCGCCACCATCCTCTACAACGGGGTCCTCCTCCTTTGGCATCTTCCTGCCGCATACGACGCGACCCTGCGGAGTCCAGCGATTCACGCGCTGGAGCACGCGAGTTTTGTTGCGGCCGGCCTCCTGTTCTGGGGGATCATCGCCTCCCCCTCCCCTCGGTTGGCCCGCGCGTCGGTGGGGGTGCGCTTAGTGATGATCGGCGTGGCCGACGTCGTCAACTTCATGTTGGGGTTCTACCTGGCGTTCGCGGACCACCCCCTGTACGTGTACTACACGGTTGTGCCGCGCCTCTGGGGGCTCTCCCCTCTCGACGACCTCAGGCTGGGGGGAGCGGTGATGTGGGTGATGGGGCAGATGATGTACGTGATTCCGCTGCTTGCCCTGCTGTACTGGTTCCTCTGGCGAGGCGGAGAGCGCGAGGGAGCCTCGGCGAGACCCGCGACATAGTGATCTATCTTCGGATGCTCTGTGTGCGTAGGGAAAGGACTGCACGCCGAAATAGCGCGCCCGAGATCGTGTCCGGCGAGAGCGTCGTCAAGTGTCCGCGGGCACGGCGGCGCATCCCCTGCGCAGGGGGCGCACGAATTCCCTACGCTTGGCGCAAGGCCTGCGCCTAGGGTCCCGCGGCGAGCAATGATGGCAGGCTAAGGGCAAGGCTAAGGGCGACGTCGCAATTCCACCTAAGGGGGTGACGTATGGCGCGCGTTGTAGTGACGGCCGTCGGATGTCTGATCGCAGGGGCGACGTTCGCGTTGCCGCCGTCCGTGTTCGCACACGAACATCGGAAAGCCGGAGGGTACGAGATGACCGTCGGGTGGGCGGGCGAGCCCTCGTTCGCCGGCCTCGAGAACGGGGTGCAATTGCTGCTGAAGGATCCGGCGGGAAAGCCGGTGA
>DATEHM010000115.1:0-23483 GCA_035279545.1 bacterium | reverse complement strand
AGGGAAGGGGAGGGGAGGGATCGATGGCGGATACCAAAACATTTTCCCTCGAAGGACAGGTGGCGGTGGTCACCGGAGCGAGCCGCGGGATCGGGCGCGGCATCGCCGCCGCGTTGGGAGCGGCCGGCGCGGACATTGTCGCGGTGAGCCGGCATCCCGCCGAAGCGCTCGCCCACGATCTGGAGCGGGTGGGGCGGCGGTGCCACCAGGTGCCCGCCGATCTCGCCGACCCGGCGCAGGTCGAGACCGTCATCCCCCGCGCGATCGCCGCCGCGGGGCGGCTGGACATCCTGGTCAACAACGCCGGCATCGCCGCCCGCGGCCCCGCGATCGACGTCACCCTGAACGACTGGCACCGGGTGATCCAGGTGAACCTCAATGCCGTGTTCCGGCTCTGTCAGGCGGCGGCCAGGGAGATGTTGCCGCGCGGGCGCGGGAAAATCATCAACGTGGCCTCATTGATGAGCTTCGAGGGAGGGATTCTGGTCAGCCCGTACACGGCCACGAAGGGAGGGGTCGGACAACTGACCAAGGCGCTCGCCAATGAGTGGGCGGCGCACGGCATCAATGTGAACGCGATCGCGCCGGGATATATCGCCACCGATCTGACCCGCCAACTCCGCGAGGACGCCATCCGAAACCCGGCGATCCTCGCGCGGATCCCGGCCGGGCGCTGGGGACGGCCCGAGGACCTGGGAGGAGCGGCGGTGTTTCTCGCCTCGGCCGCCTCCGACTACGTCCACGGCATCCTGCTCGCCGTCGACGGTGGATGGCTGGGTCGGTAGCGCCTCAACGGACCTGGGACGGGTTCGGCCGGGTCCTCGATTGGCCGATCCTGACGGCGGTGCTGATCCTGTGCGCGAAGATCGCACTCGAGGGGCTGACCTTCATGCCGGCGGCGGGCTTCGTCGGACACCGCCGCCCGTTGGTGGACGATGAGCGGGCCGCGCTCCTCATCGGTGCCGCCGCGCTGGCGCGGTGGCTGCTCGGTGGCCGGGCGCTGCCGACCGCCCTGAGCGGGGGGCTGGCGGCCGTCGCCGCGGTGTGCCTGGTCTCGCTGGCGCGGACGACCGATATCTACGCCACCCGCGATGAGATCTTCTTTCTCGTTGCGGTCGTCGTCCTCGCCCTCGCCATCCTGATCTGCCTGACCGATCGCGCCAAGGGTCGAGCGTTTCTAGCGGGCCTCGCCCTGATCGCGACGGCGGAGGCGGGGATCGGTCTCGGGCAGTTTGCGAGCGGCGAGGCGACCCCAGCCTACTGGCTCAGCCGAGCCTTCGCCGCGGTGATCCACACCCGCATCCACGGCACGCTCGCAAACCCCAACGTCCTGGCGGAGTTCCTCCTCATCGGCATCGGGGTGTCCGCGCTGCTGGCCATGGACCTCCCCGGCCGCGCCCGCCTGCTCCCGGGCCTGACGTTGGTCGTTGCGGTGGCGGCGCTCCCGCTCACCTACTCGCGGGGCGCGTACGCCGGCCTGGTGGTGTTCCTCCTCACCGCCGGCTGCCTGCTGTGGCCGGTCCGGCGGCGCGCGTGGCCGGTGCTGGTCGTCATCGTGGCCGTGGTCGGCTTGGTGACGCTGCGGTTCCCCGCGGTGGGGTTGCGGGCCGAGAGCGTCACGCTCGAGCCGCAGGACACGGCGACGAGCCGCCTCTTCATCTGGCGCACTGCCGTACGCGTCTGGGAGGCGCACCGGATCTGGGGCACGGGCATCGGCACCTTCAATTCGGTCTACTCCCGGTATCGGCCGCCGGGCGTGCTGACGACCTACGCCGCGCTGCACGTTCCGGGGTCGGCCCACAACGACTACCTCGAACTCCTCGCCGAAACGGGGGTGGTCGGGCTCCTCATTCTGGGGGGCGCCGCCCTGTGGGGTCTCGGGCAGACGGCGTGGCGGTTCCGGCGGGGCGACGCCGCGACGCGCACCTGGCTGGGGGTCTGGACCGCCACGGCTGCGGCGGTCGGGACGACGAGCGTAGTGGACTCCACGTTCTTTGTCATCTCGAACAGCGTCATGCTCATCGCGTTCACCGCCGCGGTGGCCGCCCACGAATCAGACCATCATCCCCCCCTCCGTTTCTGGCAGCGGTCGCTCGCGCTCCCGCTGGTGATCGTCCTCGTCGGGCTGCCTCCGCTCCTGCCCCCGATCGAACAGGCCTCGCGCCTCCACGCGGAGGCGACCGCCCAGGTGCAAGCCGGGCGGTACGCGGAAGCGGTACGCCTTTTCCACGCCGCGATGACCGCCGATCCACTGAACGGAGTCGTCCCAGCGTACTGCGGCGATCTCCTCGCCGATCTGTACCTGCGCCGGATCGATTCGGGGATGGGACCGTGGTGGACGGGAAGGGAGCGGGCGGCCGATCTCTACGAGCGGGCCGGACGTCTCGATCCCTGGGCCGCCTACCCGCGGGCCGCCCTCGGCCGCTTACGGTGGGCCGAAGGACGGTACGCCGACGCCGGCGCCGCCCTGCGCCAGGCGATCGTCCTCGACCCCTACTCCCCCACCTACCGGATGTGGCTGGGGGAGACGCTCGTCGCCGGGGGCGACCCCTCGGGGGCGATCGCACCGCTCCGGGAGGCGATTCGGCTGTATCCGCTCGAGTTGCGGTCCATCGAGAGTCACGAAGGACGCGACGCCCGCTACCTGGGAACCCAGGCGGAGATGGCCGAAACCGGCCGCCTCCTCCAACATCTCGAGACAAGGGTCCCGTGATGTCCCCGCCGCCCGAGCACCCTGAGCCGGGCGTCGCCGAGGACACACATGCTGCACTGGCGCCATCGACGTCGATATCACGGGGGACATCTCATGTTTGAGCGGCTGGTGTGGGAGAAAGATCGGGTCCGGCTGGATGATCTCGTCTTCCGAGTGCAGGAGCTCGACCGCTGGAGCCCGGCGGACGATTTCTTCCCGTTTGATAAGTCCAAGGCGGCGGTCGACCTTCTGGAAAAGTTTTGGTCGACACGGGAAACGTTTCACCCGGAGCGAGTGTTCGAACTCGGGATCTTCCGGGGGGGCAGTGTCGCGTTTTGGTTCGAGCACCTCCGCCCGCAAAAGCACGTGGCGATCGATATCGCGCCGTGGGGCGACGGCGAATACTTCAAGCGGTACGTGGGGGCGCGGGGCCTGGGGGAACGGGTCAAGACCTATTGGGGCACCGACCAAGGCGATTCGGCGCGGCTGCGGCAGATTGTTCGGGCCGAGTTCACCGCACCGCTCGACCTGGTCATCGACGACGCGTCGCATATGTACGCGCTGACCAAGAAGAGCTTCGAGACGCTCTTTCCCTTGCTTCGGTGCGGGGGCCTCTACGTGATCGAGGATTGGTGCTGGGCCCACGTCGGGCGATGGCAGGCCCCGGACAGCCCCTTTGCCTTTCAGACTCCGCTGACCAACCTCATCCTCGAGTGCGTCGAGGCCGCGGGCAGTTCACCTGCGCTGGTGGCCGGCGTGAATGTTTTCGGCCACTTCGCCGTGATCGAACGCGGAGGGGTCGAGGAGGGTCGCCTCGGCGACTTCAAGCTCGAGGACCACATCTCCCGCCCCAAGAGGCACAGCCTCCTGGGAAGAGGATGGCGTCGCCTGCGGCGAATCCGCTCAGGGTGACCGCCCCCCGCGCGGACCTGCGAGGAATCAGGTCGTGGGAGGCGGACGGGGTCCGGCGACGGCCTGGGATCGCTACATGGTCCGACCGAGCGCGCGCAGGACCTTCATCGGGGTGATCGGCAGGTCCGTGATCCGGACCCCCACCGCGTTGGCGACGGCGTTGGCGATCGCGGCCGCGGTAGGAATGATCGGCGGCTCCCCAACCCCCTTGACCCCCAGGTTATTGGCCACGGGGTCGGGGATGTTGACCGCCAGGGCCTCGATCTCCGGAATCATCGAGACCCTGGGCACCGCATAGCCGTCGAATCCCACGTCCAACACGGTGCCGGTCTCGGGATCGGTGGCATGATCCTCGCTGAGGGCGAACCCCAACCCCTGGATCACCCCCCCCTGGATCTGACTCTCCAACTGCAGGGGGTTGATCACTCGACCGACATCGTGGCTGGCGGCGATTTTGAGCACGGTCACTTCCCCCGTCTCGGTGTCCACCTCGACCTCGGCAAACTGGGCGCCCCAGGTGCGGATCGTCACGTCGCTCGGGTTGGCGCCCCGGAACCCACGCCCGGCGATGGTGAAGTTCCCCATGCGGCCGGTCAGCTCGGCCACCGAGATCTTTCGGTCGGGAACCCCCGCGACGTGCAACTCCCCCGCCTCGAGCCGGATATCGCTGGGGGCGGCCTCCAGCACCGAGGCCGCCGCATCGAGCAGGTGCTTGCGCACCTCTTCCGCCGCCATGCGCACGGCCGGACCACACGACGCGATCGTCTGGCTGCCCGCCGACAGCGGACTGTAGGGAAAATCCGTATCCCCGAGCATGAGGCGCACCCGATCAATCGGCAGGCTGAGCACCTCGGCGGCGATCTGGGTGAGGGCCGTCTTTGCCCCCGTTCCGATGTCCTGGGTCCCGATCCGGACCTCCGCCGTCCCGTCGACGTTCAGCCGGATCTCCGCGTACGCAGGCGGCGAGCCCGCACCGCCCCAGAGCTGGCTGGCCACGCCGATCCCTCGGCGCTTCGTCCCATCGAGCACCGGAGCGGCGGGGGTCGGCTTCCGCCGCTGCCACCCGATCGACCGCGCGCCGAGCCGGTAGGCCTCCCGCAGGAACTTGCTCGAATACGGGCGCCCCTGCACCTGATCCTCGTCGGCGTGGTTCCGCACGCGCACCTCCACCGGATCAAGCCCGAGTTGGTCCGCGAGCGCCTCCACCGCACACTCGAGCGCAACGGTGGCCTCTACGTACCCCGGAGCGCGGAACGCCGCCGCGGGCCCGGTGTGCGTGTACACGGAGGCGGTGTCCGTCCGAACGTTGGGGCAGGCGTACAGCTCCTTCGCTGGGCCGCTCAGCGGCGTGGCGATGGCGCGGTAGGCCCCGACGTTCGACAACCCCCAGTAATCGATCGCCGTGAGCGTCCCGTCGCGGCGCGCTCCCAGCCGGATCTTCTGGACGCTGCGGGGGCGCTTCCCCGCGGCCTCGCTCTCTTCGATCCGCGTGTTGAAGAGACGCGCCGGTCGGCCGGTCCGGCGCGAAGCCAGCGCGGCGATCACCGTGTACTTCCCGGCGCCGTTCTTGCTGCCGAACCCTCCACCCATGAACGGGCTGACCACGCGCACCGCGTCCATGGGGATCTTCAGGGCGCCGGCGACCTGCCGCCGGACACCGAAGATGTGCTGCGTGGAATCCCAGATGGTCAGGCGATCGCCGCCCCACTCGACCAGGGAGCCGTGGGTCTCCATGCTGTGATGCAGCTGGTCCGGGGTGCGCACGGTGAGGGCAACCGTGGCGTCGGCGCGTTCGAGCGCCTGCGCGACGTTCCCGCGCTCAAAGCGCTCCGGCGCGCCGTCGACGACGTTCCCGGTGGGGTGCACGAGCACCGCACCCGGGCGGATCGCCTCCTCGGCATCGATCACGTGCGGGAGCACCTCGTACTCGATGTCGATCAGGTCCAGCGCGTCGCGCGCGGCCTCCGCCTCGTCGGCGAAGACGGCGGCGATCTCGTCGCCGACAAACCGCACCTCGGGATCGAAGAGCCAGCTCGTGCCGTTGTACCAGCGAATCTTCGGGGCGTTGAGGTGGGAGAGCACCGCGCGCACCCCGGGGACCCGCTCCGCCTTCGCGGTGTCCAGCCGCACGACGCGGGCGTGCGCGTGCGGGCTCCGCAGAACGGCTCCGTGGAGCATCCCCGGAGGGTAGAGATCGACCGTGTACCGGGCGGCGCCGCTCACCCGCTCCCGGCCGTCGACCCGCGTCACCGGCGTGCCCACGACGGTGAACCGCTCCTCCGCCGACCAGATGGGAAGGTCATCGCCTTCGATGACGACCTCGCGCTCCTCGATCCGTCCCTCAAATTCGATCTTCTGCTTGATGATCCGCGGCATCTACCCCTCCACGTTGTCGTCTGCGCCGCCGACGATGGCTCACCCGCCCTTGCCGGCGCCGCCTTGCCCGGCGACGTCCAGCGCCGCGGCCTGAATCCGCAGGTGGGTCCCGCAGCGGCAGACGTTGCCTTCCACCGCCCGCCGGATCTCCTCCGCCGACGCCGTGGGCTGCTGCCGAAAGAGCCCGCGCAGCGCCATAATCTGGCCGGGCGTGCAGAACCCGCACTGAAACGCATCATGCGCGATGAAGGCAGCCATGAGCGGATCCGCTTCTCCCTGCTCAGCCACGCCCTCCACCGTTTCGATGGACCGGCCGTGAGCCTGGACGGCCAGGACCAGGCAGGAGAGCATCGCCTTCCCATCAACCAGCACCGTGCACGCCCCGCAGGTGCCAACCGAGCAGCCCTCTTTGGTGCCGGTCAAGTGCAGGCCTTCGCGCAACAGGTGCAACAGGGTGCGGCGGGGGGACACGACAGCGTCATGGGACCGACCGTTCACGATCAAACGAATGCGATGGGTCCCTGCGGCGGGCGGCGCTTCCGGGTTCACGGTGTCCTCCAATCGGACTGTCGCGTAGAACGACGTGCAGGATTCGGCTCCTCGGGGCTCCGGTCCTGCGGCCGAGGACGGGAGCGCGCGGTGGCGCAGCCGCGGAGATCTGGAATTGTCGTGCCGGAGCGGACGTTTCGCCAGAGGAACGAAACGGGTGTGCCGCAAGATTCTACGAGACCGGAGGGAGGAACCGCGATGGCCGAAGCCACGATTACCCCGCTCGACAACGGGCCTTACCTCGTCAGGGGACCCTTAAAGATCATCGATCCGGACGGGAAGACCTGGGAGATTCAGAAGGAAACGGTCGCCCTGTGCCGGTGTGGCGGATCCACCAACAAACCATTCTGCGACGGCACGCACAGCAAAGTCGGCTTCAAGGCCGCGAATCGCGCGGTGAAGGGAGCGTAGGGGGGTGGCGCTGCCGCCCGTACGTCGTTCGTCTGCGGACCCGCGGTGATGTGATTGGCGCGCACACCGGTTCCGGTGGAGATCACCCAGGAGCCGTCCGGCGTCCTGGTCATGGTCTGGGACGACGGGCACCGCAGCCGACACGCCTTCCGCATGTTGCGGGAACGGTGCCCGTGTGCGCTCTGCGTGGATGAGTGGACCGGGGAACAGCGCCTCGATCCCTCAAGAGTCCCCGACGGCATCCATCCCAAGGAGATCGGTCGGGTCGGGGCGTACGCGCTCAAGTTCACGTGGTCTGACGGTCACCTGACGGGCATCTACACCTTCAAGTTTCTGCGCGAGATCTGCGAGTGCGATGCCTGCACGCAGAGTCGGGCGGTCGCGCCGTGATGGCCCGCGGGCGTCCCGCCCGGGCGGGGGGCAGGCCGGTTAGCGCACCGCGTGGCGCCGAATCGCCTCGCGGTCGACATCCAACCCCAGCCCGGGTGCCTGAGGGAGGGCGATGAGGCCGTCCTGCGGTGCGGGGAACGGGACCGTGAAGATGTCCCGCAGCGGATTCTGAATGTAGGTCGTGCCCATGTACTCATACGTATAGAAGTTGGGGGCGGCCGCGGCGAGGTGGAGGGAGGCGAGATGGGCGACGCCGCCGCTGAACCCGGTGTGGGGCGCATACAGCAGGTTGTGGGCATGGGCGAGCGCCCAAAGCCGTCGGGCCGCGGTGACGCCGCCGATCCGCGCGACCTCGGGTTGGAGGACATCCACGCATCCGCGCGCGATGAGATCGCGGAAGCCGTACAAGCCGAACTCCGTCTCCCCGGCAGCGAGCGGAACCCGTACCGATCGCCGAAGATGGGCGTAGCCCTCTAAGTCGTCCGCGGGCACCGGCTCCTCCAGCCAGGCGACATCGAACTCTTCCAATTGGCGCCCCACGCGGACGGCGGTGCCGATGTCGTACGCTCCGTTCGCGTCGAGCATGATCTCCACCCGAGGCCCGACCGCCTCGCGGATCGCGCGTACGGTCTGCACGTCGGCGTGGTGGCCGCCGCGGGCCGACGGCCATCCCAGCTGCACCTTGATCGCGGTGTGCCCCTCGGCGACGAGCCTGCGCGCTTCGTCCGCCATCTTGGGGATCTCGTCAAAATACACCTTGGAGACGTAGCAGCGCACCCGGTCGCGTCCCGCCCCCCCCAGAAACTTGTAGAGGGGCTTGCCGACGGACCGGGCGAGCAGATCCCACAGCGCGATGTCGATCCCGCTCATGGCCTCGACCACGAACCCCCGCGAATGCCCCCATCGCCGGAGCAGCGTGAACATGTCATCCCAGAGCCCCTCGACGTCCCAGGGGTCCCGACCGATGAGTGCGGGCGCCAGCAGACGGTCCACGATCGTGGTCACGACCTCGGGCGCGCGGCGGACGATGCACTCTCCGATGCCCACGAGGCCATCGTCGGTGCGCACTTCCACAAGTGCCGCGTAGAACGTGGAGAAGGTGCCGATGGAAAACTGCACCGGCCGGGGCGGGGTCGCCGCCAGCGGCGTACAGGCGATCGCGGCGATTTTCATGCGGAGTGAATTCGGGGCGCTGGCCACCCTCTCCTCGACAGGCACCCCCCCGGTCCGCCGCGCCATCTATGCGTCGACCGTCCGGCCCCCGCCCGCGCCCGCGCGCGTAAGCGGGGAAATTGCGCGGGGATCGTCGGCGTTCGACCATACGGGATCACGACCAGTGGAGAGGAGGCTCAGCTGATGGAGTGGGGCAAGGTTTTTGCCGAAGGCCTGAGCTACCGAGATTTCCTCGCGAAGCACGCCACCCCGGAGCAGCAGAAGCGCTGGCAGGCCGTCTACGACAGCGTCAGCCTGACCGGAGACCAGCGAGAGCTGCTTGCCGGATTCGTCCGCGAGATGCACGTGCTGTGCGTCGCCGGCGCCTGGTGCGGCGACTGCGTGAACCAATGCCCAGTCCTGGCGCGTATCGCCGAGCAGAATCCCAGGATCGGCCTCCGGTTCGTCGATCGGGACGTGCAACCCGCGGCGCAGGATGCTTTGGCCATGAACGCCGGCCGGCGCGTCCCGGCGGTAGTCTTCCTGAGCGAAGACGACCACGAGTGCGGCCGGTACGGGGACCGCACCCTGGCTACCTACCGGCAGATGGCTGCCGACCGGCTCGGCCCGGCGTGCCCCACGGGGATCGTCCCGCCGGGCCCCGCGCTCCTCTCGGCGGTGACCGCGGAATGGACCGGCCAGTTTGAGCGGACCCAGTTGATGCTCCGCCTCTCCAAGCGGCTTCGGGAAAAGTACGGCGATTGAACCTGGGCCGGAGACCGGGCATTTTAGTTGACAGCTTTCCCCACGGCGCCGATACTATATGTGACGGGAATTAGGCGGTCGCATAAAAAATGTCACACATAGGTGGTCCGCTGTGGATACGCGCCCACAAGCCCAGGACGATCCCGCGTTGCTCGCCCGCTTCACGGAACGGATCGCGGCGGGGGAGCAGATGGAGGCCGGGGAGTGGATCCCGGAAGAATATCGGTTCGAAGCCCGGCGGCTGATCCAGATGCACGCGAACTCCGAGATCATGGGGGCGCTGCCCGAGCGGGAGTGGATCCCGCGGGCCCCGACGCTGGCCCGGAAGATGGCGCTCACGGCGAAGGTGCAGGATGAGGTCGGGCACGGGATGCTCCTGTACCGGGTCGCGGAAACCCTGGGAGGCACCCGCGAGGAGATGATCGCGGAGCTCGTGGCCGGACGGGCCCGCTTCCACAACGTCTTCCATTATCCCGCGGAGACCTGGGCGGATGTCGCGATCATCCAGGTCTTCGTAGACGGCGCGGCGATGCAGACCCAGGGGGCGTTGCGGTCCTGCTCATACGCGCCGTACTCGCGAGTCCTCAAGCGGATCTGCTACGAGGAGGACTTCCACATCCAGCTCGGCCTCGACGTATGGCGATCGCTCGCGGAGGGCACACCTCGGCAGCGGGCGATGTTGCAGGACGCGTTGCGGCGGTGGTGGACCCCGATCATCCATTTCTTCGGGATGCCCGATCGCGTTTCACCCCACACGGCGAAGATGCTGGCCTGGCGGATCAAGGTGAAGTCCAACGAGGAGCTGCGCCAGCAGTTCCTGCGCCGGTTTGTGCCAATCATCCTCGAGTACGGGCTCGAGGTCCCCGACCCCCAGCTGCGTTGGGTGGAGGCGGAGGAGCGGTACGTGTACACCGAGCCCGACTGGGAGGAGCTGAAACGGGTGGGCCGCAACGGCGGGCCGAAGAGCGCCGAACGCCTCGCGCTCCGGCAACGATTCTATCGCCAGCACGCCTGGGTCCGGGAAGCGGTCGGCCGATGGGCGGCGGCTGCGGCATGACGCCGGAGCGGCCGGCGGAGACCGCGGCCGAGCGGAGCGGGATCTGGGAGCGGCGCCTGGACACGCCGCACGACGTCTGGGCGGTGTTCCTGCAGGCGCGCACCCGGGACCCCCACGTCCACGTCGGCGATGTGCACGCCCCCGATGCGGAGATGGCCCTCGTTGTCGCCAAGGAGAACTACGCGCGCCGGGATCCCTGCGTGAACCTCTGGGTGGTCCGGGCCGACGAGATTCACGCCACAACCGCCGCAGCCGCCCAAATGTTCGACCCGGCCATCGACAAGAGCTATCGGTTCGGCGGCTCCTACCGCAAACAGCAGCAGGTCTACGGGAGCGCCTGGCGACTGTCGCACCGCGACGAGGATCAGTAGGTGAGCGGCACCCTGACCCCGATCGCTGATCCCGCGGTCCGGGCCGCGTTCCGCGAGTGGCTCCTGCGGACGGCCGATGATGAACTAGTCATCGGTCACCGGCACTCCGAATGGACCGGCTTCGGCCCAGACATCGAGAGCGACGTGGCGATGAGCAGCATCGCGCAGGAGGAGATCGGGCACGCCCGGGCCTTTTACGGACAGATCAGTGCCGGCGAGGAGAACGGGGGGGACCACCTCGCGTTCGGCCGGGCGCCCGCGCAGTACCTCCACGCGATCCTCACGGAGCGGGAGAACGACGGTTGGGAATCGAGCATCCTCCGCCTCGTCCTCTACGAGCGGTACGAGGCCGCACGGCTCCGGTGGTTCAGCGTGTCGGGCCAAGACCCCGTGGCGGGCCTGGCGAAGGCGCTGCTGCGTGAGGAGCGGTATCACGCCCTGTTCGCCGATGCCTGGCTCACCCGAATGAGCCGCGGCAGCGATGAGGGCCGCACCCGGGTGCAGGCGGCCCTCGATGCCCTGTGGCCGGACGCGCTCGGCCTTTTCGAAGACACCGAGGTCGATGCGCAGCTTCTGGCAACGGGCATCCTTCAGGCGCCGCCGGACCTCCAGCGGCAGCGCTGGGAGGCCGAGGTGCGGCCCGTGCTCGATACGTGCGGCTTGACCGTCCCGGCCTCGGCGCCGCGGACGGGAGGGCGGCGGGGGAGGCACACCTCCGACTTCGACCGGTTGCACGCGCAACTGACGGAAGTATGGCGGTCTGATCCGGAGGCACGGTGGTGACCACGGTGCTGGAAGAGGCGGTCTGGGGGGTCCTCGGTAGCATCGAGGATCCCGAGCTGCCGATTGCGATCACAGACCTGGGGCTGGTCGAGGAGGTCCGGGTGACCGACGATCGCGTCACGGTACGTCTCGTGCCGACCTGGACGGGGTGCCCGGCGCTTGATGTGATCCGCGCGCGGGTCCGGGGTGCGCTCGGCGCCCTCCCCGGCGTGCGGGAGGCGACAGTCGAGTACACGTACGATGAGCCGTGGTCGCTGGACCGGATGACCCCCCGTGGTCGGGAACGCCTGGCGGCGTATGGTCTCGCGGTGCCGAGGTGCCGGTTCAGCGAACCCCCGACCTGCCCCTACTGTGGATCAACGGACGTGGCGCTGGACAGCCTGTTCGGCCCCACGCTGTGCCGGGCGACCTACCTCTGCCGGGCCTGCCGCAATCCCTTCGAACGGTTCAAGCCGCCCGCCGACCTGTCGGGCGAAGCCGGGGCCGCGTCGTAAGATGGAGGGTATCCGGGCCACTACCGGCACGGCATAAGAACCGTCGCTCACTCCTTCGAAACGAACCGCCGCGCGCTCAGAGAGCCTCAAAAGACGCCAAGGCTGAGGCGTTACTTGCCTCATGCCCATCACGATTCCCATATGGCCGGCTGAACCGTGATTGTGTCAAATAAAAGCAAGAGGAGATGGGACCCCTCCCCCCATCCCCTCTCGGCCTGTGGGACGACATTCCTTTCAAGGTGGAAATACCCCATACTCGTTGGCTCGATGCTCATTCGTTTGGATGATTTGCAACCGACAAATAATCTGCCGGAAAGCTCTTCGAATGGGACAGGAAGCGCGCAAAGGATCTAGCAGTATGGCAGCCGATCGAGACTCCTCGGCGTCGTGTGGATTTCGTGTCCGGCCGAGGAGGTATCGGCATACCCGAGGGTAGTGGGTGTCGTAAATGCGTGCAAACTGCTCTGGGGCCACTCCGGCTCTCACTTCCGTAAGTGTTTTCCGTGCCGGGCTAACGGACGCTGGCCCCTCCTGCGCTCGTCACGCAAGAGGGTGGTCATGCGCTGGAGGAGCGCAGGGCTCGGTTGGGCGCGGCAGCGGATGATTCGGTTGAAATGTGACGCGCTCACCTCGAGCCTCAGCGCTATGAACGATTGGCTTTAGCTTCCGCTCTTCGCACCAACACTTGAGCTCCGATACAATCGGGTAAACACCGTGGTGCTGCACCCCTTGAGGCAATGAGTCTGTCCCTCCCTCCGTTTACGTCCAAGCGATCGCCGCGCATCACCCTTCGTCGACTCCCCGCGTGCGCCCTGACTCCGCTTGCAGTCACGCCGACGGTGGACCAGTCGGCCTCTCCATTCATATGTGCGCGAATCTCAAATTTCGTTACACAGCACTCGTCGGAAGAGAGGGGCAGGCACCAAGAGTACACACCTCTACGGCCCTGGCGAGCACGTGAGCGATCCGGACATCACCGAAGACATTGACAGCAACGACCACACGGGCTCCAAGGATGACGGCCACGGCGGTGATACGAGGTAGCGCCATAAAGTAGTTAGCACTCCACGGGTGGGCCTAGAGGAGACCCGGCCTGTGGACGGCCGGAGAAATACTCCAGCATCAACGCGTCGCGCCTGGGGGCGGGGGGACCAGGGGTTGTGCGGCGATGGGGTTAGATCGCCTCGATCAGCGCCTGCAGGGAAGTGGTCGCTGCGACCATCCCGGCCACCGACGCCGACTCGTTCGCCCGGTGCCCCTGGCCCATCGATCCCGGTCCCAAGTTGCAGAAATCGTGCGTGCGTTCGGCGAAGATGGAGAGATCCTGCCGGCCCTGGGAGAACTGCACCGGGGCCGCGCCCTGGGTCCTCTGCAGCGCCTCTTTCGCCGCTGCCAGCGTGTGCCCGCGCCGGTCGGCCAGCGTGGGGAGGCAGAGCCGGCTGATCTCCAGCTCATGCTCCACCCCCTGCACCGCCTCGCAGAGCTCGCTCTCGAACGTGCCGAAGTCCTCTCCCACCGAAAGGCGCCGATCCACCGTGAGCCGGAGGCGGTCGGGAATGATGTTATCCGCCACCCCGGCCTGGGCCGCAACGACGGAGAGCGATGGCGAGCTCTGGATCCCCGATGCAACCTCGACCGGGCGGAGGCGCTCCGCGATCCCTTTCACGCGCGTGATGACCTCGACCCCGTGGTAGATCGCGTTGTCCGCCCGACGCCAGTCCGAGGAGTGCCCACTGCGGCCGAGCACGGTGAGATGCGCGATGGCCCGCCCCTGGCACCCGATCCCGATCGAGAGGCGACCGGTGGCGTCATCGTACGACGGTTCGGTCGTGATCGCGAAGTCCGGGCGCGCCCGCCCGATCAGCCGGCGGACGCCGTTTCGCGGAGTGATCGATCCGCCCTCTTCGTGGTTGGTGAACGCAAACCACGTACGGACCTTGGGCCGGACATGCTGGGCGAGCCACATCATGCAGGCCAGGCCCGCCTTCATGTCGGAGGCACCGAGCCCGTGCACTCGGCCGTTCTCCACGCGCGGGTGGAACGGATCGGTCTTCCACCCGTCCACCGGAGGCACGGTATCCATGTGCCCGTTCACGACGAGTAGACGGTCGCCCCGTCCCACCTGCGCCGTGACGTTCCCCTCCCCATCCCGCTCCACGGAGACCCCCGCCCGTTTGAGATGCTCGAAAATGTGCGCGGAGAGCGCCGCCTCTTCGCCGGTGACGCTGCGGACGCTGATGAGATCGCAAAGCGTCCGCTGCAGATACGTCGCCATCTCAGACACGCCAGCCACCTCTTTCTCCACGAACTCTGAGGCTCCGGGCTCACGTTCGCCCGGGGAAACGGCCTTCCCTCCGGCCCGCCCCGCCCATCGGCGGCGCGTCCCGGGGTCCTCCCGAGTACACGACCCGAAACCGCTCGAACGCTTCGGTCAGGGGCGCCGCGCTTCCCGGATCCCGAAAGTCGTGCTCGTGGCGGCTGATCCTGGACAGCAGGACCCGGACGCCCGGCGCGCCCACAGGCCCGCCGATCGGCCGCGGGACCTGCGGATCCCCGGTCACCATGGGGCTGGTGGTCAGAAAATACTCCCGGATCGCCCCGGCCGCAACCAGGCTCTGGAGGAAGCGCGGCCCGCCCTCGCACACCGCCGTGGTCGCGCCGTATCCCGCCAGGACGCCGAGGACGGCCGCAATCTGGGGTCGGCCGTCCGGCCCCGACGGCACGCGGACGACCGCACCCCCCCTGGCTTCGACGGCGCGGATCTCCTCACCGGTCGCCCGGGTGCCGGTCACCACGAGCTTGTCGAACCCGGCCGCGGAGAAGAACCGCTTGTCCAAGACCGCCGCGTCCCAGTCCAGCGTGGTCGCCACCACCGCCACGAGGAGGCGGGGAGGACGACCGCGGGCGTTCCGCCGCGCAACCTCGGTGTCGGGGAGGACCGCGGTCACGTCGTCGTGGATCAGGGTCCCGGATCCGACGACGACCGCATCCACCGCACTGCGCACCCGGGTCAACGCTAACCCGTCGACGGACGTGCCGATCGTCGCCGCCTTCCCCTCGACGACCGCCTCCCCGTTTTGGGTCATCACCATGTGCGCGACCAGATAGGGGAGGGGGGTCCGGAGGGACGGCCACGTGAGCGATGCGTAGAACTCCGCCAGCGGGATCTCGCGCGGGTGGGGTTCGGCCTCGTGCCAGGCCAACCGGACCGTCGCCGGGAGGGGTACCGTCCGCTTCCAGCCTACACGCTTCACCGCACGCCGCCCGAAGGGCCGAGGCCGCCGTTCATGGATGTCCCCATGATATCACGCGTGCGCGGCGGTCCTGGAGCCCCACCGCACCTCTTAGAGCGTGCCTCTGCCCGAGACCCCTCGGCACCTGGGGAGGCCGGTGGCCGCCCCGCAAGGAATAGTGTGGCAGACACATCCGAGAGGGCAGGATGCCCGAGACCCCCACGGCCCAGTGGGCCCAACTTTGGCAGAGCCTCGCGGCTCTTCAGGACCAGGCGACGCGGCTCCGCCATCTCTCCCAGCGTGAGCCCCTGGTGCAGTGGCGTCCCGGATATCCGCGCGCCGGCACCAGCCGGTCACGCGAGGGGGAGGTCAGGGATCTGTTGGAGGAGCTGCCACGGCGGCTCGCCGACGTCCGCACCCTGGCCCCCACTGTCCTCGCGCCGGACCCGAACCCGGGGCTGGCTGCCGACGAACATGCCGGAGCGGTGGCCGCGCGCCTGGAAACGCTCATTCGGCTGGCTGCCGGTCTGAAGGAACAGGCGTTCCTACCGGCGCCCGACCTCCCGCCGCACGCGCCGCCTTACGTCGTGGAGCCTCCGGGGCACGACCTGGCGGGAACGAAGGCGGTGCTCCTCGCCCTCGGCATCGAGGAGGTGGTCCTCGCGATCCGAAACGCCATGCTCGCGGCGGCCAACGAAGCGTAGCCCCCCGAACGCAGCGCCGGCCGACGCGACGGGGTCCCGGCCGGGCGGACAGGCCGGCTTCCCGGGGGAGCGTTCACCGGCACGAATTACCCCGCCTTGGGCAGAAGACCGGCGCGCGGCTTGAGGACATCGACCAGGGGGAACCGGTCACCGAGAATCTGCTGGCTGCCGACCCCCAACCACTGCTCGAGCACGGTGGCGTAGACGCTGCGAAAGTCGACGTTGTACTTGAGATCCCCCTGGTCCAGATCGGTCAGGCTGGGATGGGATCCGAGCACGCCGGGGGTCACGGGCCCCCCAATGAGGAACATCGGCGCGGCCGCACCGTGGTCGGTCCCCGCCGACGCGTTCTCGGCCACCCGCCGACCAAACTCCGAAAACGTCATGACCAGGACCCGATCCAAGAGCCCCTTCTGCGTCAGATCCTTCACGAATGCGCCGAGCCCCCCCGCCATCTGCTCCAGCAGGCGATCGTGCCGGCCCGGCTGGGCGGCGTGGGTGTCGAAGCCCCCCAGGCCCACGTAATAGACCCGGGTTGGCGAGCCGGCCGAAATCAACTCGGAGACCAACCGCAGCTTCAGCCCGAACGGGTCGCGCGGATAACTGCCGCTGTCCGACAAATGTCCGGCAACGCTCCGGATGTCGTCGGAGGCCAGGACGGCATCCATCGCGGTGTGGGTGAGGAAGTCCACCATGGGTTCCTCCCCGGGAACGGGTCGCAGTAGCTCGCGGAACGCCTCGGCCTCCGCCGGACCGGCCCCCTGCAGTGGATGGAATGCGAACGCCTGCGGACTCTCCAGCACCACGGCCCGCCCGGAGGCCCCCTGCATCGCCAGCGGCATCTCGGCGCCGAGCATCGCGACCCCCGCCGTGGGCCCGCACACAGGGCACTCGCTGTCGAACAACCGCCCCAGCCACCCGGTGCGTGGGCCGTTCCCCGCCGGGTCGGCAGTCTGCCAGATCTCCATCGAGCGGAAGTGGCTGCGGTTGGGGTTCGGGTAGCCGGCCCCCTGGATCACCGCCAGCCGCCCGTCGTCGTAAAGCGCCTTGAGCGGCCTGAGCCCGGGGTGGAATCCCACGTCGTCGGTGACCCGGAGGACCGCCTCGTGCGGCACGGCAAGGCGGGGGCGAGCCCGATAGTACTCATCGTGCCCGTACGGGACGACGGTGTTGAGGCCGTCGTTCCCTCCGCCCATCTGGACGACGACCAGAATCGGGCCGGCCGACTGTCCCGCCGCGGAGGCGGTGAGGGGGTGATCCCAGGGGTTGTTCAACGCCAGGGCGGTGCGCGTGAGGAACATCGGGGCCGTCGCCCCCGCCGCCACGATGGTCAGCCCTTTGGTCAGAAACTCCCGTCTCGTCATCATGTTGGGCATGGGGCCCCTCCTCAGGCGACCTGGTAGTCCGGCAGGCTCATGATCAGATGAATGGCCGCGTCCCGGTTGCCCCTGGCGATATCCGCCAGGATCGCCCGACGGCCGGGGGAGAGGGGGTGCTGCAGCAGGTACGCCGACATGGTCTCCACTGACGAGAGCCCGGTCGTGTTCGGGGTCCCCAGCCGCCCGGCCAGCAGATCCCCGGCGAGGTTGGCCCGGGCGAACACCGTCGCGGCGTTGATCCAGGCTTTGCCTCCGTCCCATCCCTTGACCGTCGAGGGAAAGAACAGATGCTGGCCCGCCTCCGCGGTCAGCGGCGAGAGGCGCCCCCAGTCCGGGGCAGAGATCCCCAGGTGCCGCACCGCCCCCACCACGAATTCGACCGGGCTCTTGATCTGGGCGTGGATGACCGCCGGGTGGTAGAAGGCCCGCGACCGGAACAACGCCCGAAGGACCGGTGCGAGCTCGTAGCCGCTGGCGATCAGGTGCTGCGCCATCCCCTCGACCAGCGCCGGGTCGGGGGTGGGGGAGACGAAAAACTTCGCCAGCTTGCCGGCGATGAACCTCGGCGTCGCCGGGTTCGCCAGGATGATCCGCAGGATGTCCGCCCCATCGAACGCTCCGGACTGCCCGAGGAAGGTCTTCATCCCGTCATCGTGGAGCTGGCCTCTGAAGGCAAAGGTGCGGCGATCCTCGAAGGTCCGGTAGCCCCGCAACGTCCACCCGGTCCAGGCGCGCGCCGACTCGCGAATGTCGGTCTCACTGTAATGGCCGATCCCCATGGTGAACAACTCCATGAGCTCCCGCGCCCAGTTCTCGTTGGGGTGGCCCTTGCGGTTCGCGTCGTTGTTGAGGTAGCGAAGCATCGCCGGATCGCGCGCCACCCCGTCGAGCAGGCGGGCGAAGTTGCCGGCGGCGTGCTGGCGAAAGAGCTGGTTCTGATTGTACATGGCGACGGCGTCGTGCACGTCCCCGAACGAACTGGTGAAGTGCCCGTGCCAAAACAGGGTGAGCTTCTCCCGGAGCGGCGCCTGCGTCCTGGCCATCCGCTCAAGCCACCAGGAGGTCAGCGCGACGATCCCGCGCGCGTGCGCCCGGTTCACCTCCTCGTAGGCGGCTCGAACTTCGGGGCTATCCTTGGGCGTGATCTTGGCCCGGAGGACATCCCGGAACACCGCGTCGGCCCTGGCCTCCGCGGGGCGGATCGCGTCGAACGGCGGGGGAGTCTCCAGACCCGACGGCGCATCAAAGAGGGCATCGACGGCCCGCTCGGGGCCGGATTCGAGGGCGGAGGCGACCTCGGAGGGCAGCGCCCCAAATCCGGCGCGACGCAGCAGGTGCCCCGCCTTTGTCACATCCCAACGGTCCTGGACGGAGGGGGAGAAGACATCAAGGCCCGACGGCATGGCGCATCTCCTTCGCGCGTTCGACCCCCCGACCGGGCGGGGGGGATTAGCATCCTAAGCGCCGGATCCTCCAGAAAAGTTCCCCGCTTCGAAGTCCCGCCGCGCGCGTGCCACGGCCTCTCGGTCGGCGAGCAGGTCGATCGCCGTCATCGCCATCACCCTGGCGTCGTTGAGCATCCCGGCGAGCCCGATCTCGGCCTTCCCCGCCTCGAGGGCCTCGCGGGTGTGCATCCCCACTCCCGGCGGACAGGTGGGGAGGGTGTACTCGATCGTCGGCACGGCCTGGGTGAGGTTCCCGAGGTCCGTGGAGGCCCCGGAGGTTTCCTCGGCCATGTCGAACCCCAACGCTCTGGCATTGCGCTGCACGAGATCGGCGAGCGCGGGATTGTATCGGATGGCGTCAAGGAAGAGATCCAACGTGACCTCGAGGGCCGTGGCGGTCGCTTGGGCGGCGCCGCGGGCGCAGGCTTTCACCCGCTCGACGAGCTCGCGGACGTACGCCCCATCGGGGGACCGGACGCCCAAGGCCATCGCGGCGTGCTCGGGGATGATGTTGACCGCCTGGCCACCGTCGGTGACGATGCCGTGCACCCGCGAGTCGGGCCGGATCTGTTGGCGGAGCGCACCCACCGCATTGAAGGTCAGGATCACGGCGTCGAGGGCGTTGAGCCCGGACCAGGGAGCCGCGGCCGCGTGCGACGGGCGGCCGGTGAAGGCGAAGTCCACCCGCTGCACCGCCAGACACCCGGTGGTGACGTGCGGGGTCGCGCCGGCGTGATAGGCCAGCGCGACGTCCAGCCCCCGAAACGCCCCCCGCTCCAGCATCAGGATCTTGCCGCCGCCACCCTCCTCGGCCGGGGTGCCATAGTAGACGACCTGCCCGGGCAGATCCGCCAGCACCGCCCTCAACGCCGCAGCGGCGGCCATCATGCCGGCCGCCATCAGGTTGTGGCCGCAGGCGTGCCCCAGCCCGGGGAGCGCGTCGTACTCGGCGATCAGCCCAACGGTCGGGCCGGGGCCGTTGCCGACGGCCCGGGCGATGACCGCGGTGGGAAGATCCGCCGCCCCGCGCTCGACGTCGTAGCCGTGGCGGCGCAGGGCGTCGCCGACCCACTCCACCGCGCGAACCTCCTGGAAACCGATCTCCGGGTTTGCATGGATCCGGAGCGCCAGGTCGCGCGCCTCCTCCGCCACCGTATCGAGCGCTGCCAGGGCGCGGGCTTTGAGCGCCTGAACGTCAGGTAGGGCACCGGCTGTGACCATCGGGTGGCCTCCTCGGGTCTCGTCGAATGGAACGTGGTTCGCGGCGAGGCGTCCGTCCTTCCTGCGCACGCCTCCCGCGGATGACCCCGAGCCGGCGCTCATCGGGACGCGCGCACGGTGCGGCCACCGAGCGGCCGAGGGCCTGCGCCATTATGGGGGACGCGGGCAGAGGCGGGACACGCCGGTGGAGCCCCCGGCGTCAACGGCCCACCCGGCGGTGGGGCGATCAGCGCCGCAACGTTCAGCACATCACGAGGACGCGCACGGGCACCTGGGGATCGATCGGGCCGAGGGCCCGATGCGTCGCCGTCCCGGCCCGTCGCTCCCCCGGGGCCGGGACGGCGCGTTCAGTCGACGCGGGTGCCGATTCGGGCCCGCTTAGATCTCCACCGTCTCAAGCATCGTGCCCAACTGCTTCCGCAGCTCGGGCGTATTCTGATGGCCGTGGCTCTTCGCGGCGTGTGTCGCCGCCGCCTCGACCAGATCCTCCCGCTGGGCTTGGGGGGCCATGATCACCAGCTGGCAGTTCTTCTCGCTCGGAAATTTTCCGCAGTTGGCCACTACCCACGTGCCCTTCGCCAGGCGCAGTTGCGTCATATCCATCTCGTTCACCCCTTTCCACTCTGGTCCAATCTGGATCCGCGTGGACGATCCTCGCCGAGTCCGAACGGGCCGACACACACCTCCCTCCCGATAGACAGGATCCCAGCTACCCCAACACCCGGGCCACCGACTCTGCGGTGTGCACGGCGCCCCCAGGAGCCACGGGTGAGTACTCGATGGGCGTAGCGAGCGCGCGCGCCACCCCCGCCGCGAGCCCCTCCGGGCTCACCTCCAGATAGTTCATCTGGGCGGCGTGCCCGTAACGGCGCAGGCGCCGCGCCACGTGGAACCGCTGCTCGAAGTGATTGCGCAGCGGGAACGACAGGAACGGGCGTCGGAGCGCGATCAACTCCATCCCGGTGGTCAGTCCTCCTTGGACCACGGCCGCGTCACAGCAGGCCAGGTGCTGGTACAAATCGGGGAGATACCCGCGCACCTCGACGTGGCTGCCGCGGTCCGCGGGCATCGACGCCCGGGGACCGGCCACCACCAGCAAGCGGAGATGCGGGATCGCTCGCGCCAACGAGGGGGCGGCCTCCACGGCCTTGTCCAAGAGGTGGCGGCCGACCGACGTGCCTCCCGCCGTGGCGATGACGAGCGTCGCGTCCTCCGGGTAGCCGAACTGCCGCCTCAACGCCGGGGGCGGGGGCAGGGTTTCGGGATCGAACGGCAGGATGTAGTCGCAGAACTCGAAGTGCTCGCGGGCCCACGCGCGCATATTGGGCAGATCACGGCCGAAGGGCTCGTCCAACACATCGTCGGGATCCCCGAGGAAGATCGCCACGTCCCGCACGCGTGGGTAGCGCGCGACGTGCGCGACGTGCTGGGCGTTGGCGTGCCAGCACAGATGCCCTTCGTAGGAGTTCCAGCCGTCGATCGGCAGCATCCCGATGAAGTCGGTCAAAAACACATAGGGGGCCGTCTTCAGTTCGGGGTTCTCGTGCAGGAAGTAGTCGACGTCCCACGCTTCGTCGCCCACCCAGGCGTCGTACCGTTCACCCTCCGTGACGTCCACGAACGTCATGAAGTTGGCGGCCAGCACCTCGTCCATCTGCCAGAGGGCCAGAAAGACGTTGACGTCGTGCTCGCCGGCCTGCGCCTCGATGTGGGCCGACTCGTTGAGCAACCGATCGCTGGCCGGATGAACGGTCTCCCCCGCCTGTTCGACCACCGATCGGACGGGATCGACCGCCAGCCAGTGGATCTCCAGCCCCGGACGCAATCGGCGCAGCTCCCGGCAGATCGCCAGATCCCGCTGGACATGGCCCAACCCGATGGGGGAACAGACCCAGAGGATCTTCCGCTTGGCGGTCAGCGCGTGCGCCACCCGGCGGGAGGCGGGGGGCGTCCCCACGAAGCCGCGGATCAGCCGGTTGATCCGCACGCAGTCGCGCAGATGGCTGGCGTGCCCGCTCCCCTCCAACGTGACCAGAGTTGAGCCGGCGATGGTGCGCTGCATAAATGGGGCGTTGACGGCGTGGGCCGCCAACCGATCCTCGGTCCCGTGGACGAGCAGGGTGGGGGTCCGGATTCGCCCCATCAGGTCCGGAAACGGCGTCCGGCTCCACCACTCATCGCGGGTGCGGATGAGGATCTCCGGGTCCCCGTCCAGACCCCAGGCGATCGCGTCGGCGATCGCCTTTGTCGAGTGCGGCTCGGGAAGCATCTGCGAGACGAAAAACTCGACCCACCCCAGGTAGTCCTCTCGGAAGTAGTTCGCGTTCAGCTTGGCCCAGCCGGCGTAACGCTCGCGCACCTCGTGAAAGAGCCGCAGCACCTCCTGCCGGCGGCGCTCGCGCTCGGCCCCCACGGCCTGGCTCGGGGCGCCGCTGATCAGGATGAGATGGCTCACCCGGTCCGGATGGTGGGCGGCCAGCATGATGGCGTGGTTGGTGCCACCCGACCAGCCGACCAGGGCGGCGCGGTCGACCTCGGCGGCCTCCATGACCGCGAGCGCGTCGGCGGTCAGCGTGTCGTGATCGTAGCCCGTCTCCGGGCGGTCGGAGCGGCCGCTGCCGCGCGCGTCGAACGTGACCACGCGGAACCATTCGGCCAGGTAGGGGACTTGGAACTTCCAGACTCGGCTGTGCGCCATCTGCCAGCCGGGCAACAACAGCAGCGTGTGCGCCGCGTGCCCAAACACCTGGAAGGCGAGGCGGACACCGCCGTGTCGGGCGTAGCCATTCCGAACGGGGGTGGCGACTCCGCTGGCCCCGAAGCGCCCGCGCAGCCGGTCAAGAATCTCCTGCGGCGGCCTCACGTCGCTTCCTCGCTCTGGCATCCTGGGCCATCCAGCGCATGAGGTTCCCCATCAACCGGATCGCTTCGACGTGCAGCTGCGGATCCTCGCCGCCAAGGATCTCCGCTTCCGCCCCAAAGTAGAGATCGCCGATCAGGCGGCCCAACACGCGGGGATCGACCGTCCCCTCGATCCCATGCTCCGCCAGGCCTTGACGCGCCAGTTCGGCGACCAGGTCGCGCCATCGTCCGATCATCTCCGCCAGGCGCTTCTGGATGCGCACGTTGCTGAGACCCTGGGCCCGAAGCTCCCAGAGGCCGCGGACATACCCGGACTGCATGTCCTCTTTGAAGTATTCGAGCGCCGTCGCCCAGATGGCTTCGAAGGACCGAACTTCCTGATACATCTTGCGCTGTCGGGCGAGGAGCTGCTCGTTGACATACTCGAGCACCTCCAGCATTAAATTCTCTTTGCTGCCGTAGTAGTAGTGGAGAAGGCTCTGGTTGACCCGGGCCTCCTCGGCGATCTTGCGCATCGAAATCTGATTGTACCCCACATCCACGAGCGTCCGGTAGGCGGCGCCGAGGATCTTGTCGCGCGTGGAGATGAGGTCGGTGGGCGGGTGAGCGGCACGGCGTCGGGGACGTCTCGTGCGGCGGCCGGGTTCGGGCGCGGCGTAGGTCAGCAGATCGATCCTCCGTGGGCTT
>DATEHM010000114.1:0-16321 GCA_035279545.1 bacterium | reverse complement strand
CATCCCCGGCCCACCGGGCATGTCGTCACACTCCCACCCGAACAGCTTCCCGTAGAAGCGCTTCGCGGCGACCGGATCGGTCGTGCCGAGGTTTACCCAGGAAAACTCGCCGTGCGCGTACTCGCTTCTCGTGGTCATATGCCCCTCCTAGGCTCAGTGTGTGTCCGTTGCTCTCTCGGTATAGTCGAGCGCAGTGGCCCAAGTCAACATGCCGGCACGAAAACGCCGGGTCGCCGCTCAATCTCATTCAGGAACAACCTAACCGAGCTGTCGAGAGAACCAAACGGACCATACAGCGACGTCGGGAACGCACTGAACCCCCGTCACGAAGCGTCGCCGGTCATCAGGGGAGAGGGCGGTGATGGCCGTGAATAGTTGTGGGAGACTGTCCGGAATCGTCAAGTCGTTCGCTGATCACCCTGCCCCTCTTCTATAAGGGCAACGTGTGCCAGCCCGCTCTCGTGGTTCTGGCACGATCAGCACCCTGAATGCTTATGGTGCCGGGGGACGGAGTTGAACCGCCGACACGGGGATTTTCAGTCCCCTGCTCTACCACCTGAGCTACCCCGGCGCCGAGAACCGGCTTGAGTATAGCCGACGGTCCCGCCCGCGGGCAAGGGCGCGTCCTGATCCGGCAGGGACGGTGTGAAGTGTTTCACAGCGTGCGCGGTCCGCCCCCGCTATGCTGGGCAGTGGAGCCCAGGGCTTTCACGCTTACGGGAGGAGGTCGCGGCGGTGAATCTTCTGGCACGACACCCAATCGGGGAGGACCTCGATGAGGGGAGAACGACACGGGTGACCCTCGCCCACGCTCTGCGAGGTGAGGCCGGCGATCGGGTGACTAACGGCCCGGCAATATACGAGGCCCCGGGCGCTGAATCGATGCTATGGCAATGGTCCCCGGAACAACGGGACAACGGGAAGCCGTCTGCGGAGACCTTGGCCCGGTTCGATCGAGTATGGGAGGCGTTCATGGCGGGCGAGACACGTCCCCGCGCGCATGCCCAGCCGGAGAGGACACGCAGAACAAAAGCGCGGCGATCATACCTGATGTCCATCCTGCCCGGGAGCATCGACCGTTAAGCCGATCGATCGGAAACACCATCTGGCGAGGGACTGCGCTTGATTACGATCGGTCCACTCGTCGCTCCGCGGCGACATGCTCAGGTTAGTGGGGCGGTCGTCGGCGCCTGTGGCGTGAGGGCGTCCCTTGGATTCCCCATCACGGCGCGGACCACGTGGAGCAGCTCATCGTCCACAAGCTGAATAGCGCAAGGGTCGACGGCGTTGCCGTCGAGGGTCGCCTCTGCGATGCCGCGACACTGCCGACCCGCGTTCACCACGGTGATCTCGTAACGGCTACGACCGAAGCGCCAGGTGATCGAGTAGCCTGGCCAGGAGGCCGGAATACACGGGTCGAGCGCGAACGTCGAACCGCGGCGCGTGAGCCCTAGGATACTCTCGAGACCCAGGCGATACAACCATCCGGCCGATCCCGTATACCAGGTCCACCCTCCCCGGCCCATGTGCAGCGGGTGGGCATAGACGTCCGCTGCGACCACGTAGGGCTCCACTTTGTATCGCTCAACGTCTTGCCGGGACCGGGCATGGTTGATGGGGTTCAGCATGTGAAAGAGCTCAACCGCTTCGTCCCCGTTCCCGAGCTTCGCGATCGCCATTGCGGTCCAGATGGCGGCATGCGTGTACTGGCCCCCGTTCTCCCGGATGCCCGGCACATAACTCTTGATGTAGCCCGGGTCGAGCGCTGACTTGTCGAACGGTGGAGTCAGAAGCAGAATGACGCGCGCTGGCCGGTGGATCAGCAGGGTGCGCACGGCGTCCATCGCACGCTCGGCGTGCTGAGCCGGAGCCGCACCGGACAGGACCGCCCAGGACTGGGCGATCGCGTCGATCTTGCACTCCTCGCTTTGCGCCGATCCCAGAGGCGTTCCGTCGTCGAAGTAGCCCCGCAGGTACCAGTTACCGTCCCAGGCGAGTTCGAGGACCTGCGCCAGCCGGGCGGCTTCGCTTTGATACCTGGCGGCCCTGACGTTATCGGTGCGCACCTCACACAGTGGCGCGAAGCGGCTCAGGACCGCGTAGAGGAACCAGCCCAGCCACGAACTCTCGCCCTTCCCCAGATGCCCGACGCGATTCATCCCATCGTTCCAATCGCCGGAACCGATCAGCGGCAGTCCGTGCGCGCCAGCGGTGAGCGCACGATCGATCGCCCGCACGCAGTGCTCATACAATGTCCCATTCTCGGCGGATACCCACGGGCTCTCATAGGCCTCGAGTTGCCCCGACGCAAGGGCCGGCGCCTCCAGGAACGGCGCCGGGGCATCAAGCACGGCCTGATCTCCGCTGGTCTCCACATAGTGCGCAACCGCATAGGGGAGCCAGAGAAGATCATCCGAGCATCGGGTCCGCACGCCGACGCCGGTCTCCGGGTGCCACCAGTGTTGGACATCCCCTTCGATAAACTGCCGGCTGGCCGCCCGGAGCAGGTGGTCCCGGGTGAGATCGGGGCGCACGAAGGTCAGCGCCATCACGTCCTGAAGCTGATCGCGGAACCCATACGCGCCTCCCGGCTGGTAGTATCCCGAGCGGGCCCACAGCCGACAGCTCAGATCCTGGTACAGGAGCCAGCTGTTCATGATCAGGTCGAACGAGTCATCGGGCGTGTGCACCTGCACGGTGCCGAGCACCTCGTCCCACCGTGTCCGGACTGCCTCGGCGACGGCCTCAGCGGCCGCCACGGTACCGTGGCGCCGCATCAGCTCATCCGCGTGAGACCGGTCCTTCCCCTGTCCCAGCAGGATGAGGAGGCGTCGAGTCTCCCCCGGTTGCAGCTCGATGCGCGTGTGAAGCGCGGCGCATGGATCCAGGCCAGCGCCGCACCGCCCGGATAAACGACCCCGGCCGAGCGCGGCAGGCCGCGTTAACGAGCCGTTGCGGCCCAGGAACTCCAGCCGATCGCCACAGGCCGAGGTGAGTTCTTCACTCACCATGGCAAAGCCGACGCGGCCGCCGAACACCTGATTGTAGGAATTGCGCGCCAGGATCGCGTGCACCTCGAGATCGACCTCGGTCACGACGTGGAGGTGCTCGCCGGCCCGCGGGGGCCCGAGTGCCCATTCGTTGTAGGCGAAGACGTCGAGGCTCGACGGTCGATCGGTGTGGTTCGTGAGCGTGAGCAGTGAGAACTTCACCGGATCGTCGGGATGCACAAAGACGTTGAGTTCCTGGGCCAAGCCGGGCATCACGTGCGAAAACCGGGTCATCCCAGCGGAGTGCCGCACCATCCACCGGCCGCTGCCGCCGCTGCGGCGCATCGGCCCGGGCGTGGCGGTCCATGCCTCGCCCGTGTCGTCGTCGCGCAGGAAGATGGCTTCCGCGGTCGGATCGGTGATCGGATCGTTCGGAAAGGGGGTCAGCCGGTGCTCCCGGCTGTTCTCGGCCCAACTACACGATCCCCCCGAGGCCGTCACGATGGTGCCGAACCCCGGATTCGCGAGCACGTTGGCCCAAGGCATCGGCGTCTCCCGGTCACCGTCGAGCACAACCACGTACTCGCGACCCTCGTCGGCGAAGCCGCCTAGCCCGTTGCCGAACATGAGCGACGGCGCCTCCGGGACCGGCGGGACGGTTTCCCCGGCTCTCGATCCGGCGGAGCGGCGGGGAACGAAGGCGGCCGGCCACCGTGGCTCTGGTGCCGGCACGTCAAGTTGGCTCGCAAGGTCGCCGCGGTCGCCGCTGAGGACCGCGCGCGCGGCGGCGGCGAGGAGCAGGCAGCCGGCCTCCCCCAGGGCATCTCCGCGCAGCAGGAACACGCCGCCGGGACGGCCCTTCCACCCCGCCCACGATCCACTTTCCAGGAGCGTCTCAAGCTGCTTGTGGACTTCATCGCGGTAGCCGGCCGGGTGGTCGTTGAGGATCACCACGTCGGCGCTCAGCCCCTTCAGGCGCCAGACCTCTTGGGCCTTCAGGACGCTCTGCACCAATATGAGCGCGTTCTCGTCTAACACCCGCACGAGCAGGATAGGGAGATCGCCGGAGATGCCGTGCCGCCACAGCTCGGGTTGCCCCAGCGCGTTGCGCGCCAGGACCTCCGGCTCCGCTCGCAACGAGGCATCAGTGTAGAGGACGCGCGAGGCCAGCCGCATGAACTGCTTGAAATCTTCGGGGGTGAGCGCCAGGTGGCGGAGTTCGATCCGAGCGTGGGTGAAAGCGAGGGCGAAAGCGCGCGCGGCAGCCGCCGGATCGTGATAGCGCTGCGCGAGCGCCACCGCCGCCTCGCGATCCGGAACCATCCCGGTCGAGAACGCAAGGCGGATGAACCCTCCGGGGGCCAAACGAACGCGCAGTCGCAGGCTGGCTATTGGATCGAGCACGGCGCCCGTCGTGCCGGAAAGAGGTCGGCCATCGAGGGCGATGGGATCGTCGGGCCCGTGCCCGCGCCCCAGGAACGCGGCCCGATCGGTCTCCCACTCGACCGGGCCCTGCATCTCCCCTTCGACGGCGAGGACGTGCACGGCCCAGGCGCCGGGCTCGCCGGTGAGACGAGGCCGCTTCCCGCACAGCAGCGCCGTGCTCGCAGGGAGAAACGCCGTCTCGAGGAAGAGCTTGCCGATGCCGGCATGGGCCAGGTCTTCCGCGGGGGGCGCCAGCGCGAGCTCAACATAGCTCGTCACCTCGATTTCGCGCGCCCGGTCACTGGTGTTGGTCACCGAAAGTCGACGCACTTCGACGTCGTCCTCGAAAGAGACAGTGATCTCGAGCTGCGTGTCGAGCTCGTCGTCCCGACGGCGGAAAAGGGCCTTGTCTGGGAAAAAGGTGACAAGGTAGTCTTCCGGTGCCTGGTCCATCGGGTGGAAGGCCGCGGACCAGACCGACCTGCTGCGGACATCGCGCAGGTAGATGAACTGGCTTCCGAGGTCGCGCGTGCGGTCTTCCCGCCACCGCGTCACGGCAAGACCCCGGCACATCGAGGCCCCGCCCCCCGCGTTCGTGACGATGGCCGTATAGTTGCCGTTCGAGAGAAAGTGCGCCTCAGGATAGGGCGTGTGCGGAGTCCGGAACCGGCGGACTGCGCCCCCGCCCGCCGTCGGCACGATCGGCGTCGCCTCGGCGGGCCTGGCCTGCACGACGGAGTAATGACGGGCAAGCCGCTCTTGCAGCAGCAACTCCGTGGCTTGCACCTTTGGATCCGCGTGAAACCGCTCTTGCATGGCGGAACGGCGCAGCACGTTGTCCAGGGCGACGAGGGACATTCCCTGATGGTGGGCAAGGAACGCCTTGACGACGACGCCCGCCGCGCGGCCACCTCTCTTGTCTGCCCGATCGCTCGCCTCGATGGGGCCGGGCGTCGAGTAATCGATGGCATCGTAGTAGCCAAAGCGTCCCTCCAGACCCTCTCGCGAGAGACGCTCCATGTTCCGCACGGCCCGTTCCGGGTCTACCAGGGCGGCCAGAAGGGTGGCGTAGGGGGCGATCACCAGGTCATCCGCCAACCCCCGTTTCAATCCCAACCCGGGCACGCCGAAGGTCTTGTACTGGTAGTGCCCCCACCGGTCGAGGAAGTTGAACGCCGATTCCGAGATGCCCCAGGGGACCCCGTGGGCCTTCGCATATTCGATCTGGGCGCGAACGACGTTCGCGTACGTCTGATCGAGCAGCGTCCCGGGGTACGTGCGCGTGAGTAGGAGTGGCATGAGGTACTCGAACATCGACGCGCTCCACGAAACCAGGGTGGGGCGTCCGCCGGCGCTGACGAGCGCGCGTCCCAGCTGAAACCAGTGGTCTTGCGGAACGTCCCCCTTCGCGATGGCGATGAAGCTCGCAAGCCGCGCCTCCGAGGCGAGAAGGTCGTAGAAGGACGAATCGTACCGGCCGGGGCCCTCAGCATCGGGGAGTCGGTATCCGATGGCGAAGAGCTTCCGCAGCGAGTCGAACAGGACCGCAAAGTTCATGGCGTCCACGAGCGATGCGGCCCGGTCGGCCAGCTCCGCTAGTTTCCCGGCGAGGGCCTGATCTCCGCCCTCGGCGATGCCAGGACCCATGGCCGCGGCGAGCCGGCGAGCCCAGAACAGGACTGCTTCCCGCTCCGGGGAAGCGGTAGGTTCCTCTTCGAAACTTGCGATCGCCCTGCGGAGCGGGGCGGCTCGATCGGCCAGGCCGATGAGCTTCGCCTCTGGTGCGCCCGTTCCAGCGAGCACACCGCGAACCCCCTCGACGTCGCGCAACAGCGCCGCGGCGCGATCTTCCGGCGCAGGGAGACTGGCCGTGAAGGCGGCCAGGCTTTCGCGCGTCAGGTCCGCGACATCACCACACCCCGCACACTGCCTGGCCGGGTCCCCGGGATCGTTCGCCGCCTGACGCAGCCCGTGCGCGAGCGCGATCAGCGCACCCGCCAGGTTACCGCTGTCCACCGTCGAGACATAGCGCGGCGAAAGCGGTGCGAGGGTCGTCGTATCGTACCAGTTCAGAAGGTGACCTTCGAACCGCTCGAGCGATTCGATCGTCTCGATCGCACGCTCCACCCTCTCGACCAGTTCTCCCGTGGAGATATGGCCGAGGTCGTGCGCGGCCAGCGTCGAGAGCAGCCCCAGGCCGATGTTGGTCGGTGAAGTGCGGTGGGCCAAGAACTCGACCGGCGCTTCCTGGTAGTTGTCCGGCGGAAGCCCATGGTCCTCAGGCCCCATGAACGTCTCGAAGTAACGCCAGGTCTTGCGGGCCATGCGGCGGAGCAGCGCCCGGTCGGCGGGGCCGAGGATATGCCGTCGAGGGGCGACGGGGCGGCTCAACCCATACGCAATTACAGGAGCGGCGAGCCAGACCGCCAGGAAGGGGGCAGCGATAAACACCGCGCCGGGGCGGGTGGTGAGCGTGATCCACAGCAGGAGGACCGCGACAATCGGACTGACGACCATTTCAAGGAGAAACTGCACGAAGCCGTACCGGCCAACAAGGCGGGCGACTCTCGCCGCCGTTTCCCACTGCAGGAAACCTCGTCCGGTCGAGGCCAGCCGCACCAAGGTGACCGCAATCGCATGCAGGCTTCCGTAGGCCTGGTAGACGAGGAGGGTGATCGTCACAAGGAGTTGGGCGATCGCGGCGCTGAGGTCTTCCCCGACGTCTCGCAGGAAGACCCCCCACGGCCGGTGGAATTCTGGTCCGCGGATCAGCCGCACGAGGGCCGGGTAGACGGGGAACGCCATCACCGCAAGCGCCATCAGCGTCCACGCCAGAGGGGCGCCCGGCAGCACGGTCCAGCCGGCGGCCAGGAAGATCACCAGCGACGGCGGAACGAGGCTCCGACGCAGATTGTCCAAGATCTTCCATCGGCTGATGAGCGGAAGGTCGTTCCGTTCGATCCCGCGTCTCCCGGCGACCCAGGGAAGCAGCCACGGGAGGACCTGCCAGTCCCCCCGGACCCATCGGTGCTGCCGGCGCATGTGCGTCAACACGCTCGAGGGATAGTCATCGACGACTTCCACATCGGAGACGAGGGCAGGACGCGCATAGAGCCCTTCGAAGAGATCGTGCGACAGCAGCGCGTTCTCAGGGACCCGGCCCTCGAGGGCCGCCGTGAACGCGGCCACATCATACAATCCCTTGCCCGTGTACACCCCCTCCGAGAAGAGGTCCTGGTAGGTATCCGACACGGCCGTGGTGTAGGGGTCGACACCGGTATGGCCCGAGTAGACCCGCGAAAAGAGGGAACCGGCGGCACTCCACATCGTCACGCTGATTCTGGGCTGCAGGATGCCGTACCCTACCGTCACCCGCCTCAACTGGAGGTCAACCCGAGCGCGATGCAGCGGGTGGAGGGCAATCCCAATGAGCTGCCGAGCGGCATCTCGGGGGAGGCGTGTGTCGGCGTCCAGGGTGATGCAATACCGGATCTTCGGCAGCACAGAGAGGTCCCCGACTTGAAGACGATAACTCGTATCCGTGGCGCCCAGGAGGAGGCGGTTGAACTCTTCGATCTTCCCCCGCTTGCGTTCCCAGCCCATCCAGCAGTTTTCTCTGGGATTCCAGCGCCGGGCGCGATGGAACAGATAAAACCGATTGCCCCGTCCCTGCTCGTAGCGCGCGTTCAGTTCCTCGATGCCGGCACGCGCGGCGGCGAGAATGTGACGGTCCTCCGGCATCTCGGCGGCGGGTGCGTCGATGAAATCGCTGAGGATGGCAAAGTGGATACGGGCGTCGTCATTGCTCAGTGCTTGGACCTCCAGATGCTCGAGGAGGACGTGGACTTGCCCGACACTCGTGAGCAGCGTCGGGATGATCACGGCCGTCCGCCCCTCCTCGGGGACCCCTTCTCTCAGGTCGAGCCGGGGGAGACGTTGCGGCGGCACGAGGGTGGCGGCCAGCCACTGGACGAGCGTCGTCGCAAGATCGCTGGCCGGGATGAGGACCAGCCCGGCGATCCACGCGTCTCCACGCCATCCGGGGGCCCGGGTCATGGCCAAACCAACGCCGAGTGCAGTCAGCGCGCCAACGCTCCCCAGGTAGAAGAGCGCCGCGTGCGCCACAATGAATCGGCGGATCCTCTGGCGAAACCCGGGGCGGTAGGCGACGTCCGCTTCAAGACTCCGTCGGCCTTCGCCGATCAGGTGATAGCCGACATGTGCCGCCGGATGGCCTCTGGGATCCCGGTCGGCAGCCTCCCTTGCGAGCTCGACGCTCCGCAGCGCGATGCGCATCTGGGCCTCACCCGTGGGCTCGGCGAGTTCTTCAACGGCCCGGCGGTACCGGTTCCGGCTGGCGGAATCCATGTTTGCGTAGATACCGGCGGGGTCGCGTTGAAGGACCTGTTCGATCACACTCACACGCTCGAAGAACTGGCTCCAGTCCAAGGAGGAGCAGAGCCGGAGGCTGGTGATCGCGTTCCCCATCGAGACCTGACATTCGGCTTGCTCCTGATGCTCGGCGTGTATCACGTCCTCGGCGGTGAGCTTGTCCGCGGTGAGCCTCGCATCAAGGCGGGCGCGCAATTGCGAGACCCGAGGGCCGAATTCACGCACACATTCCAGCAGGCGAACGACGTAGGCCGTGGGAAGCGCATCCGGAAGATCTGGCGGCGGCCCCTCCGTCGGCGCGGCCTCAAGATGGGCGAGATATCGATCGGCGTCCATTCGCCCAGCGCGGCTTGCGAGGATTTCCTCTCCGAGTCTCCGGAGATTCTCGATCAGCGCCACCCTGAGCATCGTCGGCCACGCCCAGAGCTCGCCGATCGTCAGCGGCGCCACGGTCTGGAAAGACGAGACGAACTGGGTGAGTCGTTGCAGATCAAGTCGGCCATCGCTATGGCGGATGAGCTCCACCGCCATGGCGTATACACGGGCGGTCGCGAGCAGTTCCGGGGAGACGATCTTGGGGAGCTCAAGGTAGTAGGATCGCGGCAAGCTGACCTGGATCTCCAGAAGCTCGGTCTCCACCATGTGGTAATTATCAAGGAGCCATTCCGCGCCGGGCATGAGGGTGTCTGCGCCCCGGACATCTCCAGCTAACGTGCGGTAGATACGGCGCAGGTTCTGGCCATTGGCGTCGAGCCTGGAAAAGAAGCGTTGTGTCGCGGGTCGAGAATTCCGTACCGGTGTGAGGCGGGTGGCCAGTGCCTTGGCCAGCGCATCGAGACCCTCAACGCTCAACAACTCGCCGCGGAAAGGCCCACGATCCCCCATCGAGTCCATGGATCAGTTCGGCGACCTGCCGGAGGAGAATGGCCGTGCTAGGGTCAACACAAACCCACTCCTCTCAACCCCGTGGAGTCTCTCGGTGCTCCTAAAGAGAGGCGCCCTCGAGGACTGGCCGACGCAGTTGACGTGGTCAACGGCAGTCCTCATTTAGTCTGTAGCAGTGACACCGATCAATCCCGAAGGGCGACGAGCTGGCGGGGACCTGCGCCGCAAAGTTCTGAGCCGGTTGAAAGAGTTGATCCGGCTCAGCAGGAAGACCTCTATGGCCTTCCGGAGGTACCCACCCGCTTTTGGGGGTATTTTGGACCCGGAAATCGTCGGGAACCCGTGCTGGACTTGATCTGGCGGGAGCGACGGGATTTGAACCCGCGATCTCCTGCGTGACAGGCAGGTGTGTTAAACCAGGCTACACCACGCCCCCCGCGATGGCGGCACTCCCGCCACAAGCAAGTCTACGGTCCCGATCCCCACCCTGTCAACTGCGCGATCTACCCGCATACCAGCGGCGGCGGAAAAACGTGCGTTCAAATTCCGGGACGCAGGGAAAACTTGTGGGCGGAGCTAGGCGACGGGGACCTTGACGCACCCGGGGGTCGACGGCCCTTGCGCGAGCAGATCTGAGAGCTTGTCGAAAAGATCGGTCACGGTCGTGCCGTCTTCGGGGAAGGCGACGACGCCCGCGGAGATCATCAGCCGCTTCACACTGAACAGCTGGGCCGCCACGGCATCCTCTTCCAGTCTCCGTATCAGGCGCTGGAGAATGTCGACGGCGTTGATTTTGGCGACCCGCGGAAGCAATATCGCAAACCGGCCGGCTCCGTCGTGGGCGACCACGTCGACTCGCCGCAGCGAGGTTTGCAACACCTTAATGGCACGCCGCAGCGCGAAATCTCTGTCGCTCTCCGCGACCGTGTCGCCGGCGTAATCCTCCAGCTGGATCTCCGCGATCGAGAAGACGAGCAGCAGCCCGGTGCATCGCCGGATTTCGTCGGCGACAAGCTTCTGCACCCCGCTCCACGGGAAGAGCGACCGGGAAGGATCGGCCCCCCCCATGTGCTGGACTTCCTCGTGAAGCCGTGCCGCCTCGAGGGCCGACACCCCTTGGGCGGCCATCCCGCGAACCCGACGGAGCACCGACTCGGTGAAGGCCTCCGGGATGTCGCCGAGCGCGCACAGCCAGCCGCGCAGACCGCCCGCGCGAATCAAGGGGACGCACGCCAGAACCCGGTCCGGCTGACCGTCGCCGCTCGGGACCCGATGGATCACTACCTCCCCTCCGGCGGCCCCGCTGGGGAGTATCGGCAGCGACAGGTCCCCCGCCGCGCGCCCGGCTTCCGCCCAGTCAAACCCCTGGGCGGCGGAGAACCGGGGCGTCTCATCCTCCCCGATGACGTAGGCCACCCCTTTGGGCATCCGGACCGTCTCCAAGAAGACTCGGAGGAGAGTCTCGATCACCCCCTCCACCCGCAACTCTCCGGAGAGGTGGCTGGCCAGGTCGTTGTAAAACTGCAGTTCCTGGAGCTGCGCTTCCATCTTCTCGGTCGCCTCCCGGAGGCGCCGATCCAGCAGATCCGTCCACCGGGCCCGCTCCAGGTTGGCCCGGTATTCCTGCACCAGCATGCCAAGGAACAAAGCCAGGAAGAACCCGCCGGCGATTACGGCCCCCAGCCGGAACCCGGTCGTCTCCAGCGCCGTCCCTTCCCCCGCGCGGGTCCAGAGCAGGACGATCATCCCGGCCATCGCCAACGATGCAGCAATCGCCTGTCGCAGGTTGAGACGAGCCGCCGCCTCGAGAATCGTCAGATAGTAGAGGTAGAGGAACGGGCTGTTCAGGTTCCCCGAGATGATCACCACGAGGGTGACCACGAGGATGTCGAGGGCGATGATCAGATCCACCTTCCGGAAGAGCCGGATCCAGCGGGGCCCGACCGCCAAGAGGATCACGTACGCGCCGAGCAGGACCACGATCGTGGCGACCGATGGGTGGGTCATCGGGATGACCCCGAACCAGAGCGCGGGAATCAGCGTCAGCAGGAGGAACACCCGCGTCAGGCTGATCCACTCTTCGCAGGAACGGGTGCCGAGGCGAACGCGGAACGTCGCGGGCGACGGCGCCTCCGGTCTCACGTCTGCGCTCACAGATCCTCCCAAGCGGGGACCAACGAACACTGTGGACCCCTCCTCGCCACGGCAAGGCAGGCGCTCCGATTCCGCAACACCGCCGCATTCTGTGTGTGCCCTTTTCGGCATTTCGACCGGACATCTCGGGCGGCGGCGCGGGCCGGGGCGGTCGCCCCTCCCCGGGGCCATCGGGATATCGGCGCAGCCCCAGGAGCCGGCAGGCGGTCCCCACCCCAGCGAGCGTCCCTGCGGAGGAGGCAACCTCTCCTCCCCCATCGAGACGGCGGGGAGGTGACGGCCAGCGGGCGGGACGGGCCGCACACCGCCGACAACATCAAGGGGATGCGGGTCGCGCTCCGCATCCCCAGATTCGCGAGGCGCGCCTGCAGAAAATCCGGGACTACGCGGCCGGCAGCCCGAACGGATAGCCACCGCCCTCCAAGATCCGCTCGGCGATCGCCCGCCGAACGGCCAGCCCGTTATGGGGCGGCGCATCCAGGAGGCGGCGAACGCCGACCAGATCTTGCTCCAGCTGCGGCCCCTCTTCGATAGCGGAGAGCATTTCGGCGGCAAGCCGTTCGAGCCGGTGGGCCATCCCGTCGACCGCATAGGTCGTCATCTCCGTCATCAGGGCGCCCCCGTGGGTGCCGGCGCCCGACTCGGCGCGGAGCACCGCGGATTCGGCGGCAAAGATCTCGATCATCTGGTCACTGACCCAGGCGAGCACTTCCTGATGCTCATCGAGGGTTCCGCCGAGGCGGTCGACCGCCCGCCCCAAGCAAGCCAGGGCGACCGTCTTGGCCCGGGCGAGGAGATCCCCGCGTTCCTCCCCCGGCCCGCCCGCGTCCCGGCCGAGGCGCTGCGCCGCTCGCCCCGCCGCCTCCACCACGGGCAGCCGCCCGCTCCCGGCCCGCCGCAGCAGTTGTCCGGCGATCACCAGCCGGTTGATCTCGTTCGTCCCCTCGTACAGCCGGTTGATGCGGGCGTCACGATACGCGCGGGCGGCGGGGTAGTCTTCGATGAACCCGTAGCCGCCGTAGATTTGCACCATCTCGTCCACGACGAAATCGAGCGCCTCGGAGCCGAAGACCTTGTTGATCGCGCACTCGGGAGCGTACTCGGCGAGCGCGCGGGCGGCCTCCGTTGCCCCGCCATCGCCGGTCAAGTCGATCCCCTCGAGCGCACGGTCGAGGAGGGCACCGGTGCGGTACACCATGCTCTCGGCCAGGTAAGTGCGAATCGCCATCTCGGCGACCTTCCGCTGGATCAATCCGAACGACGCGATCGGCCGGCCGAACTGCCGCCGCTCCCTGGCATAGCCCACCGCGTCATGGAGGGCATGTTTCGCCGCGCCGACACACCCGGCGCCGAGTTTCAGCCGGCCCACGTTCAGGATGTTGAGGGCCACGACGTGCCCCCGCCCCACCTCGCCGAGGACGTGCTCACCGCTCACCCGCACGTTGTCGAGGAACAGCGAGGTCGTGGACGATCCGCGCAGGCCCATCTTGTGCTCTTCGGGCCCCACGGTGAATCCCGGGGTCTCGCGGTCGACGATGAAGCAGGTCACCTTGCTCCCATCGACCTTGGCGTAGAGGATGTAGACATCGGCGATCCCACCGTTGGTGATGAACTGCTTGCTGCCGGTCAGCCGATAGCCCCCGTCCGGGTCCTGGACCGCGGTGGTGCGGAGCGAGAGCGCATCCGACCCCGCGGTCGGCTCGGTCAACGCGTACGCCCCGATCAGTTCCCCGGTCACCATTCGGGGGAGGTAGCGCGCGCGCTGGGATCGCGTCCCGAAGAACACGATCGGCAGCATCCCGATCGTCACGTGCGCGCCCACGGTCGACGAGACCGAGCCGCGGGAGATAGTCTCGGCCAGGAGGAGCCCGGTGATCCGATCGAACCCCACCCCGCCAAACTCCGGCGGCACGTCCGCGGCGAACACCCCCAGGGCGCCGATCTTCCGCAGCACCTCCCGCATCAGCGGGAGATCCTTCTGTTCCAGGCGGGCATCGAGCGGACCCACCTCCTGCGCCAGGAAGGTCCGGACCGTCCGCGCGATCAGGCGGTGCTCTTCGGAGAACCGTTCCGGGGTGAAGACCTCCCCGGCCGACGGGGGCTCGAGCAGCCACCTCGCCCCCTCCGCGCGCCGGGCGATCACCATCGCCACCCCACCTCCCCGCTCACGACGGGGCGGCCGGGGGGTAGGTATACCACCCCTTCCCGGTCTTGCGCCCGTAGTCGCCGCGCTCGTACCGCTCCACGATGCTGCGGGCAGGGCGTTGCGCCGGATCCCCGCTCTCCTGGAACCGCTGCATGCGCACGTGGTAGGCGACGTCGATGCCGTTGTGGTCCATCAGTTCAAACGGCCCCATCGGGTGGCGCAGCCCCTTCTTTACCGCCAGGTCGATGTCTTCGAACGACGCGATCCCCGCCTCGTAGAGGCGCATCGACTCGTCCATGATCGCGGCGAGGATCCGGTTGACGACAAACCCGGAGATCTCGCGCCGGAGCAGGATCGGCGTGCGGCGCATGCGGCGGGCGAGCGCCATCGCCCCCTCGGCGGTGGCCTCGCTGGTCTGCGGGTGCATCACCACCTCCACGAGCTCCATCACGAGCGGCGGATTGAAAAAGTGCATGTTGCAGACGCGATCGGCCCGGCGCGTCGCATCCGCCAGCAGCGAGCTGCGGATCGTGCTCGAGTTCGTCGCCAGGATGGCGTGGGCGGGGGCGATCCGGTCGAGGGCGGTGAAGACCGTGCGCTTCTCCTCCAACCGCTCGATCACGGCCTCGATCACAAAATCGGCGTCCCGCGCCCCCTCTTCGATGCGGGTGGTCCAGCGGATCCGTCCGAGCGCCTGTTCGGCGTCGGCCTCCGCGAGCCGCCCCCGCTGCACCCAGCGGGCCATGTGGGCGCGGTTGCTCGACTGGGCCTTCTCCAGCGCGTCCGCGCTCACGTCGACCACCGCCGTCCCGCACCCGGCGAGCGCGCCGAGCATGGCGATCTGATGCCCCATCGTGCCGGCGCCCACCACGCAGAGTCGCTGCACCGCATTCCCTCCCATCGGCGGCCCCGTCACCGCGCGGTCTGCCCGCCGTCCACGACCAGGATGTGCCCGGTGATGAAGTCGCTGGCCGGGCTCGCCAGGAACAGCGCCGCCCCTTTCAGGTCGTCCTCGCCCCCCCACCGGCCCATCGGGATCGTGTCGAGGATCGCCTCCCCCCGGTGCTCGATCAGCCACCGGGTCATCTTGCTCGGAAAGTACCCGGGCGCGATCGCATTCACGGTGATCCGGTGGCGCGCCCACTTCACCGCCAGGTCGCGGGTGAAGGCGATCACCGCCCCCTTGCTGGTGCTGTAGCCGATCGCGTCCAGGACGCCCGCGTCCGCGCCGACCAGCCCCGCCACGCTCGCAATGTTGACGATCTTGCCGCCCCGGCCGGCGTCGATCATGGCGCGCCCCGCCGCGCGGGCCATCAGGAACATCCCGTCGACGTTGGTCTCCATGACCTTCCGCCAAGCTTCCAGCGGCATCTCCAGGATGGAGGCGCCCCAGGTCGCTCCGGCGTTGTTGAGCAGGATGTCCACCCGGCCGTACGCCTGAAGGGTGCGGGCGACCGCGGCGTCAACCTCATCGGCGCGGCTCACATCACACGGGACGGCGAGGGCCCGAACGCCGCGTGCGGTCAGGCCCGCCGCCGCCGCCGCGAGCTCGTCGGCCTTCCGCGCGGTCAGGACGAGCGACGCCCCCGCCTCGCCCAGCGCGGTCGCCATCTGGAGCCCCAGGCCGCGCGACCCGCCTGTGACGATTGCTACCTTCTCGGAGAGGCCAAACAATTCACGGACGTGCATCGGCCCCTCCGCCCGTGGACGACTCCGACGACGGGCCGGGCCCCCGGAACGGGGATCCCGTCGAGATGGGCGGCGCGGCGCGCTCGGCCACGAAGAGCAGGTAGACGATCTCGAGAAGTCCCAGGGTGTTCACGAGGAGCAGAACGACGAACCATCCGGTCTGCCCCGCGCGCGCGGCCCGCCACAGGGCGAGCCCCTTCCACACGAGCGTCCAGACCACGATCAGCGGGAGGACCCCCGGGGGGAAGGCCCTCAGGGGAAACGGCTGCCACAGCGGAACCCCGGGCATTTTGCCCCGACTTCTCGGCTCAGCGGGCCGTCTCCTTCAGCGAGCGCACCCCCGCGCCGGGGCCGAACTGCAGTGGGGGGCGGATCGCGCGTCGAACACCTCTCCCATGCCGTCCGATTCCCTGCCACCCTATGCGACGCCGGACGCCATCGGGCGGCGCCCGGCGGGCGAGGTTGGGATGGTAGCCCCGTTCCTCCCCGGGGCGCGGCGTGGGGCGGACCTGGCCTGGGTCTCCCTCCTGCACGTCTGGAACGATGGGTTGACCGCCGGCCTCACCGTCCTCCTCCCCTTCATCGCCGCGGACCTCCACTTAGGCTACGCGCCGGCCGCCCTTCTGCGAACGGCCCACAT
>DATEHM010000113.1:0-6855 GCA_035279545.1 bacterium | reverse complement strand
GAGGAGTTCGGGGTCTCGGGCGTGACCGAGACCCCGCTGGTGATCGTCGATGCGATGCGGGCCGGTCCCTCCACCGGGATGCCCACCAAGGCCGAGCAGGGCGACCTCTACCTGGTGACGACGGGTGGCCACGGCGAGATCCCGCGGATCGTGCTGGCGCCCTCGACGATCGAGGAGTGCTACACGCTGATGCACGAGGCGGTGCGCCTCGCCGAAACCTACCAGTGCCCGGTGTACTTCATGACGGACCTCAACCTGAGCGAGGGGCGCGTGACGGTGCCGGAGTCGGTCTTCCGCTCGGGGTCGGCCATCACACGCCAGGTCGCCACCGAGGCGCAGGTGCGAGAGGAGCGATACCTCCGCTACCGGATCACCGAGTCAGGGGTCTCTCTCCGCTTGATCCCCGGCACGCGGGGCGGCGTGAGCAAGATCAACAGCACCGAACACGATGAGTTTGGATTCGTCACGACCGAGCCCGCAAAGCGCGTGGCGATGATGGACAAGCGGATGCGGAAGATGACCAGCTACCTTCAACACGATGCGCGTCCGCCACAAGTCTACGGCACCGCCGCCGGGGGCCTGGCCATCGTGGGCTGGGGGTCGACCAAGCCCGCGCTGCTGGAGGCGCGGCAGCGCCTCGAGGCCGAGGGCACGCCGGCCGCGGTCGTGCACTTCACCCACCTCTGGCCGTTCCCGACCCACCTGGCCAAGCCCATTCTGGAGGCCGCCGAGCGTGTGATCGTCTGCGAGCACAACTACACCGGCCAGTTGGCCGAGCTGATCCAGGCCCACTGCGTCATCCCCGTCCGGCGGGTGCTCAAGTACAACGGCCGTCCGTTCTACCCGTCTGAGGTGGTGCGGGCCATCCACGAGGTGGCGCACAACGGGGCCAGGGTGGTGCGGCTGGGGGGCAAGGAGCCCGTCATGGTCGAGGTGGGCAGCGATGGCTGAGGCGCCGAAGTCGATCTGGGAGCAGAACGCCACCCCGCGGCACCGCATCCAATGGTGCCCGGGATGCGGCGACTACGCGGTGCTCAATTCAATCAAGGCCGCGCTGACCGCCCTCGAGCTCACCCCGTCGGAGGTCTTCATCGTCGGCGGCATCGGCTGCTCGGGCCAGATCCGCAACTACCTGAACGGCAACTCGTTCTACGGCACCCACGGCGGCGCGCTCGCCTACGCGCTCGGCGCCAAGATGGCGAATCCCGAGCTGACCGTGCTCGCGCTGGCCGGCGATGGTGACACCCTGGCCATCGGGGTGGAGAACTTCGTCCACACCTGCCGTCGGGATCCGGACGTCACCCTCGTCATCATGGACAACGGTGTCTACGGGCTGACCAAAGGGCAGGACTCTCCTTCCGCCGGGCTCGGCCAGCCCGTCCCGGCGTCCGCGGAGGAGCACCCGCCGTTCCTCGATCCGGTGAAGCTGGCGCTGACGTGCGGCGTGTCGTTTGTCGCCCAGTCTTTTTCGGGGGATCCCAAGCACGCCACCGAGATGTTTGTCGAGGCGGTGCGCCACAAGGGGTTCGCCGTGGTGAACGATTTCTCGCCGTGCGTGACCTATAACAAGTTCAACACCTACGACTGGTTCCGCGAACACTGCGAGCCTGTGCCGGCGAGCCACGATCCGAGCCGCGAGGACGCCGCCTGGGACCTCCTGCGCGACTTCGAGCGCCGCGGGAAGCTGCCGATCGGGGTGATCTACAGCCACCCCCGGGAGCGGGTGCCCGCGAAGCGTCTGCCGATGTGGGCGAAGGAGCTCGAAGGGGTCGATCTCGCCCCTATGCTTCAAGGGTTGCGCTAGGCTCGACGCCCACCACCCCGAGGAGCTGCGCGCATGCGGATCGCCCGGTACTGGATCCCCGGGCAGGGGGCCCGCCTCGGCGTGTGCGAGGGCGGAACGGTCCGGGAGCTGGTCCCTCCCGATGCGCCCGCGCTGGTTTCGTTCGAGGATCTGGTGGACCTGGCCCGCCGCACCCCGCCCCGGGTGAGCCTCGGCGACTTCGTGCGAGACCTGCGGGGCTCCGCGCCGTCGTATTCGTACCGCGATCTCGATCGCGCCCCCGATCCCGACGTGCCGCATCTGCTCCTGCCGGTGATCCCGCCGGAGGTTTGGGCGGCGGGGGTCACCTACGAGCGCAGCCGCGAAGCGCGCCTCGCCGAAACCACGACCGTGGGGATCTACGACAAGATTTACGAAGCCGAGCGGCCCGAGGTCTTCTTCAAGGCGACGGCGTCCCGCTGCGTCGGACCGAATGCGTCGGTCGGGATCCGCGTCGATTCGCGCTGGACCGTTCCGGAACCGGAGCTCGGGGTCGTGCTCGGCGGGGGGGGAGAGGTGCTTGGGTACACTCTCGGGAACGACATGAGCGCCCGGGACATCGAGGGGGAGAACCCCCTGTACCTTCCCCAGACGAAGATCTACCGCGCCTGCTGCAGCATCGGCCCGACGATCCTCCTCACCGACGTGTCGGCGGCCGCCCGGCTGACCTTGTGGTGCCGCATCGAGCGGCGGGGCCGGGAGGCGTTTCGGGGCGAGATCAACACCGCCCGGATCCGGCGGCCGATCGCGGAATTGGTCACCTACCTGCGCCGCGCCAACGACATCCCCCCCATGACGGTGCTCCTGACGGGAACGGGGATCGTGCCCCCCGATGAGTTTGCGTGCGAGGAGGGGGACATGATTGAAATCGGCGCCGAGGAGATTGGCGTGCTCAGGAACACCGCGGTTCGGGTGTCGTAGCCGGGGAGGAGCCAGCGGCCCGGGCCGCGTCGGCGTTGCATCGGGGACGTGCGGTCCCGCCGCTATTCGGCTGCCCTGCCGGGCACGCGTCTCTCCCTGCGGTCATGGGCCAACCACTGCCCCGCCAGGATCCACACCGCGAAGGTCCCCACCCCCGAGACGGCCCCCAGGAGGACGATGGCGTACGGCGGGCCGGCGACGTCGGCGAGCCGGCCGAACACCAACGTGCCGACCAGCGTCGTGGCGGCGATGAAGACCTGGCGGCTGGCCATCACCCGTCCGAGGATGGCGGAGGGTGTGCTGGCCATCGAGATCGTCACGTTGGCGATGGTGGTGGCGATGTTTCCGACGCCGAACAAGAACGCCGCCGCAATCAGTGTCGCGTACCCCGAGCCCGAGCCGAACCAGGCGATCGCCAGCGCCGTGAGCAAGAACATGATAACGGTGAAGGGCACGCTGGTCCAACGCTTCCCCGAGAAGGTCAGGGCGATGACGGAGACGAGTTTCCCCACGCCGATCGCGCCGGTGATGATGCCGTAGGCCAGGACCGGCAGCCCCGCCGTCTGGATGATCATCGGCGCGCGGAGCGCGGCGAAGGCCAGGGTCAGATAGCCGGGAAAGATCAGCAGCGCCAGGAGACGATGCAGCGGGGTCTGCCAGATGTATCGCAGGCCGTCGCCGATTTCGGTGACGATTCTCTTCGGCCGTCCGGTGCCCAGGCCGGCGCGCCACGCCACCGGCATCAGGCCCACGCACACCCCGCTGAACAGAAACGTGGCGGCGTCGATATAGAACGCCGTCTGGAATCCCAGGACGACGACGAGGATCCCGCCCAACGGCCCCCCGACGATCTCCGCGATCCGTTCGGTCGAGACAAACAACGCGTTCCCGGTGGGGAGGTCGTCGGTGGCCACGACCGACGGCATCAGCGCGTAGACCGCCGACCTGAAGAACACGGTCCCGACGTTGATCAGGATGAGAAAGCCGAATCCGACGGGAAGGGAGTGCAGGATGATCAGGGGGAGCAGCGCGACGAACGCGGCCCGGGACAGATCCGAAACGATCATCAGCCCGCGGCGATCCATCCGGTCCGCCAGCGCGCCGGCGAAGAACCCGAGCAGCCCCTGGCCGATCGTGGCCATGATGAACGTCAGGGCCACCAGGGTGGCGGAGTGGGTAAGCGCCAGCACCCAGGCGGTGAGCGCAATGGTGAAGATCTCGTCTCCGAGAAAACTCACCAGCTGGCCGACCCAGAGCAGGCCGTACGCGGGATGGCGGAGGAGCGTCAGGGGCCGAAGCCAGCCCACGACGCGTCGCGTCGAGGGGCTCGGTGCTGCCGCGGGGGGCCGGTGCCAGAGGGCGGCGCGGAGGGCGGCGATCACCCGGGGGTCGAACTGCGTCCCGGCGTGCTTCTCAAGCTCCTGGATGGCCTCCTCGGAGGAGCGGGCCGCCCGGTAGGGTCGATTTGTCGTCAGCGCGTTGTAGGCGTCGACCACCAGGTTGATGCGTGAGCCGAGGGGGATCGCATCGCCCTGGAGCCCCGCCGGGTACCCGCGGCCGTCAAGCTGCTCGTGGCTGGCCGCCACGATGGGGGCGACCTCGGCCAGCCCTCCGATCGTCTCGACGATGTGCACGCCCGCTTCCACGTGCGAGCGCATGACGTCCCACTCCTCGGCGGTGAGCTTTCCGGGTTTCAGCAAGACGCCGGACGGGACGACCATCTTGCCGACGTCGTGCAGCAGGCCGGCCAGGTACGCGCGATGGACTTCCGGTTCGTCGAGATTCAAGATGCGGGCGACGCGGCGACTTAACTCGGCGACGTCCGCGGAGTGGCCGGCGGTGTACGGGTCTTTCGCGTCGACGGCGGCGGCGAGGACCGAGACGGCGGCAAGCACCCGGCGCTGCTCCTGGCCGCGGAGGATGCGGGGGAGATAGAGCTGCAGCGTCATGCCCGCGGCGAGCATCGGGCCCAGCAGCCGGCTGGCCGTCGACGGATCGCTGTTGACGAGCCACACCGTGATGATGGCGACCGCGGTGAAGACCCCCAGATGGAAGAAGGTCGCGTTCACGAGGAACCGGAACGCCCTCGGCCAGGCGATCGCCTCCTGCGTGTGCATGCGCGTGGAGATGACGAGGGTGCGGATCAGCGTGTATCCCAAGGCGGCATAGACCACCGCTGCGACTTCGCCTCCCGGCCCGGGCATCCCCAACGCCGTGACCAGGGCCGCGGCGGCGATGAGGCACGCCAGCCGCTCGGTGCACCGGATCAGCGTGGCTCCGCGCGGTTGGTGGAAGATGCCGGCGATCGATCCGATGGCCGCGCCGAGCAGAGCCGTCGGCCAGCCGAAGAGGACCAGCGTGGGGATGGTGATGACGCTGCTGAGCCGGAGCTCGCCGGCCGGATCCAGGTAGATGGGGAAGAAGTCGAGCACGACGATGGTGAGGGCGGTGATGAGGACGGCCGTTCCGCCCGCGCTCGTCCAGTTCTTGACCGCGATGAGGAGGGTGATGAGGACTTCCGTGGCGAGGAGGGCGGTGACGAACACGATCCGCGGCGACCGCTTTCCCTGAGCCGGAGGGGATGTCATCCGGCCGCGTCGAGGTCTGTTCTCTGCTCCGCCGCGACGCGGAGCAGGGTGATGACGATCTTCGGGTCCAGGACCGTCCCCGCCATCGACAGCAGATGGCTCGCCGCCTCTTGCGGCGAGAACGGTTCCTCGTAGGGGGGCAGGCCCTCCAGGGCGCAGTCGTAGATCTCCGCCGCCGCGATAATGCGGGCGCCCAAAGGGATCGCGTTCCCACGCGTGCGGTCGGGCACGCCCTGACCGTCCCACCGTTCGTGGTGGCCGCGGACGATTTTGGCGACCATCGGATCCGGGAACTGGGCCAGAATCCGGCCGCCGATCGGAGCCCGGTCTTCCAGGGTCGGCGACCCGGCGGGGTCGGCCAGGATGCCGACATCGTGCAGCCGCGCCGCCAGCTGGACGGCTCGAAGAAACTCCTCCGGCATCCCCAGCCGCCGTCCGATCTCCGCCGCCAGGGTGCCGACACGGTCTCCGTGGGCGCGCGCCCGCGGATCGATGCCTTCCATCGCCCGCACCACGGCCTCCACGATTTCGCCCAGCATCTCTCGGGCCCTGTGGTAGTAGGCGAGCTCCTGGCGGGGGATCGGGAGCGCGATCGCCGACACCCCGGTCAGGGCGAGCGCCCACAAAGGCGACCCCGTGCGCACGGCCAGGGTCGCCAGGACGATGCCCATGGGGGCGGCGAAGATCTGGCTGGGCCATTGATCGAAGATGTTGTGGAGCCACGTGGGAAGATACGGATGGCCGAACCGTCGGGATTGATAGATCGAGAATGTGCTTTCGTTGACGACACGGTTCGCGACGACCGCGATCAGGGCGGCGACGGCCAGGTCGGCAATGGTGGGAGCGGTTGAGATCGCCCAGTGGGCCGCCAGGGCCGCGGCTCCGGCGGCCAGCCCCCACGTTGCGGCGTTCATCACGGCGAGCCACAACGCGTACTTGCGAAACAGGAGGAGGCCCAAAAACGAGCCCAGGGCCACGCCGATCAGGACTTCCGGGGGCATCCAGACCAGGGCGGCGACGATTTTGACGCTGTTGTTTGGAAAGGTGCTCCCGCCCGAGGGGTTCGGGATGGGCTTGACAAGGTACGTCAGCGCGAAAATCGCGGTGAGTCCGGCCACGACCTCTGGGCGGCTGTGCGGGAGCACCCACACCGCCAGGGGGAGGTACACCAGGATCAGCCCGACGACATGCCCTCGTACCGTGGTCGGGACATCACTGAGGCGGATCCGCATGCACCCTAAGGAGTTTAGCCGGATTCCGGGCTGGGGTTGATCGGGCCTATCCGCCGTTGTCGCCTGCCATACCAAATGCGGGTAACGCCAACAGGATTGCCATTGGCCGCACCCTGCCCCGATGTGCTGCCCCGGATATTCACCGCAAGCTGCCGGGTGCCTGAGACACTATCCTCCTTGATCGGCGCATCGCCGATGTCTGTGGGAGGATTTTGCGGCGTGAGATGCCGCAGCGACTCTTGATCGCCCGGAATCCGGCACTCATGTTTAGTGGGTAGAGTAGTTCCTCCTT
>DATEHM010000112.1:0-2243 GCA_035279545.1 bacterium | reverse complement strand
CCGCAGATGGACCTGAGGAGCGCGAGGCTGAGCGTGGCCCGCGCCCCTTCGGGAACCACCGGCCCCAGGCGGCCCTTGGCCTGGAGCAGCCCCTTCTGGGGGACGACGGCGCGGACTTTCACCCCGGCTTCGCCGCCACTGCTGCGCCGTGCCTCACCGCGATCTCGATCAGCGCCCGGGCCAGCCGCCTCCTACCGGCGCGATCGGACATCAGGGTGTCGGCGCATTCCACCGCCAGAGGCCGCCCCGGTGCGCCGGCGGCGGCGACGGCCTCGGCCTCGGCCCGGTCCCTGACGTCCAGGACGAACACATCGGTAAACGTCCTGTACATCGCCGCGACCGCGGCGGGCGCCGACGGCATCCCGAGCCCCCGCAGCATCTCCACGGTCGGCCCCTTGACCGCCGCCCCGCCGATCAGGGGGGTGACGGCGATCTTCAGCGCCCGGCTCTCCCGAAGCGCGGCCTCCATCCCGGGGAGGGCCAGGATCGGCCCGACGCTGGCGAGCGGATTGCTCGGAGCCACGACGATCACCGCGGCGGCCTTGATGGCGTCGAGCGCCTCGGGCGAGGGGCGGGCCTGCTCGACGCCCTCGAACTCGATGCCCGTCACCGCATCGCGCGCGCGGCGCTTGACGAAGTATTCCTGGAACGGCAGCCGCCCAGCCGGGGTGTGCACGTAGGTGGCGACCCGGTCATCGCTCATCGGCAGGATCTTCGGCATGACCCCCAGCCCGGCGGCGAGCGCCGCGGTGATCTCGGTCGGTCGTCGCCCCTCCCGCCGCCACGCCGTCCGGGCAAGGTGCGTGCCGAGATCCCGATCCCCGAGCCGGAACCACGTCGGTTGGCCGTAGCGCGCCAGCATGTCGAGGGCCGTCCACGTGTCCCCCTCCAGGCCCCAGCCCCGTTCCTCGCTCGCCAGACCGGCCAGCGTATACAGCACCGTGTCGACGTCGGGGGAGATGAGCAGGCCCAAGTGCTCCCAGTCGTCGGCGGTGTTCACGACGATCGCGAGGTCGGCGGGATCGGCCAGCTCGGCCGCGAGGCCGTCCACGAGCTTGACCCCGCCCACGCCGCCGCACAGGACCGTGATCACGCTTGGCCTCCTCCGGTGACGGCTTTCCGCAACGGGGCTCCTAGCGAAAGGTGACGACCGACTCCAGAGGCTTCCGCGGCGGGACGGGCGGCGTATGGGCCGGGTAGCCAATCGTCACGAGGGCCTGCGGGGTGAACCCCCGCGGCAGCCCGAGGGCTCGCCGGACGGTGCCGGGGCAGAACAGCGGGGCGCAGCACCAGCAGGCCCCGAGCCCGTTGGTGGCGGCGGCCAGCAGGAGGTTCTGTACGGCGGCGGCGGCGCTCTGCACCGCCATCACCTGCTCCGCCGCCCGCCGAATCCGGTCGGGGTAGGCGTCCATCTCCTCCATGACATACCCGACCAGGATCAGCGCGGGGGCTTCGCCGAACCGCCGGAGCGAGAACCGCAGCTCGACCTGGATCGCCGCCTCCGCGGTGCCGAGCCGCTCCAGGTCGCGGCGCCAGCGGCGTCCCATTCGTTCGGCCAGTCGGCGCTTTGCCCCGGGCGAGTCGATCACCACGAAGCGCGTGGGCTGCACGTTGTGGGCCGACGGGGCCCAGGCCGCGGCGTCGAGGAGAGCCCGCACCAGATCGGCCGGCACGGGCGCCGTGGTGTAGAAGCGCACCGTGCGGCGGGTCATCAGGACGGGGGGAATCGATGCGGCCATCGCATCGCTTGCTTCGCGCCCGGGGGGACGGACCCTGCTCCAATCACGCACCGCCGGTCATTGACGGCCGCCGAGGGGGGGTGGTATAGTAAGCGAACAATAAAAGAGCTGTGACGGGGGACGTACGACGTCTGGCCTGCGTGAAGAGAGCGGCGCCTGATGCTGCGAGGGCCGCCGCGGGCACGTCTGAACCCCACCCCCCGAGCTGCTCCCGGGGCGGCGGTCGCCGCCAAACGGGAGCCGGGTCGCCCGAGACAGCGTGAGCGCTCCAGCCCCCGGGCTGGGGAACAAAGGTGGTACCGCGGAAGCGCCCCTTTCGCCCTTTGGTGGAGGGGGCGTCGCTATTTCCGGAGGGTCAGCGATGCTGACAAACCGTTCGGTGGGCATCATCGGGGCCGGGAACATGGCCGAAGCGTTGCTGCGCGGCGTCTTCGACTCGGGCGTCCTGCGCCCCGCGCTCTGTCTGGTGACCAACAAGAACAACGACGAGCGGCTGGCGCGGCT
>DATEHM010000111.1:0-7129 GCA_035279545.1 bacterium | reverse complement strand
ATAGTACGGCTGAATCCGCTCTGATTCGCTTGGCGGAAGCAGGATGCTTGAAAGCAAATGGACGCCATCATATGGACAATAGACTAGTCTTAACGTCGTCTAGCGGCAGGGGGTTTTCAGCACATCAACCCCTTCTGCTACTCCTACGTTTATTGCGTCAACACCGCCCCAGAGAATTCCAACAACTTCTCCTTGATCGTTCAACATGGGCGCCCCACTATCACCACGAGTTGCCGGACGATTATAGGAGATGGCAAAGAACGGAGTGTTATCGGACTTGAGGCGGGCAACCATTGATGGAAGTCCCTCAGCATCTCCCTCAACCATCCATCGCTCTGGGAGTCCGAAGGTTTGTCCAAATCCTACGATTCTGACATGTCCTGAGGCAGCCCCACCAATCTTCAAGAACTGGAACGATGGCAAATCTCCACGATGAGCAGTTGCAAGGACTATGGTAGGAGTTCCCCAAGTCTCGAAGGGAAGAGTAAAGGGAGCTAGTTTAATCTCCGCAATATCCCTCGTCAGTCGGACGTTCTCAGGTAATCCATCGTATGGGAGCTTGCTGTTACACACGACTGACACGTTATACATATCTCCGTTCACAAGAGCAATGAGCAGATACTTGTCTGGGCGTCTCACCGCAAAGGATGCGATATGTGAGACCGTGAGCGCAGTCCCGTCGGAGTTGATGAAGAACCCAGTTCCACGGACAACTCCCTTGTAGAGTCCGTTAGACTTCTCAATCACACGGATCTGGAAGATTGCTGCATAGGGATCCTCTTGCGCTTGGACCTTGGGAGCGAACTGAAGCGTCGCTGCGACGATGAGCAGAGCAATAATGGGCTTCATTTCCCTCGCCCCTTCATGATTCACTATGAACTTTCCTATCCGGTTCACAAAAGAACGCCTAGTCACGTCTCATTCCCCTGGCCTCCCCTAGACAGGACCGAAGGAAATACTGGGTTTTAGAAAGAATCGGACTACCCCAAGGTGACTCGGGAGATGGAAATCTTCGAGGCTGTGCGTACCGTGCTGGCCGTGCGCGCTTACCAAGGAAAGCCGGTGCCGTCGGACATCGCCCGGCGGATAGTCGAGGCCGGGCGACTGACGGGGAGCAGCATGAATGGCCAGCCCTGGCATTTCATTGTCGTGGAGAATCGTGAGACGCTCCGCCGGCTGGGGGCCTTGTCGCGAAGCGGGCCGTACGTCGCGCAGGCGCCCCTGGCGGTTGTCGTGGCGGTTGAGAAGACGCGATTCGCGATTTCCGACGCGAGCCGAGCGATCCAATCGATGATCCTGACGGCATGGTCGAGCGGAGTCGGCTCGAACTGGGTGGGTTTCCTCGGGATGATCGAGGTGAAGTCGCTCTTGGGCATTCCGGAGGGCTTGGACGTGCTGGCGATTCTCCCGTTCGGCTATCCGGCGCAGGCCCGCAGTGGGAAAAAGCAGCGCAAGTTGCTTTCCGCGGTAGCCCACCGCGAGCGGTTCGGGGAGCCCTTGGAATGACGCCCGCACAGATGGCTTTCGCGGTTCGTGGGTGGCGGGATTCGGGCCAAATTGGGATTCTTCCGGCGGCCGGTGCGCGGAGCATTAGGCTCAATCGGTAACCTCGCCGTCGCCTCAGCGATGGACACCTGGATGATGCCGAGATCGGACTTCACGCCTGCGATATATGGCGTGTGACCACCCTCACCCCCTCCGGCCTTTGCGCGGACACGTCCGCCTTCGCGCGTCCTGCACGGCGGGTCGCGGCGGCGCCGACGCGTTGCCGAATCCGATTCCGCCTCGGACGTCCCTCAACGTCCGCTACCCGGCCATCTCTGGCTGTCGCACAAGACGGGGCACGGGTGATGACAGGATCACCAAGGCCTGGATGAGGAAGCCAATCGCGGACACGATGAGGCAGGTCTCCGCCCCATAGAATCCGCCCACAACCGCACCAAGTGCCGCGCCGACCGGTCGGGAGCCGTAGGCCATGATGTTGATGGCCGATACCCGGCCAAGCAAGTCTCGCGGGGTGATCGTTTGGCGGAGCGTGGTGGTGCTGATCACCCAGAGGATCGGGCCGGCACCGAACAGGAAGAAACTGATTCCTGCAAGCAGGAGGGACGGTGTCCAGATCGTGCTCGCCATCACGATCGCGGCGGCGAGCCCGCAGATCGGTCCAATGGCGATGACCGCGCCGAAGGGCAGCAGGCGGGTCATCCGGGGAGCCAGGAGAGCGCCGACGACCATCCCCACACCGTAGGTGGCGAGCGTAGCCCCCACCCAGGACGCGGAGAGCCCGAGCCTGTGAACCGCGTAGGGGGCGTACACTGCTTGGAGGATGAAAAATGCCGTGTTGAAGACGATTTGCGTCAGAAAGACGGGCAGGAGCAGCGGGTGGCTGAACACGAACGCGGCTCCCTCTCGGAGGTCGGAGAGGGGATGCCGGGGCGGAAGCGCTGGCCGAGGCGGTTCAGGCAGGCGGGTGAGCAAGAACACGGCACACATCGAGAGGGCCGCAGCAACACCGAACGCGGGTGGGGCGCCGGTCCAGCCGACGAGCGCGCCGGCCACCGCCGGACCGGCGGCGAAGGCCACCGTGCGGGCGAGTTCAACCCGCCCGTTTGCCGAGGCCAGGGCTTCGGGGGGCACGAGTGCCGGTACGAGGGACGGGGCGGTCACACCGTAGGCGACCGTCCCGCACGCACCGACAAAACCCAGCAGCGCGAGCAGCGGCACCGTCAGCCGGTGGAGTCCGGCGAGTGTCAAGATGACGATGAGGGACCCGGCGCGCAACCCTTCGGCGGAAGCCATGAGGCCGCGGCGGGACGTGCGGTCGGCCAGCACACCCGAGGGGATGGACAGCAACAAGAACGGGAGGGTCTGGGCAGTCTGAAGGAGGCCCACCTCTCCCGCGCTAGCGCCGAGGACGAGCACGGCCACGATGGGCGCGGCAGCGAGGCCGATCTGCTCGGCCGACTGTGCGGCGAGATTGGACCACGCCAGGCGGTTGAAAGCGGCCGGAAGGCGGACCGCGGACTTACAGGACACCTCGCTGTCGCACGTCTTCGTTCGCATGGTGGCGGTTGGAACCGGCCGGGGATTCACGGCAAGACCTCCGGGCCCAAAGGCGTCTTCGCCATTATGCGAGCTCGAGGCTACTTGATCTATCCGATGTTTGCGGGGAACTCCGGCGGGCACAGGCCCAAAATGGCCGAGGAAGACGGGGGCTATTCGCATCGCGCGAGACGCCGAAATACGCCCCGGATGCGAGTGTGGGAATCCGACGGGGAGCCGCCCCCGGGGCTTCGCATACGGCTGGCGATCCTGGCGGGCTCGCCTGAGCGCCGGCTAAGCGTCTGAAGCCAGGATCATCTGGGCACCTTCATTACGGACAGGCTTCCTCACATGGCTTCCATTGCTGCTTGCACGCTCCTGGTTCCAGTCGGAGGATGGACAATCAAATCGCAGGTTCGAAAACGGTCTGGAGGGATTGCACAGGGGCCCGATAAATCCCTAGCGTTCCTGGCTCGGCTGGCGTCAGAGTTTACGACGGTTCTCAACCTCTCGGACCTCTTACAAAATACGATGTGCATCCTCCACGAGGAGACCGAGTTCGACTCGTGCATCGTCACCCTCATCGAAGGATCATCTCCGCAGGACATCCTGTGCGTTCGGGGGGCGTCGGGGCTGAGGGCAGGGCTCCTCGGAGTCTCTCTGCCTCGGGGAAAGGGACTGCTCTGGGAAATTGTCAAGTCCGGGGCGCCATTGCTGGTCAACGATATGCACCGGGAAAGTCGGTTGTCGGTGCGGGAAGCGCATATCCGCTCAGGCATCTACGCTCCCTTGGTCACGTGCGGCCGGGTGATCGGGGTATTGAGCGCCTACCGGGACAAAATCGGGGCATTCTCCCAAGCGGATCTTGATCTGCTCACCGTGGTCGCGCGGTATCTGGCGGGAGCCGTCGATGTGGCGCTCCTCCACGAGCGCCTCAAGGACCTCGCCGCCACCGATGCCCTGACCGGATTGGCCAACCGGCGGCAGTGTCTCGACAGCCTCGGCGCGGAGATTGCCCGGAGCCGCCGTATGGACCGCCCAATGACGCTGGTGGTGTTGGATCTTAATAACTTCAAAATCGTCAACGATGCCTACGGTCACGTGCTCGGTGATGCGGTCCTCGTCGACGTGGCCAATGCGTTGGCCGGGAAGATGCGGGCGTCTGATCTGTTGGCCCGGTTCGGCGGGGACGAGTTCGTGCTCATGCTGCCGGAAACGTGCGAAGCCACTGCGCGGGAGATCCTTGCGCGCCTCCAGCCGGTTCGCGTCAGCGCCCTGGGCGATGGCCGCAGCCACGACATCACCTTCAGTTGGGGCACCGCTTCGTTCCCCCAGGATGGCGGCAACCCCGAAGAGCTGCTGAAGGTGGCAGATGATCGGATGTTTGCGATGAAACAATTGCCCGTCTAGCATTGCGTGATTCTCGGGGGACGCCCATTCCCGTGGGACGGTGATCCGGAATCCTGCTGCGTGCCCTGTCCTCACGGACGGCACGTCGGGACGGAGAGGGGCGCCGGGGGCGCCCGCGCTTTACGACAAGACGAAGGCGTCGTTGACCGCGGACTGCTCGCTGCCGCCATTCACCGGCGCGCCGGCGGGAACATAAATCGCATCGCCGATCACGCCCGCCCCGGTGCCGTGACGAGGCGTGCGCATTGGCGCCATGGCCGTCCACGTATCGGTCGTCGGCTCGTACGCCTCATTTTCAGCGAAGACCCCGCCGGCCCGCTCTCCCCCGAACACGAAGATGCGTCCGCCCAGCACCCCCACCGCCACGCCGCTGCGGGGGGTCGGTAATGGCGCGCGAGGGCGCCAGGTATCGGTGGCGGGGTCGTAGACGTCGTGGAGATCGGTGTTGTAGGAAAACGTGTTGAAGCGACCGCCGACCGCATAGATCTTGCCCCCCAGGGCGGCCACGCCCAGATGATCTCGCCCCTTGGGCAGCGGGGCCAGGGCGGCCCACCGGTTCGTGGCCGGGTCATACACGTCGTGGTCGGTCCCACTCACCTCCTCCCTCCCTCCGATGAGATGTAGCCTGCCGTTCAGCTCAACGGCCGCGGCGGCCCCCCGCTTGGAACGGAGGGGCGCCACGGCGCGCCACGTGTCGGCGGTGGGGTCGTAGACGTTGGCGTCGGGGACGGCATTGCGATTCTGGGCGGTGAACCCGCCGAACGCATACACTTTCCCATCGAACCCGGCGGCAGCGACGTGGTTGAGCCCCCGCGGCATGGGAGAACGCGCTCGCCACGCATCGGCACGAGGGTCGTACTCGTGGTTGAACGGTTGATCGACACGACCGTTGGCGTAGCCGCCGAGCACGTAGATCCTTCCGCCGCACACGGCCACCCCCACCTCGCTCCGCGCAACGGGGAGCGGGGCTTTGGTGACCCACCGTCCTCGCGCAGCCTGGGCCGCCGCCCATGTCCTGTTTCGTTCGAGGTCCACGCTGAGCGGAGCGGAGGCCGCCATCGCCCCCACGGCGGCGGCTAAGCCGGTCAGGGCGCTTCTCCGGGTCAGCCGCGGCGACGGCGGGCGCCGGCGCTCCATACGCCGGTCCGGCTCATTCCTCTCATCCCAGTGGCGGGTCTCCACGGGGGCCTCCCAGGGGCGACGGCCGCGGCTTGCGTCTCCCGCGTCGCCCGGTTTATGATTTTCCCGAATGCGTCGTGATGGGTTCGCCGGGGGTGACCCGTCCCCTGGTCCCGCCCGCCCTCCAGACCGGTTGCCGGGGCGCGGCTTTGATGCGGCAGGGTCGGTCGGGTGGGGACCGGGGGGCAGCCTTTCGGTAACGGGACGTGTTGACGGAGATGGGTCGCGCGAGGCAGAAGTCGAACGTCAATCGAGGGGACGGGGGGCTGAGGCATGACGGGACCGGCGTCAGACGGCGCGGTGCTCCGCGGGCCGCGGGTGTGGCTGCGTGCATTCGTGGGTTTCTATCCGCCCCGGGAGCGGACGGCGTCGGAACTCGACCCGGTCGCAAAGTTTCTGTTCTCCGCCCGCAGTGTCATCCTTGTCATTTCCGCCCAGGCCGCGCTGATCGCCGGACTGCTGGCTGCGGCCGATGGTCGGTTCGATGCGGCGTCCTTTGTCCTCGTGCTCGTTGGCTTCGTCACGGCGCATGCCATCAGCAATTTGAGCAATGACTACTTCGGTCACAGACGGGGGCATGACACCCCCGACTCGCCCCGGATCCGATACACGATCCACCCCATCGCCAGCGGCGTGCTCGATACGAAGAGCCTGCTGGTGGGTCTGGCGGTCCTCGCCGCGATCGGGACGGCGATCGTCGCGGACTTCTGGGTGGTGCGCGGCCTCCCGGCATTGGGGTTCTCCCTGGCCGGCCTGGCCTTGCTCTATCTCTACGATGCCGCCCCCAGACCGCTGAAGAGCCTCGGCCTGGGAGAGGTGGCCGCGTTTGTCGTCTGGGGTCCTTTGATGGTGGGGGGCGGCTACTACGTGATCACGGGGCGGCCGGCGCTGACGGCGTTCCTCGCCGGCGTGCCGTACGGGCTCGGGGTGATGTCCATTCTCATCGGCAAGCATATCGACCAGGCGGAATTCGACCGAAACCACGGGCAGCGCACGTTGCCGGTGTTCCTCGGCGAGCGCCGGGCGCGGGCGCTCACCCGGGCGATCATCGTGGCGATGTACGCCGTCGTGGCTGCCCTCGTGGCGGCGGGGCGGCTCACTCCGTTCGTCGCGCTCGTCGCCATCGCGCTGCCGAAGGCCGGGCGCGCCCTCGCCGTGATCGGGGACCCCAAACCCCTCGCGCCCCCTCCGGGTTATGTCGGCTGGCCCCTGTGGTACCATCGCGTCGCCCTGGTCCACAACCGCCTGTTTGGGTGGCTCTACATCGCCGGGCTGGCGATCGGAGCGATCGCTGCCGGCATTCGCCCGGGCTAGTGGACCGAGTCATTGATGAGTGACACGGATCTTCCTCTTCGGGTTGTTGTAGGTCCAGAAGAAGGGTGTGGCCGTTATGTCACTTATTTTCGACTCGCGCCACTGATATGGACGAGCCTGTCAAGAGGCCAAATCTCTCATGCTATGGTTCCTGTTCTTTCACGCCGGGCAGGCGCGTCCTGGC
>DATEHM010000110.1:0-10124 GCA_035279545.1 bacterium | reverse complement strand
TGTCTGACACCACCACCAGTTCCATACCCACAGCCTTCTCGCTGCCCCCTCTAACTCCATTCCATGTCATTTCTCGGACACACACCTAGCCGGAGGCCGCCGTTCGCTCGATCGCCTCACGGAGAAGCCCCCCCAGCCACATCGCCAGATCCCCCCGCGTCATCCGCCGGTCTTCCTCCGAATGCGGCAGGACGGTGACGCCGGGAACGGACAGGGTGATCATCGTTTCGGCCGCCGACCAGCGGAGCGGGAGGGTGGCATCCTCCGGGCCGGCCCGCAGGACGTCCGCATCCGGGTTGGCGCCGCCGCCCCGCGATCGGAGGTGGCGCGCGGCGTCGGCCACCCGCCGCTTGCCCTCGGCGAGCGTCATGGTCCTCTCGCAGGAGAAGGTGAGCGTGTCCGGCTCCCCTTCCCACACGCCGGCGACGGCCAGCAGCTGCGTCGCCGCAAACGCCGGGTGGGTGATCGGGACGTCGCCGTACCAGTAGAGGGGAATGCCCTGGTCGAGCAGCGCCAGCTGCAACCGCCGCATCAGGTCGCCGTCGGCGTGCACCTCCTGGGGCGAGGCGGCGGTGCGCTGACAGAAGACGGCGAGGACCGCGGCGGCCTCGCCGACCGCCCACTCCACGGGGTGCAGGCGGTAGGCCCCGTTGGTGAGATGGGTCGTGCCGATGTTCTTGCCGGCGGGGAGGAGGTTGGCGGTCCGCTCCGGGACGATCGCGCCGAGGGGAATCTGGAAGGGTTTGGTCGGGATGCTGATCGTCTCCCGCCCGCATCCGTGCAGATCGATGGGATACCACCCCACCCCCACCGAATTCGCGAAATGCGCCGCCCGCGCTCCGGGGTTCGCCGCCTCGGCGATGTCCTGCTCGCGGATGGTCTGTTTCGCCCGCAGCCGGCGCCCCTCGCGGATGTACGGAGCCTGCGAGAGTCCGTCGGCGCTGCCCATCACGTCGGGGCGGGGGAGGAGTTCCGGGTACCCGGCTCCGCCGTCGTCCCGGGGCGCCTCGGTCTGCAGCCAATAGAGGAAGCCGAGGCTCAGTTGCCGCGCACGCTCGCGCAGCCGGGCCTGCTCGTCGGGCAGACGGTCGACGAGCGTGCCGCCCTTGAAGTCGTTGCTCGGCCAGTTGATCACGGCGACGTCGTGGACGACCCGGGGATCGTCGAAGTTCCGCGCGTCCAGGATGCGGCGATAGGTGAAGAACGGACCGTACGTCCCGGGGGCGACCTCAAACATCTTGTAGACGGGGGCCCCCGGGGTCCAGGGCATCGAGGAAAGCGAGTAGGGCTGCGCGGCGCGATGGTTCTCGTACCCGGGCGGCCTGGGGATCGTGTGCACCTCCCCCGGACGGTACTCCACCGCGAATGGAAACGTGTAATCCTGGGTGCAGGTGGGATCCCGCTGCTCCGGGGCCGACGGTTCTCCGGTCTCGGCGCGGGACTCCGCGCCGACCGCGTAGGCGGTGGCGGTGAGCACGAAGAGATCGCCGAGATCGGTGGCATCGAGGACGTACGCCGCGCGGAAGCGGATCAGCGCGCCGCTGTCGGTTTGGCGGGTGAGCACCGAGGCCACGCGCCCGTCGAAGACCTCCGCGGCGACCGCACGGGTGTGGGTGAAGACCTGGAGAGTCCCGGAGTCGTGGGGGCCGGCGAGCATCTCGTCGATCACGGCCGCGCCGACCCTCGGTTCGAACGACAGGCGGCTCACCCAGGCGTCACCGGGGTTCAGCAGCGGGGTCCGGCGGGCCTCTTCGGACAGCGCATAGTGGGACCGGTAGAAGTCACGAATGCGGGCGCGGAGCTCGTAGTAACTTGCGGTCCCCCCGAAGCTCTCGATGTATCGGTGTTCGTCGAGATGGGAGACGCCTTGCGTGCTGATCTGTCCGCCGAGCCACCCCGTCTCTTCGATGAGGCAGACCCGCCGTCCGAACCGCGCCGCCCGCAGCGCGGCGGCGACCCCCCCCAGGCCGCCGCCGGCGACGAACACGTCACATGGCACCTCGATGACCCGCGCGTCGCTCGACCCAGGCGGCATCAGGGCTGGGGCGGATGGCGGTGTCGTGCCGTCAACTGATGTTGAGCGAGATGGATTTAACCTCCATGTACTCCTCGATGCCCTGACGCCCGCCCTCGCGGCCCAGGCCGCTCTCCTTGAAGCCGCCGAACGGGATCTCGTGGGTGTACCCCGTTGCGTCGTTCACGCAGATCAGTCCGTACTCCAGCGCCTCGCTGACCCGGATGATCCGGCGCATGTCGCGCGCCGCCACGTATGCGGCGAGGCCAAAGGCGGTGTTGTTCGACCGGGCGATGACCTCGTCATCGGTGTCGAAGACGAGCACCGGCGCCACCGGGCCAAACGTCTCGTCGTGCGCCACCGGCATCTCCTCCGTCACGTTCGTCAGCACGGTCGGGGCGAAGAAGAACCCGTGGCGATAGGCCCCTTCGGTCAACCGGTGCCCTCCGGTGAGCGGGCGGGCTCCCTTTTGGACGGCGTCGTTGACGAGGCCTTCGACCTTCTCCAGCGTCTCCGCGTTGATCATCGGTCCGACCATCACCCCGGGTTCAAACCCCGAGCCCACCTTGATCGCCCGGACCGCCTCGGTGAACTTCGCCAGGAACGCCTCAGCGACGGGGCGCTGTACGTAGATCCGATTCGCGCAGATGCACGACTGGCCGCCCACGCGGAAGTACTTGATCGCCACCGCGTTGGCCACCGCCCGGTCGAGGTCCGCGTCGTCGAAGACGATGTAGGGGGCGTTGCCGCCCAACTCGAACGCGACGCGCTTGAGCTGGTTCGCCGCCTGGGCCATCAACATCTTGCCGATCTCGGTCGAGCCCGTGAACGCGATTTTGCGGACGCGGGGGTCGTTCATGAAGATCTCCGCGATCGGCGCGGCGCGCTTCCCCACCACCACGTTGAAGACCCCATGGGGCAGCCCCGCCTCCTCGAAGGCGCGGGCGATCTCGATCGCCGTGAGCGGGGTTTCCTTGGGCGGTTTGAGCACCACCGTGCACCCGGCGGCGAGCGCGGGGGCGATCTTGCGCAGCACCATCGTGGCGGGAAAATTCCAGGGAGTGATCGCGGCGACGACGCCGATGGGCTGGCGGGTGACCCAGAGCCGCTTGTGCGGGACAGGCGGGGGGACGATCTCCCCGTAAACCCGTCGGGCTTCCTCCGCAAACCAGGGGAGGTATTGGATGCCGAACGTCACCTCGCCCTTCGCCTCGGCGACCGGTTTGCCGTTCTCTTCGGTGATCAAGCGCGCCAGCGCATCGATCCTCGAGGTCAGGATGTCCCGGGCCTTCAAGAGGATGGCCCCGCGCTGGAGCGCGGTCAGCGCGGCCCACTTCGGGAACGCCTGTGCCGCCGCGTCGACGGCCGCCCGCGCCTGCTCGGGGCCGCCGTCGGGAACGGCGGCGATCGGTTCGGACGTCGCCGGGTTGAGCACTTCGAACTTGCCGTGAATGTGACCGTTGACCCAGCGCCCGTCGATGAACAGCGGAACCTCCCGGACTGCCATGGCCTGGCCCTCCTCGTATCCCACCGCACCGGTTTTTCGCTCCACCCGTGCGTGTTTCAGAGTGGGAGCGATCACTTCCTGCCGGCGAGGAGGGAGGCGCGAGCGGCGCCCAAAGGCCGGCGGAGCCCGCCTCCGGCACGCTCCCCGGCCAGAACGCCACGGGCCGGTCCGCAGAGGGCGTTTCCGGTTGGGGGAGCAAGGCGGGGAGGGGGAGAAGGCGGTGCGGCCGGACGGGTTCGCCGGCCGCACCGCACGATCGGGACCGCGGTTCAGTGCACGCTCACCTCGATGCTGGCCGGATCGGACTGCACGCCGTTGACGATCTCAACCGCCGAGACGACGTACGGAAACGTCACAAACGGCAGCGACGTCAGGTTCATCGGCACGCGCCACCTCCCCGTGATGTCCGCGGTCGTCTGCGCCTGCGCGGCCTGCCCAAGCAGCTTGGGCTGGGCCTTGACCACGACGAGCGCGCCCGGCTGGGCCATCCCTCTCACGGAGAAGGCGTTCCCCACCACGGCGCCCGGCGCCGGGGTCTGGATCTGTGGGGCGATCACGCTCTGAGAACTCTGCGCGGAGGTGACCACGCGGACGGCATACGCCTGATTGGTGCCTGCCACGACCAGGAAGCGGGCGCTCCGTCCGGCCCGCAGGGCTCCCCAATCGGCAGGCTGGCCGTTCAGGGTGATCTCGGAATCGCCCAGCACCAAGAACGTCCGACCGTTGGCCAGCGTGACGGTGCGATCCTGCGGGTTGACCCCGACGATCCTGCCGCCCTGCACCACGCGGTAGTCCGCGGTGATCTTCACCGCCTGATTCTGGTCATTGACGATCACCGCGACCTGGTCCCCACTGCGCAGGGCTCCCAGCGGGGCGGAGCCGCCGGTATTGGTCTCCGCGTCGTAGCGAAAGATGGAGGTATCGGGCATGACGGCGATCGTGGAATCCTGCCCGCCGCTGCGGACGACGATCCGCGGATCCGCTCCGGTGGAGACCGCCATCAGTCGCCCGGTGATCGTCTGGCCCGGGGCCGCCGGGGGCGGCGGGGCCTGCGCGCCCTGGGGCGGCAGGGGAGGGCTGGCGCCGGTCGATCCGATCAGGATGATCTGGCTGGCCTCCACCCACTGCACGCTGGCGCCGAGGGATTCGCTGATGAACCGCAGCGGCACCATCGCCCGGCCGCCGATCGTGAACGCGGGAACGTCGAGCAACGCGGCGGTATTGTTGACGCGAGCCTGGCGTGAACCGATCGTCAGCTCGACCGTCTGCCCGCCGCGGATGGCGACGATGTGCTGGGTCGGCGCGTCGTAGTCCACCGTCGCCCCAAGGCGCTCGAAGATGCCGCGCAGCGGGACGAAGACACGGTTCTGGCTGACCGTCGGCGGCACGTCGAAGCCGACCGGCTGCCCATCGATGTACACGCGAATGGGACCTTGCGCCGCCGCCAGGCGGACTGACGCGGAGAGCACCGCACAGGCGAGCAGCAACGCGATTGAAGCGAAGCGTTTCATGATCGCGACCTCCTCTTTCGCCGATCCCCCCCAAGGAACGGCCAGTGTGCCCTTCCCGCGTAACTCGTTACCCTCCTCGCTCAGCCGTCAAACATCGCGCCCGCCGATGCGGGGCGAGAGAACCGCGAAACGCGGGGGCGAGATCGGGGAAAAATAACAGAAGGAAAAGGCGTGTTCCTGGGAGGGGGCGTTGATGATGGGGCGACGGGCTTGCCCACGGTCCGTTCGCCTCGCATCGGTCTGTGCGATCCTGCTCGTCCTGCTGGTGGGGGTCGTCGCGGTGCCGGGGTTTGCCGCCCCCGGCGCGCTGCGGGGGTCCGCGCTGAGCGTGAGCGCGACCCCCCTGTCGCCGCTGGTGGCGCTGATCGCGGGGATCCTGATCCCTCGTCGTGCCCCGCCTTTTGAACTACATCGTGGCGCTCTATCTCATCCTGGTCGGCCTGATCGGCCTCGCCGGGCGCTGATCTGATCACCACCGCTCCAGGGAGACCCCGCCCGGGTGGAGAATCCCGTTGCCATCCTCTTGGGAAGGAGCCGCCTCCATGAGCAGCCACGGCACCGCCGCGGCCGTCGACTTCCCCGTCGGCGGCCGGCGTGACCGGCGCCGGATCCCCTCGGACGCGAGCGGCGCGGCGGAGTGAATCCGGTCCCGGCATCCGAGCCCGGTTCATCGCTTTGGCTGCAGGGGCAGGCGCAGACCGCGCTGCGCCGGCGGGGCGGCCCCATGCTCCTGGTGCGGGGCGAGGGATGCCGGGTCTGGGATGACCGCGGGCGCGTCTACCTCGATGCCCGGTCCGGGCTGTGGGCGGTCACGGTCGGCTACGGGCGCGCTGACGTGGCGGATGCCGTGCACGCGCAGCTCCGCCGGCTCTCGTTCGCTCCGCTCACCGACGCCGCGTCCCCGCTCGCGCTGGACCTGGCCGCGCGGCTCGCCAGCGTGCTCCCCGGCGATCTCGCCGCGGTGGCGCTGGTGCCGACCGGGTCCGAAGCCGTCGACACAGCGCTGAAGTTTGCGCGCCTGTATCATTCCGCCGGACGCGAGCGCCGCCGGCGAATCGTGATCAGCCGCGAGTACTCGGCGCACGGCGGCACCTACGCCGGCGCGTCCCTCAGCGATCCCGACCGCGGGCTCCTCCGCGGGATCGGCGCCCGCCTCGCCGGCATCCGGTTCGCCCCCGCGCCGTATCGATACCGGTGCCGGTTCTGCGCGGACGGCCCGGCCTGCACCCTGGGGTGCGCCGGGGCCGTGGAAGAGGCGATCGTCGGCGCGGGGCCGGATCGGGTGGCCGCTGTCTTCGCTGAACCGGTTCCCGGCCCGGGCGGCGTGCTGGTCCCTCCGGACGACTATTGGCCGCGGATGCGGGCGATCTGCGATCGGTACGGCGTCCTGCTCGTGGCCGACGAGGTGATCACCGGGTTCGGGCGCACCGGCCGGTGGTTCGCCTGCGACCACTGGGGGGTGGTGCCGGACCTGATGATCCTCGGCAAGGGGATGACCGGCGGCTATCAGACACTCGGGGCCGTGGCGATGCGCTCCCACGTCGCGGCTCGGCTTGAGGGGCGGGTGATCCCGCACGGGTTCACCTACTCCGGACACCCGGCCGCGTGCGCGGCCGCCCTGGCCTGTCTACGGATCGTCGCGGCGGAAGATCTCACCGCGCGCGCCGCCGTCGAGGGCGCACGGCTCCGCGAGGGCCTGCGGCAGGCGCTTGCGGCGTGCCCGGCCGTCGGGGAGGTGCGCGGGGTGGGCCTGATGGTCGCGATCGAGCTAGTGGAGGACCGCGCGACGCGGGTGCCCTGCCGCCTGCGGGCCCGCGATCTCGACCGGATGGATCGGGACCTGCGTCACCGCGGCGTGCTGGCGTTTGTCGACAACCCTCTGATCCTGGCCCCACCGCTCGTGGTCACGCCGCGCGAGACCGGGCAGCTCGTTGAGGCCGCCGCGGCGGCCGTCAGCGCCCTGGGGGAGCGCACCTCTGCGGCGGGGTGTGTGCCGCCGGACGGCCGCTCATGATGTACGCCGCCCTGGTGATCCTCGTGGCGGCGGCCGGGGCCGCCGCCACCGGATTTGGCTTCAATTTGTTCAGCGCGCCGTTGCTCGCCGCCGTGTACCCGCCCCGCACGATCGTCGAACTCACCCTGGCGCTCGGGATCGTCACGAGCGGGGTCCTTCTGGCGCGTCCGGAGATCCGGCGGGGGGTCGACTGGAGGCTGGTGGGCCGGATGTTTCTCTCCAGCCTGGCGGGGATGCCGTTGGGGCTCCTCCTCCTGCTCCGCGCGCACCCGGGCACGATCAAGGTGGCCATCGCCGGGCTGACCGCCGCGTTTGCGGCCTCGAGGCTCTCGGGCGTCTGTCCCCGCGTTCGCCCCGCCCCCTGGCAGGCGGTCGCGGCCGGGGTGGTGGGCGGCTTCCTCTCCACGGGGACCAGCCTGAACGGCCCGCCGGTGGCGTTTCTCCTGCTCGCGTGGGGCCAGTCCAAGGATCTCTTCCGCGCGAACATCGTCGCGTACGTCTTCCTGACGACGCTGGCCAGCGTGGGACTGCTGATGCTGTCGGGCGCGGTCCCCCCGCCGACGATCCGGCTGGCGCTCGTCCTCGTCCCGTTCGCCCTCCTGGGATACGCGGGGGGCCTCGCCGTCGCCACCCGGCTGTCGGAGCGCGGGTTCGAGCGGACGGTCCTTGGCTTCCTGCTGGTCGTGGGGGTCCTCGGCACCCTGCGGGCACTGGCGTAGGGAGAGGGGCTCCGGTGCGGATCGATCGAGTCCAGACATTCGCGGTGAAAATCCCCTACCACGATCGCTTCGGCGGCCACACGGCGCGCCCCGCCCGCTTTCCCGGAAGCGAGTACTATTTTGAAGAGGACTGGCGGGAAGTCTACGCCGACCGGACGGAGGCGCTCCTGGTCCGCATCGACACCAACCAGGGCCTGCACGGGTGGGGCGAGTGCCAGGCCCCCATCGTGCCGGAGGCCGCCCAGGCCGTGATCGATCGGCTCCTGGGGCCGATGCTGCTGGGGGCGGACCTCCTCGACGTGCGAGCTTTGCGGGACCGGATGTACCGGAGCATGAACGTGCGTGGACATTTTACCGGGTTCATGGTCGACGCGATCAGCGGGCTGGACATCGCCCTGTGGGACATCGTGGCAAAGGCCGCCGGCACCCCGCTCGCCGCCGCCCTCGGCGAGCCGTTGCGGGATCGGCTGCCCGCCTACGTCTCCGGGCTGCGCGCGCCGACGGTGGAGGAGCGAGCCGCGCTGGCCGCGGAGTACTTCCGGGCCGGGTACGCCGGCGTCAAGCTGTATCTCGGCCACGGCCTCGACGCGGACGTCGCGCAGGCGGCGGCCGTCCGCGAACGCGTGGGCTCGGGCGCCCGCCTGGTGGCCGACACGTTCTGGGTTTACTCGCTCGAGGCGGCGGTGCGGCTGGGGCAGCGGCTGGCGGCGCTCGGGGTGGAGTGGTTGGAGTCTCCCATCGCCCCGGAGGATGTCCTGGGGCACGCCCGGCTGGCGAGCCTGCTCGATCTGCCGGTGGCGGCGGGGGAGGCGCTCCGCACCGGCCATCAGTTTGCGGAGTGGTTCAGGCAGGACGCCCTGGACGTCGCGCAGCCCGACATCGCCCGCTGCGGGATCACCGAGGGGTGCCGGATCGCCGCGCTCGCGGCGACGCACCGGCGACCCGTCGCACTGCATCTCGGGGTATCGTTGGGGGTGGCGATGGCCGCCACGTGGCACGTCGCCGCGACGCTTCCCCATCTGCTGATCCAGGAGCACCATCCGCCGATGCTGGAATTGACGAACCGATTCCTCACCCCGCCGCTCCGGCTGGACCGCGGTTCGCCGATCGTGCCAGCGGGCCCCGGCCTCGGCGTCGACGTGGACGTCGCCGCGCTCGCCGAGTACGTGACCGGTCGGGGCGAGGTCACCCGGGCCCGGGCGTGAGTCCGCCCGCCGGGGGGGCGGGGATCTGCGCGGCGGAGACGCCGCCACTGGAAGGGGGGAGACCGGCAGATGCCGGCATCGCTGCAGGGTGTCGTTCCGATCGTCGCCACGCCGTTTGACGATCGCGGGGATCTCGATCTCCCGAGCCTCCGGCGGGTCGTCGACTACCTGATCGATGCCGGGGTCCACGGGATCGCGGCCCTCGGCGTCGCGGGTGAGATCTTCGCGCTCACCGATGGGGAACGCCGGGCGGTCGCGGAAACGGTCGTGGCGCAGGCCGCGGGTCGGGTCCCGGTGGTGGTCGGCGCCAGCCACAACAGCGCGGAGGCCGCGGCCGCGCTCGCCCGTGATGCGGCCGGCGCCGGCGCGGCCGTGCTCATGGTCATGCCGCCGTACTTTGTCAAGCCGACGGCGGGGGCGCTACACACCTACTACGCCACGGTCGCCGATGCGGCGGGGATTCCGATCATGATCCAGGACAATCCGGGGTGGACCGGGGTGACGATCCCCGCCGACCTCATCGTCCGGTTGGCCGATCATCCGCTGATCCGCTACGTCAAGGTCGAGACCCCGGCGCCGCTGTCGAAGATCAGCGAACTGCGTCGTGCCGCCCCCGACCGGCTCACCCTTCTCGGCGGGCTGGGAGGGAACTGGTTCGTCGAGGAACTGGCGCGGGGCACGCGCGGCACGATGCCGGCATCGATCATGCCCGGCGTCTACGTGGAGGTCTGGACCCACTGGCAGGCCGGCCGCGCGGCGGAAGCCCGCGCGCTCTTTCACCGCTTCCACTCGGTGATCCGTCTGACCAACCAGCCCGCGGTCGGTCTCGCCCTCGTCAAACACTACCTCTGGCGGGCGGGCGTCATCGCGACCCCCAGGGCGCGCAACCCCCTGCCGATTCCGAGCGGGGAGGATCGGGGCGACCTCGACCGCGTCTGCGCCGAACTGGACCTGCTCCCCCGCCGCCCCTAGTGGACCGAGTCATTGATGAGTGACACGGATCCGCCTTCGGATTGTTGTAGGTCCAGAAGAAGGGTGTGGCCGTTATGTCACTTATTTTCGACTCGCGCCACTGATATGGACGAGCCTGTCAAGAGGCCAAATCTCTCATGCTATGGTTCCTGTTCTTTCACGCCGGGCAGGCGCGTCCTGGC
>DATEHM010000109.1:0-4120 GCA_035279545.1 bacterium | reverse complement strand
CCTCGGGCCCGACCGTGATCGGGGGCTGGCCGAGGTGGTCCGGGCGGCGGCCCGGCGGGCCTCAGGCGAACTCGGGCATGCCCCCGGGCGCGCGGCGGAGAGGGGGGCGAGACGTGGGATCTGACCTGGCGTGGATGATCGGGGGGAAGACCGGCGAAGGCGTCGACTCGGCCGGCGAGGTCTTCGCCTTGGGGGCCGCCCGCTCCGGCCTGGAGGTCCACACCTTCCGGCTGTTCCCCCCCATCATCAAGGGCGGGCCGACTTCGTACGAGGTGCGCATCGGCACGCGGCCGCTGCACGCCCGGGGCGACCACCTCGACTGCCTGGTCGCGCTCGACAACGACACGATCGCCAAACACGGCGCGACCCTCCGTCCGGGGGGCCTGCTCGTCGTCGACGACCCCAAGGTCACCGGAGACGGAGCCCCGGGCGCGGTGCGGTGCCCCGTCCCGCTGACCAAGCTCGCCGCAGACGCCGGGGATGCCATCATGAAGAACATGGTGGCGCTGGGGGTGTCCGCCCGGCTGCTCGGCACCGATCTCGCCGACCTGCGCGGCGCCGTCCTGCGGCGCTTCGAGTCCAAGGGGACGGCGGTCCAGACCCGGAACGCCGAGGCGGTCGACTTGGGATGGCGGTTCGCCGACACCGCATGGCGCGATCGCCCTGCCCACGCCGCCTGGATCGCTGGCCGCCCTTCCGGCGAGGCGTCCGCCGGCGCCCGCTACTTCCTCTCCGGCAACGATGCGATCGCGCTGGGGGCGGTGGCGGCCGGCTGCCGGCTGTACGCCAGTTATCCCATCACCCCGGCCAGCGACATCCTGGAGTGGATGGCCGCCCACCTGCCGGCGGTGGGCGGGGCCGCCGTCCAGACCGAGGACGAGATCGCCGCGCTCGGCCTCGTGATCGGTGCGGGGTACGCGGGAGTGCGCGCCATGACCGCGACGAGCGGCCCCGGGCTCTCGCTGATGACCGAAACGATGGGGCTCGCCGGCATGGCCGAGATCCCCGCGGTGATCATCGCCGCGCAGCGGCCGGGGCCGAGCGCCGGGATGCCGACGCGCCACGAACAGAGTGACCTCCTGCACATGGTCTACGCCTCGCACGGAGAGTTTCCCCGCATCGTCCTAGCGCCGGGGAGCCTCGAGGAGTGCTTCCTCGACACCGCGCTGGCGTTCAACCTGGCGGAGCGGTATCAGTGTCCGGTGATCGTGGCCACCGATCAAGATGTGGTGCTGAAGAAGCGCACGGTGCGTGCCCTCCCCCTCGACGAGGTGCGGATCGATCGGGGCGCGCGCGTGACCGATGCCGAGGCGGAGGGACCGGCCTATCGACGGTACGCGCTCACCCCCAGCGGGATCTCCCCGCGGGCGATCCCGGGGCAGCCGGGAGCGCTCTTCCTCTCAAGCGGCGACGCGCACGACGACCGGGGGGGCATCGACGTGGACGATCCCGCCGTCCGGCGCGCCATGGTGGAGAAGCGGCTCCGCAAGACGCGCGGGATATGGGAGTTCGTGGCGGGCGTGCGGGTCGAGGGCGACGGGGACGCGCTCGTCATCTCCCTCGGCTCGCCGTGCGGCCCGGTCCGCGAGGCGCTGGCGCGCCTGCGGGCGGATGGGGTACCGGTCCGGTTCCTCCAGGTCCGCTGCCTCTGGCCGTTCCCCGCCCACGAGGTCGGCCCGGAGATCGCGCGCGCCCGAACGATCGCGGTGATCGAACACAACGCCACCGGACAGCTGGCAACCCTGATCGCGGCGCATGCGGGCGGGCATGGAAAGCTCTGGCCGGTGCGGAAATACGATGGGCTGCCGTTCACGCCGGGCGAGGTGGAAGCACAGGTGCGCGCATGGCTGCGGTCCTGACCTTCAAGCAGTTCGCCCGGGAGAAATCGACCTGGTGCCCGGGGTGCGGCGACTTCGCCGTGCTGCGCGCGCTGCAGGAAGCGTGCGTGCACCTCGCGGTCCCGCGCCACCGCATCGTGCTGGTCTCGGGCATCGGCTGCTCGGGCAAGATCACCTCGTATTTCTCGTCGTACGGGCTCCACGTCCATCACGGGCGGACGCTGCCGCTGGCGACCGGGGTCAAGCTGGCCAACCGCGATCTCACCGTGATCGCGGCGGGGGGCGACGGCGACGGGTACGGCATCGGCCTCAACCACCTCATCCACGCCATCCGCAGAGACGTGGACGTCACCTACATCGTGATGGACAACGGGGTGTACGGGAACACGAAGGGCCAGACCTCGCCGACGACCGTGACCGGCACCGCCACCCCCTCGTCGCCCGCCGGGGCCGCGGAGGAACCGATCCACCCCCTGCGGCTGGCGGTGGCGGCGGGGATTACCTATCTGGCCCAGGGCGCGAGCCACGAGGTCGCGCAGCTGACCCGCCTGATCGAGGCGGGCCTCCGGCACCGCGGCTTTGCGCTGATCAACGTCATCAGCCCGTGCCCAACCTACGACCGCACCCGCACCTACCAGTGGTGGCGCGAGCGCCTGACGAACCTCGACGCCGACCCGGTCTATCATCCGGAGAACCGCGACCAGGCCGTGGAGGCCGTGATGGCCCGGGACACCGCCATCCTCGGGTTGATCTACCGCGGCGCCGGGCGGCCGTTCGACGCCCGCCTGCCGCGGTTCCGCGCGACGCCGCTGGCCGACGAGGAGCTCGCGCCTGACACCGCCGCCGTCCGCCGCCTCCTCGACGAGGAGCACACCCCGTGACCGCGGCCCCCGACCCGGAGCGATCCCCGACCCGGGCGGGATCCCGCGTCGACGATCCCGCGCTCTTCGTGGATCCCACCTTGGAGTCGATGGCGCGGGAGGACCTGCGGGCCTACCAGTGGCAGCGCCTTGGGCCGATGCTCACCCGGGTCGGAGACAGCAATCCGTTCTACCGCGGGAAGTGGGCGGCCGCCGGCGTCCCGGACGTCCGGGCGATCCGCGACTGGGACGGGTTCCGCCGGCTGCCGCTTACGGGCAAGGCGGAACTCTCCCGCGACCAGGACGAGCACCCCGTATTCGGGACCAACCTCACCTACCCGCTCGGCCGCTACGTCCGCCTGCATCAGACCTCGGGGACGACCGGACGGCCGATGCGGTGGCTCGACACGGTCGAGTCATGGGAGTGGTGGATCCGGTGCTGGTCGTTCGTGTACCGCGCCGCCGGGGTCGGGGCGGGAGACCGGGTGTTCTTCGCCTTCTCCTTCGGACCGTTTATCGGCTTTTGGGCCGGGTTCGACGCGGCGCGCCGCATCGGGGCGCTCGCGATCCCCGGCGGGGGGCTCGACACGGCGCTGCGGATCCGCATGCTCGTGGAGACACAGACCACCACCCTCGTCTGCACGCCGTCCTACGCGCTGCGGCTGGCGGAGGTGGCCCGCGAGCGCGGGATCGACACCGCGTCGCTCGGGATCCGCGTCACGATACACGCCGGCGAGCCGGGGGCCAGCATCCCGGCGACAAAGCGCCGGATCGAAGCGGCGTGGGGGGGCCGGTGCATCGACCACACCGGCATGACCGAGGTCGGCGCCACCGGCTTCACCTGCGCGGCGGGGGAGGTCCACCTCAACGAGAGCGAGTTCGTCGTGGAGGTGCTCGACGCCGCCACCGGCACGTCCGCCGCCGCGGGGGAGGGGGAGCTCGTCGTCACCAACCTGGGGCGGGATGGCTCCCCGGCGATCCGCTACCGCAGCGGCGACCGGGTACGCCTGATCCAGGAGCGGTGCGCCTGCGGGCGCACCTTCGCCCGCCTGGCCGGCGGGATTTTGGGCCGGGTCGACGACATGCTGGTCGTCCGCGGGATGAACGTCTTTCCCAGCGTGATCGAGGACGTCGTTCGGCGGTTCGACGCCGTCGACGAGTTCCGGGTGGAGGTGCGCCGCCGGGCGGAGATGACCGAGCTGCGGGTGGTGATCGAGGTGGACGAACCGCGGTGGGGCGCAGCCCGGGTCGGCCAGACCCTCGACGCGCTGCGCGAGCAACTCCAGCTCGCCTGCGGCATCCGCATCGAGACGGCCGCGGTCGGCGCGGGCGCGCTGCCGCGGTTCCAGTTGAAGGCAAAGCGGGTCGTGCACGTCGACTAACCCAGGGGGTGAACGGATGAAAGGACACAGGACACTGACG
>DATEHM010000108.1:0-3792 GCA_035279545.1 bacterium | reverse complement strand
AGCGCGATCCGCTGCCCGAGCGCCGGCAGGCGCCGGACGGTCACCTCGGCCAGCAACAACCCCAACGCGGTGCCGGCGAGCACCGGCCAGGCCTCACGCTCGCCGGTCCCCCGGCCCGGCCTGAACGCGTCCTCGGGCCGGGCCAGGAACGCCCCCCCGGTCATCTCCACCAGCCGGGAAAGAAGCCCGGGGTTGCCGGCGGGGATCCGATATTCGGGCGAATAGGGTACCACCAACCCAACGGTGCGGCTCCCGCCGCCGTTCCGCGCGTCGCCTGAGGCGACCGTCAGCGTATACACCCCTACCCGGGGGGCCGGCCACGTCGTTTCGTACCGGCCCGGAGCGGTCTGCTCCAGGATCACAGACGTGCGCTCGCCGTCCGGGGCGGCCACCTCCCCCCGGACCGTCAGCCCGTCCCACGGGGTGCCGTCCGGACGCCGGGCCTCCAGGACCGCGCGGGCCGCGCTTCCGGATCCGTCGAGGGCGGCGGTGAGGTGCAGCCCCGCCGCGTCATCGCGCAGGGTCCAGCGGACCGCCTGCGACCAGAACCTCGCCACATCGGGCCACGCGTCCCAGGAGGCCGACCACCGCGTGCCATCGTCGGAGGTGAAGGCGACGGTCCGCCCAAGCCCGTACCGCCACGTGGCCAGGAGTGGATCCCGACGCGGACTCTCCAGCGCCACATCCGCGGTGGGCTTCGGCACCGTCGCCACGTAGCCGCGGAGCAGCGGCGGCTCGGAGAGACCCACGAGCGTCGGCCCCACCCCCGACCGCACGGGGCGCAGCGGCTCCTCAACGATAAAGGACCGGACCGCCATCAACGCCTCGGTGGTGAAGATCTTGGGGATGCCGTACAGATCCTTGGCGAGGTAGCTGCGGCCCCCGCCCCACCGCGCCAGGTTCCGCATGAAGTCCAGATCCGCGTCCTTCCCGATCGCCACGGTGCTCAACGTGATCCGGTCGCGACCCATCGCCGCGGTGATCCCCCGAAAGTCCCCCGGGTCGGTCAGGCCGTCGCTGAGGACGATGGCGTGGCGGATTTTGGCCGGGGACGTGCGCAGGAACTTCCAGGCGCCCCTCAGCGGCGGGGCCATCACCGTCCCCCCGCCGGCGCGAAGCCGGGAGATCTGGTCCAGCACCTGCGCCCGATTGCGCGCCTCGGTGGGGGGCACCAGCCACCGGTATTCCTGATCGAAGGTGATCACTCCGATCTGGTCGTGCTCACCGAGCAGATCGATCACCGAGGAGGCGATCTCTTTGGCGAGTGCCTCCTTGGCCAGCTCGGAGCCGAACGCGTCCATGCTTCCCGACGTGTCGATGACCAGCACGATCGCCACGGTCGGCAGCGCCATCGTCTGCCGGACGTCCATCGAGACCGGCAGCACCTCCTCCAGCGGGGTGCCGGTGTATCCTCCCACCCCGTAGCTGTGCCCGCCAGCCACGGCGACCAGGCCACCGCCCGCGGAGCCGACGAAGGATCGGATCGCCTCCTGCTGCGCCTGGCTGAGATCGAGCGCCGACACGTCGTCCAGCACGACGCTGCCGTAGGCGGCGAACCCCGTCGCCAGCGTGGGGACGTCCTCGGGCGCGCGCACGTCGAGGCGAAGGCCCTGGCCGCTCAGCCATCTGGGGAGCGCTGCCGGACGGGAGGTCACGAACAGCACCCGGGGCTGATCGCGCACATCCACGAGCGCTTCCCCTTGGTTGTTCTGGGAGATCGTGTCGGGAGAGGCGGCGAGGTCAACGCGGTACCGCACCGCGCCGTCGTGCCTGGCCACCTCCGAGAACGGGACCACGATCTCCCCCGCGGAGAGGGAGAGCCGCCGGGTCGCCACCGCGATGCCGTTCCGCGACAGCGTGACGGCGGCGTCCGCGCTCCCCGTCGACCGGATCACCGCCTGGACGTCGTACACCTCGCCCACGTGCACCTCCTGCGGCGCCCGGACCGACTCGACCAGGACCTCGTCGGACGTCCCGGCGGAGAGGGGGACCGCGTCTACCGTCACTCCCGCGGCCCCGGCCACCCGCGCGGCGGCAACGGCGTCTCCTCGGTTCTCGCCGCCGTCGCTCAACACCACGATGCGCCGGGCGCCCTCTTGGGGCAGCACCCGCATGCCGAGGTCGATCGCCGCCCCGATGTCCGTGGCGTCGGGGGCCAGCGCCGCCCCCACCTCGTCGATGGCGGGGTGCGCCTCCACCGGGACCCGCAGCAGCGGCCGCCCGGCAAAGGTCACCACCCCCGCTCGGTCGCCCGCGTGCATCCGCACCAGCGCCGCGTGCACGAACGCGGTCTCGGCGCGCCGGCCGTCGGCGGAGACGCTGAGCGAGCGATCGACCGCGAACACCACGCTGGCCCCGGACACCGGGACGCGGAGGGTGGGGCCGCTCAGCGCCAGGACGAGCAGCGCGAGCGTCGCCGCCCGCAGGGAGGTCGCCACCCGCCACCGCACCCCCAAGCGGCGCCGGCCCAGGTACACCGCTAGGACGACGAGCGGCAGCAGCAGGAGCGCCGCGGGGTGCGCGAGCACCACCCTCATCCGTCCCCCCCGCGCCGCCGGGTGGCGAGGATCCACTCTGCCATCAGGGCGGCCAGCGCCGCCGACACCACCCAGGGCCACACCGCCACCTGGGTGAGCAGCACGGCGCGCTCCGGGTAGGGCGCCGCCGCGCCGGGGAGGATCGGGGCGGTGCCGGGCCGGATCATCCCGGCGCGAGGATCGGGGTTTCGGACCGTGATCGCCCGGACGCCGGCCGGAGTCTGGAGGCGGTAGGCGCCGGCCCGCACAAGCGGAGGCAGGAGGTACATGCCGCCGGCGGCGGGGACGGCCCGCCAGCTTCCGTCGGGCCCGGTCAGTTCGGCGGCTGTGCCGCCGGCGGCCGGAACCTGCAGCGTCTCCCCCGCCGCCAGGTCAAGCGCCCCGCCGCCGAGCCAGGCGAGGGCGTTGGCGATCAAGATCGGAAAGGCGACGTGCTGGGGGAGATCGGAGTCTTGGAGCGCAAAGCCGAGGAGGATCGCACGGATCCCGCCGCCTTCGTACGCCCAGAGGAGTGGGACGTCGCCGCCGGCGACGACCCGGCCGCCTTGGGGGGCGAGCGCCAGGGCTCGGGCGATCCGGACCCCGCTCAGGTTCACGAACCGGAGGATCGGATCGGTCTCGTCCCAGACGGCGAAGGTGGGGGCGCGCACCTCCCCCGTACTGCTCGCGGGAAGGTTCGGCGGCACGGTATCGATCAGCAGATAGTCGCCGGGCGGGACCGGTCCGGCATCGACCCGGTCCAAGATCACCACGCCGTACCCTCCCCACGCCGCCGGGGCGGCGGCGGTCTCCGCCGCGCGCCCGACCGGAAGCACTCCCAGCAGCCGCTCCAGGTATGGATTCCCCCGGCTCACCAACAGCACGGACGGCAGCGGCGCGGGGTCGAGCACCGTGGAGGCGACGTCGTCGTCGGGCAGCTTGTCGTGGGTGGCGATCCGGGCGTGGAAGACCCCGCTCCCGGTGATCGGGAAGACCGCGGTCCGCGCCCCGCCCGCCGGCACCTCCAGCACGCCGCGGTAGATCGGAGCCTGGTCGTGCGTGACCTCCAACGGGACCCGCCGCGGACGGGCGCTGAAGTTGTCGATCCGCACCAACCCCTCCGCGCCCTCGGGGGCGCGCATCGCCCGAAACGCCGTGATCCCCACGTTATCGTCGGAGGTGCCGAGGATCCGGTACGACACCGCAGGGAGGGGCGGCAACGATCCGCGTGCCGCATCGGTCCAGACCAGAATTCGCCCGCCGGCGCCCACCGGCT
>DATEHM010000107.1:0-9327 GCA_035279545.1 bacterium | reverse complement strand
CGCCGCGTTGTTGAAGATGCAGAAGCCCCGCCCCTCGCCGGATCCGGCGTGGTGGCCCGGCGGCCGGACAAGCGCGGCCGCCACCCCCGCCTTGCGGCGGATCACCGTGTCCACGGCCAGCAGGGCCCCCCCGGCCGCCCGCCGCGCCACCCCATCGGAGACCGGGGCGACCGGGGTGTCGGCATCGAGGGAGCCGCCGCCGCCCGCGGCCAGTTCGTGGACCCGCCGGATGTAGGCCCGCGTGTGCACGCGGGCCAGCGCGTCGTCGTCGACGGGCTCGGGGGTCGGATGCTCGCACGCCTCCCACAGCGCCGTCCGCCGGAGGAGCGATTCGATCGCGGCCAAACGCTCCGGCCGCTCCGGGTGGCCGGGGAAGGTGAAGTGCCTACGGTACTCCGGGTGCGTGATCAGCGCGGGGGGCTCGGTCACGATCGCCGCGGACCCCGACCGGCCGCGCGGCGCAGCCGGGCCATCGCCGCCTCGATCCCGTCCGGGGCGCCAAACACCGCGGTCCCGCAGACGAGCACGGAGGCGCCGGCCTCCACCGCCGCCGGGGCGGTCTCGGCGGTGATCCCGCCGTCCACGGCGATCTCGAAGTCGAGCCCGCGCGCCCGCCGCCCCTCGGCGAGGTCGCGGACCTTCGCCACCATCTCCGGGATGAATGGCTGGCCGCCGCTCCCGGGCTCTACGGTCATGATCAGCACCGCGGCCACCTCCGGTAGGACCCACTCGATGGCGTCGAGCGGGGTGGCGGGATTGAGGGCCACCGACGGCCGCAGGCCGGAGGCGCGAATCTGGCGGAGCGTCTGGTGAAGGTGCACGGCCGCCTCGACGTGCACGGCGAGCGAGGTTGCGCCCGCCTCCGCAAACGCCTGCACCTGACGCCCCGGCTCGACCACCATGAGGTGCACGTCGAGCGGCAGCGCGGTGGCGCGCCGGATGCTGCGGGTGACGCCCGGGCCCATCGTGATCTCGGGCACGAACCGGCCGTCCATCACGTCGATGTGAATCCTCCCCGCCCCCGCGCGTTCGACGGCGCGCACCTGCTCGGCCAGCCGCCCGAAGTCCGCCGCCAGAATCGACGGGGCGATATTCACCTCGCCCGCGCCTCGCCCGGTCAGGGCCGGATCTCCTGGATGAGTCGGTTGTCGATGTAGACCTGCACGATCGTGAAGCCGGACCCGCCCACCACCGTGTTGATCGTATCCCCCGGGGCGTGCACCTTTTCGTACGCGGTGTGCACCCCCTGCCCGTCGATCACCATGATCCGGACCCGCTGCTGGGATGCGCCCTCGGGCACGATCAGGGTGACCCGCGCCTGCTTTTTGTTTGGATCGCCGGGCGTCGCCGGGGCGATCTGGGTGCCGGTGACGATCGGCTGCGGCGGCGGGCTGCTGGGCCCGGGGGCGGCGGCGACCGCCACGACGACCGCGTCCCCGTGCCGGATCTGGGTCCCGGCGAGCGGGGTCATCGTCACGACCTGCCCCGGCGGCACATCGCCGCGTTGCACCTGAGTGATCTGCCGCAGCGTCACGCCCAGGTCGGCCAGCAGGCGGCGCGCGTCGTCGAGGGAGCGCCCCACCAGATCCGGCAGGACGAGGGTCTCGGGCCCTTTGTTCACCCGCAGGTACACGGACGTGCCCCGCTCCAGCGAGGCGCCGGGGGCCGGATCCTGAGAGATCACCACCCCGGGCGGCAGGGTGTTGTCATAGGCGGCGCGCACCTCGCCCACGGCAAGGCGGGCCTGTTCGATCGCGAACCGGGCATCGGCCAGGGAGCGGCGGCGGACGTCCGGGACGGTGACCATTTGCGGCCCCAGGCTGGTGGTGACGCCGATCGTGCGGTCGACCTTGACCACCTGCCCCGGCGGCTGGTCCTGCGCGAGCACGAACCCCGTGGGCACGGTCGCGCTGTAGTTCTGCTGGACCACCTGGACGCCGAGCCGGTCCTTGCGCGCGAGGCTCTGCGCGTCGCCGAGGCTGTGGCCCCTCAGATCGGGGACGGCCACCTCCGGCACGTTCAAGTACGCGTTCAGGGCCTGCAGGCCGTACGAGCCCCCGATGAACAGGGCGAGCACCGCGACGGCGACGCCGAGGACGGGGGCGAGGAGCGGGGACATCCGCGCGAAGCGGCCACCGCCGCCGGGCCCCGCCTTCCCCGCCATGACCATCGTCTCCTCGACATCGGGGGTCGGCTCCTCGCGCCACACCGAGGTCATCCCGATCAGGTCGCCGCGCATCTGATCGGCCGATCGGTACCGATCCTGCGGGTTCTTGGCCAGCGCCTTCAGGATGATCCGCTCGATCTCGCGGCTGAGCGGGACGCCGTCGTCGCGCCGGGGGATCGGGGGGAACTCGTGCACGTGCTTGAGCGCGATGGTGATCGGGCTGTCGCCGTCGAACGGCAGGTGCCCGGTCACCCCCTCGTACATCACCACGCCGAGGGAGTAGAGATCCGCGCTGCTGCCCACCGCCAGCCCACGCGCTTGCTCGGGGGAGAGGTACTGGACGGAGCCCAACACCGTCCCCGTCTCCGTGATGTCGGATGAGGCGAGGGCGCGGGCGATGCCGAAATCGGTCACCTTGACCTGGCCGTCGCGGTCGAGGAGGATGTTCTGGGGTTTGACGTCGCGGTGGACGATGCCGACGCCGTGCGCGAAGGTCAGAGCCTCACAGACCTGCACCCCGATCTCGCGGGCGCGCACCTCGGCGAGGGCGCCGACCCGCCGCAGCAGGGTCTTCAGGTCCTCGCCCTCGACGAACTCCATCACGATGAAGTGGACGTGGCCGTCCCGGCCGTAATCGTAGACCTGGACCATGTGAGGATGAGACAGCCGGGCGACGGCGTGGGCCTCGCGCTCGAACCGGGCGACGAACTCCGTATCGTGCGCGTATTGCTCCCGCAGCACCTTGATCGCCACCTGCCGGTCGTCCGACAACCGCCGGCCGAGGTAGACCAGGGCCATCCCCCCCTCGCTGAGGGGGCCGGTGACCGCGTACCGACCGCCGAGGACCCGGCCGATCACGGCCGCCGCGTGAGCAGATCGTGCAGCATGCTCTCGGCCTCCTCCGCGCTCGCCGCCGGAATCCCCCGGACGAGCCGGCCCCGGTCGGCGGGCCCGAGCCGGGCGACCGGGACCGCGGTCACCTTGACGACGCCCGAGAGCGGCACGCCGAGGAGACGCGCCGGCACCCCGCGCATCACGACCACCGTGCCGCCGCGGATCCCGAGGAAGTACGCGTGCTCCAGGCGATACGCGCCGATGCCCGCGGCGAGCAGCGCGGCGAGTGCCAGGGGGCGCAGGATCCGCACGGCGCGGCCGATCCACCGCAGCGCCAGGCGGATCACGATCGCGGAGGCGTTGTCGAATCCCCCGCGCGCGTTTGCCAACGCCACCAGGACGCCGCTGGCCTCGTCGGCGGGCGATCCCGCGTGCACCACCGCGTCGATCTCCTCCGGGCGCACGGCGGTGTGGAGGCCGTCGGTCGCCAGCACCAGCACGTCGCCCGGCCGGAGCGGCTCGACGATCAGGTCGATCTCGACCTGCTCCGCGCTCCCGAGCGCGCGCGTCAGCACGTGCCGATGGGCGTGCGTCTCCACCTCGGTCGGAGCGAGCTCGCCGCGGCGGGCGAGCTCCGAGGCGAGGGAGTGATCGACGGTGAGCTGGCGCACCTGCCGCGCGCGCAGCAGGTAGGCGCGGCTGTCGCCGACGTGGGCCACGATCCCGGCGTTCCCCTCGATCACCACCGCCGTGCAGGTCGTGGCCATGCCGGTGAGGCCCTCGGCCTCCGCCCGGGCCCGGATGACCTCGTTGGCCCGCCGAAAAGCGGAGAGCAGCGCCTCCCGCGCCGGCAGGCCCCGGGCCAGCCGCGCCGGCACCTCCGCGGCCAGCGTCTCCACGGCGAGGGTGCTGGCCAGGTCACCCCGGACGTGCCCGCCGAGCCCGTCGGCGATCGCGAACAGCGCCCTGCCCCCGCCGGCCTCTTCCAGCTGGAGGACGCGGTCCTCGTTGACCTCGCGTACGCGGCCCGTGTCGCTCCGTGCGCCCGCGCGGGCGGCGAGCCCGCCGATCGACGTCATGGGGAGGCGACGTACTCGAGCACGACGGGGCCGATCCCGATCCGGTCGCCGCGGCGGAGGAGCGCGCGCGCGCCCCGCAGGCGCAGGGTGTTGACCAGGGTACCGTTGGTGCTGCCCAGATCGATGATCACCGCGCCCTGGGGGCCGATCTCGATGCGCGCGTGGGCCCGGCTGACGCTCGGGCTGCTCAGCACGATGGCCTGATCCGACCGCCGCCCGATCGTCATCACGGCGGCGTCGAGCGGAAACTCCCGGCCGGTCGCGCCGGCGAGACCCGAGACGACCCGCAGCCGCGGGCCGCTCCCGTGCGGCCGGTAGATGCGCGTCTCGCTCCCGGGGGCCTCGGAGGGGGGGTGGGTCACGAGGCGCCTCCTGCCCCGGCGACGGGGACGGGCGGAATCGGGGCCGGCGTCCAGCGCGAGGGGCGGCCCGCGCCCTCGGCCAGCCTGAGCTGTCCGCACGCCGCCTGGATTTCCCCGCCCCGCTCGATCCGCACGGTGACCGCGATCCCAGCGAGCCGCAGCGCGTCGGCAAAGGCGCGCACGCGGTGCACGGCGGGTCGCCGGAAGGCGATGCCGGCCACCGGATTGAGCGGAATCAGGTTGACGTGGCCCCGCACCCCGGCGAGGAGCCGGCCGAGCGCACGCGCCTCTGCGGGGCCGTCGTTCACCAGGTCGATCAGGACGTATTCAAACGTCAGCCGCCGGCCGGTCGCCTCGATGTACTCGCGGCACGCCGCCACGAGATCGACGAGCGGGTACCGCTGGTTGACCGGCACCAGGCGGTTGCGCAGGGCATCGGTGGGCGCGTGCAGGGAGACGGCGAGCGTCATCTGCAGCCGCTCCCTGGCCAGCCGGCGGATCTGCGGGGCCAGCCCGACGGTCGACACCGTGATGTGCCGCATCCCGATGCCCATTCCGTAGGGGGCCGCGAGGATCCGCACCGCCCGCACCGTCGCGTCGTAGTTGGCGAGGGGCTCGCCCATCCCCATGAACACCACGTTCGACAGCCTGCGCCGCCCGTGCGCGCGAATGAGCAGACACTGCCCCAGGATCTCCCCGGCGGAGAGGTTTCGCGAAAACCCGCCGAGCCCCGTGGCGCAAAACGCGCATCCCATCGCGCACCCCGCCTGGGTGCTGACGCACGCGCTGCGCCGGCCGTCGTCGAACCGCATGCGGACGCACTCCACCGTCCGGTCATCCCCCAGGGCCACGAGCAACTTGGTGGCCGATCGGTCGGGGGCCTCCTGCGCCCGTCGCACGGCCAGGGTTCCCACCGTCGCTACCGCCCGCAGCCGGTCGCGGACTCCCCGCGGCAGGTCCGTCATCTCGTCGATCGCCGCGGCGCCTCGAACGTAGAGCCAGCGGGCGATCTGGCGTCCGCGGTAGCGCGGCTCTCCGAGCTGCTCCGCCAGGTCTTCCAGCTCGGAGAGCAGGAGGCCGCGCAGGTCGAGGACGGGGGCGGGCGTCACGGGCCCCTGCGGCGGAACGCCGCGACGAAGAAGCCGTCGGTCCCATGGCGGTGCGGGTAGAACTCGGCCGTCCCCTCCCCGCCGGACGCGGGCACGGCGCCGGCCGCCGCCCACCCGCCGATCGGCGCGGGAGCGAACTCGGGGTGCGCGGAGAGAAATGCCCCGGCCACGTCGGGGCCCTCTTCGGGCTCCAGCGTGCAGACGGCGTACACCAGCAGCCCGCCGGGGCGGACGGCGGCGGAGGCGCCCTCCAGGATCGCGCGTTGGCGGAGGGCCAGCGGGCCGAGGTGCTCGGGGCCGAGCCGCCACTTGATCTCCGGGCGGCGGCGGATCACCCCCAACCCCGAGCAGGGGGCGTCGACGAGGACGCGGTCCGCGGCTTCCGGCATCACCGCCCCCAGGCGCGTCGCGTCGATCCGCCGCGGCTCCACGATGGTGGCCCCGGTGCGCGCGCACTGGCGGGGGAGCGCGGCGAGCTTGGCGGGCACGATGTCGCAGGCCAGGATGCGTCCCCGGTTCTCCATCAGGGCGGCCAGGTGGGTCGTCTTCCCTCCCGACCCGGCGCAGGCGTCGATCACGGTGTCCCCGGGAAGCGGCGCCAGGAAACGGCTCACCAGCATGGAGCCCTCGTCCTGCGGGGAGCACCACCCCTCCGCGTACGCGGCGCGGCGGGCCGCCGGCGGGGCGGCGACGATGCGCGCCCCTTCCGGGAGCAGGGCCGAGCGCACGAGACGGATGCCGCGCCCCTCCAGCGCGGCCGCGACGGCGTCGGGGGTGCCGCGCAGCGTATTCAAGCGGATCGCCGCCGGGGGCGCCGTGTTGTTCGCGCGGCACAGGGCGCGGGTCGCCTCGACGCCGAAGCGCGCCACCCATCGGCGGATCAGCCAGGCGGGATGCGAGTGCCGCAGCGCCAGCCCCTCGGGGGTGGCCGCATCATCGGGGATCGCCACGGGGGAAGAGGCGACGCGGCGCAGCACCGCGTTCACCAGCCGCGCGGTTCCGGGATGGCCGACCCGCTTCGCCAGCTCCACGGCCTCCGAGCAGGCCGCAGACGGCGGGATGCGATCCAGAAACAGCAGCTGATACGCCCCCATCCTCAGCACGGTGCGGATCGGGGAGGGGAGATCGTCCAGCGGGGTCCGGGTGAACCGCCCGAGCACCCAGTCCACCTCGGCGCGGTGGCGGAGGGTCCCCAGGGTGATCTCGGTGGCCAATGCCTCGTCGGAGGGACTCAGCCCGGCGCGGTCCAGCGTCCGGCGGAGCAGCGCGCCGCTGAAGGCCCGATCGGCATCCACGCGGTGCAGGACCTCTAACGCCACCCCCCGACACGTTCGCGAGTGCAGCATCGGCCGGATCGGATGCGGCCTCGCACGCGGTGAGGCGGCATCACTCCTCACGCCGCGTGAGGAGCAACATGCGCGCGAGCTGGAGGATCGCCATCGCCGCGGCGGCGACGTAGGTGAGCGCGGCAGCGGTCAGCACGGAGCGTACCCCCCGCAGCTCGTCTGGGGTGACGAGCCCTTCCTCTCGCAGCGCCCGCATCGCCCGGCCGCTCGCATCGAACTCCACCGGAAGCGTGACGACCGTGAACGCCACGAAGGCCGTGAAGACCAGAATCCCCAGCTGGATCATCGTCCCCGAGTGGAACAAGAAGCCCAGGATGAAGATCGGCCAGGCCAGCCAGGAGCCGAACTGCACCGTCGGCACCATGGCGGAGCGCAAGGCGAGCGGCGCGTAGCCGCGCGCGTGCTGGATGGCGTGCCCGGTCTCGTGCGCGGCGACCCCCGCGGAGGCGACCGACACGCCGTCGTGCACGTCCGAGGAGAGGCTGAGCACGCGGGTGCGAGGGTCGTAGTGATCGGAGAGCGTTCCGTCGACCCGCTCGATCTGAACGCCGGAGAGGCCATTTCTGCGGAGGATCTCCTCCGCGACCTGGGCCCCGGACATCCCGTTGCGAATGGGGACCTGGCTGTACTGCGCGAACGTCGACCGCACCCGCAGCTGTGCGTACAGCGCCAGGAGGACGGCGGGGATGACGATGATCATGGTGGGGTCCCAAAACCACAGCATGCGCTCACCTCCCAGCCTCAAATTGTAACACAGTTCGCGCGGGGCATCCTAATCAGCGCGGCGACGCTAGGCGACCCTGCCGTCCGGCGTTGATTCCGGCGGCGGGCCACCCAGAACCGTGCCGGGGACGACCTGGTGTCCCCGGAGGTACTCGGCCACCGTCATCCGCCGGCCGGAAGGGGGCTGGATCTCCAGGAGGAGCAGCCGCCCCTCGCCCGTGGCCACACACAGACCGTCCTCCCCGGCGGCGACAACCGTTCCCGGGAGTTCGGGCCCGCTTCCTGGACGGGCGACCGCCCGCCAGATCCGAATCGGCGCCCCCTCCAGCAAGGTGGACGCCACCGGCCAGGGATCGAACGCCCGAACCAGGTCGGCCAGCCGCGCCGCGGAGTCCGTCCAGCGAAGCCAGGCCTCCTGCCGGGTCAGCTTCGGGGCGTACGTCGCCCGGGCGGGATCCTGGGGCGCGCGGGGGGCCTGCCCGGCCTCCAGGAGGCGCAGCGCCTCGACGATGAGCTCGGCGCCCTCCCGGGCCAGACGCGCCTCCAGGGTCGCCGTGGTGTCGTCGGGCGCGATCGCCACCGCGCGCTGCAGGATGAGCTCCCCCGCGTCCAGCTCGTCACTCATATGGAGCACCGTGACCCCGGTCTCCGCCTCCCCGGAGGCGATGGCGCGGGGGATCGGCGCCGCCCCTCGGTACCGCGGCAGCAGCGAGGGATGGAGGTTGATGCCGCCCCGCGGGGCGACCGCCAGAACCTCCGGCGGCACGATCCGCCCGAACGCCACCACCACCAAGAGATCGGGCGCAAGCGCGCGGAGGCGGCCGAGCAGCGTCGCGTCCTTGAGCGATGCCGGCTGGAGCACCTCGAGCGCGTACCGATGCCCCACCGCGGCCACCGCGGGGGAAACGACGCGAAGGCCCCGTCCCTGCGGCGCGTCCGGCCGGGTCAGCACGGCGGCGATCTCGGCCGCCCCGAGCACCGCCTCCAGCGACGGGACCGCAAACTCCGGCGTCCCCATGAAGATCACCTTCATTCGAGCTCCTCCGCGGGCGCCACCTCGGAGGCCTGATCGACGCGGCGCAGCGTCTTGGGATCCCGCACGCGGTCGGTGAACAAGATCCCGTCCAGGTGATCGATCTCGTGCAGGAGGATCCTGGCGTGGAGCCCGGACGCTTCGATCGTCACGAACCGGTTCCGGCGGTTCCGCCCGCGGACCGCCACCCGCTGGGCGCGCGGCACGTCCCCGAGGAGCCCGGGAATGCTGAGGCAGGCTTCGGTCGCGACCTCTTCTCCGTCCTGGCGCAGCACCTCGGGATCGGCGAGGGCGATCTGACGGTCCTCCAATCGCGCGACGAAGATCCGCCGGCCGACCCCGACCTGCGGGGCGGCCAGTCCCAGCCCCTGCGCCTTCAGCAGCATGGCGAACATCTCGTCCATCAGCGATTGGACATCGCGCGTCACGACGCGGACGGGCTGCGCCCGCCGGCGGAGGATGCCCGCCCGGGGACTGTCCACGGTAATGATCTCCATCGTCACCGCTAGTAGGTCTCCTGCGGATCCATCTCCGCGGTGAGCCAACCGTCGCGGGGGGAGCCGGCGGCGGCGAGGGCCTCGCGCGCCGCCGCCCGCACCGCCTCTCCATCGGCGGCCTTCAGCAGGCACTGGAAGCGGAACACGCCGCGCGCACCGGGATCCCGCGTCGGGGCC
>DATEHM010000106.1:0-10608 GCA_035279545.1 bacterium | reverse complement strand
CGCGCCGCCGCCAGCTGCACCAGGCCGTACTGCCGGACGGTCTCGAGGAACCGATAGCGCGCGGGGGCCTGCTGATCGATCAGCACGAGCGACTTGAGGACCAGTTGCGTCAGCAGATCCAGCACGTAGAATCCCACCGCGCCGTCCGTCGCGCACACGGCCTCCGCCGCTTCAAGCGTCCACCCTCCGGCGAACACGGCCAACCGGCGGAGCAGCGCCCGCTCGGCTTCCGGCAGGAGGTGGTAGCTCCAGTCCATCGCCGCCCGCAGCGTCCGGTGCCGCGGCAGGGCCGCCCGCTCCCCCTGGGTGAGGAGGGCGAAGCGATCGTTCAACCGCGCCGCGATCTCCTCGACCGGCAGCGCGGCCACCCGCGCCGCCGCCAGCTCGATCGCCAGCGGGATCCCATCGAGGGCCCGGCACACGTCGGCGACGGCGGCGGCGCTGCGCGCGGTGAGGACAAACGACGGCTGCACGGCCGCCGCGCGTTCCACGAACAGGCGGACCGCCTCGCACTCCGCCAGCGCGCGGATATCCGAATCGCCGCAAACGTCCGGCAGCGACAGCGACGGCACGCGCCAGGCGACTTCCCCGGGGATCCCCAACACCTCCTGACTGGTCGCCAGCACCCGCAGCTCCGGGCAGGCATTCAGCAGGGTCCGCGCCGCCTGCGCGCAGGCCTCCACGAGGTGTTCGCAGTTGTCGACCAGCAAGAGGAGCTTTTTGGCGCGGAGGTGTTCGACCACCGCTGCGGGCAGCGGATGGCCTGAGACTTCGCGGACGCCGACCGCGGACGCCACGCTTTGCAGCACCAGCGCGGGATCGGCCAGCGCCGCCAGCTCCACGAGCCAGACCCCGTCCGGGTAGGCCTCCAGCACCGCCGCCGCGACCCGCAGGGCGAGTCGTGTCTTGCCGCACCCCCCCGCCCCCGTGAGCGTGACCAGGCGCGAGGTGGAGATCAGGCGCGTCACCTCCGCGATCTCCCGGTCGCGGCCGACGAAACTGGACACGGGGTGGGGCAGGTTGTGCGCGTGCGTGTCGACCGACGCGACCGGCGGAAACTCGGCCGGGAGATCGGGGTGCACGACTTGGAAGAGCCGCTCCGGGCTGCGGAGGTCCTTGAGGCGGTGCGTCCCCAGATCGCGGAGGCTGACCCCGTCGGGCAACCTCTCGTCGATCAGGCTGGCCGTCGCCCGCGACAGGAGAATCTGGCCCCCGTGGCCGGCCCTACAGATCCGCGCGGCCCGATGGAGGTCCAGGCCGATGTACTCGTCGGCGACGGCGACGGGTTCCCCGGTGTGCATCCCCATGCGCACCTGCAGCCGGGCATCTTCCGGCCAGCGGTGCGCCCGCAACGCCCGCTGCCCCGCCACCGCCGCCCCCACCGCGTCCCTCGCCCTGGGGAACACGACCAGCATGGCATCCCCCGCCGTATCGACCCGCTGGCCGCCCCGGTCGGTGAAGACGGTGCAGAGAATGCGCCTGTGCTCGGCGAGGGCGTCGGCGTACGGGGTGTCGCCCAAGCGCTGGAGCAGCGCCGTCGACCCTTCGATGTCGGTAAACACGAACGTCACGGTGCCGATCGGCGGACGTGACATGGACCGTCGCCTCAGAGGGACCTACTCATGCCGACTGCGGGGGCGTGTTCGCGGAACGGAGGGGAACTCCTGCCGGGAGGGCCGGTCAGAGAGATGGGCGCTACGCATTCACCACGCGGATCGTCCAGAAGTCGTCCGAGAGGCCCGGTTCGGCCAGGTACGCACACGGCAGCGTGAAGTACCCATGCTGTCCCCACCGCTCCCCCCACGAGTTGCGCACGATGAACCGCCGGGCGGCGTCATCATACCCCACCGCCAGCACGGCGTGGCCGTGCCCGATGTGGCGCTCGCCGCGCCCGGGCATCTGCGCCACCCCGGACCGTTCCACCCGCACGCTCTCAAAGCCCGTGTACACGGCCATGCCGAAGACCAGGGGGTACCCGGATGCGAGACACGCCCTCATCGCGACGAGGCCGGGATCCCGCCGCACCCGCTGGTAGCGAATGGCCCGGTGCGCGCTCGCCGCGCGGTAACAGCGGGGCGACGGCTTGACCTCAAAGCGCGGCACACGATAGGGCCAGAGATCCTCGGAACACACCCCTTGGGCGGCGACGCATTTGATCGCGTCCCGGATCTGCGATCCGGTGTCGCACCGGGTGTGGGCCTGCAGGGCCCGCGCGTTGTAATAGATCAAGAGCCGCGAGGGCAGAAAATCCGGCCGCAGCCCTTCGGTTCTCCGCGCGAACTGCACCGCGGCCGCCACGGCATTCGCCGTACAGCTTTGTAGCTGCCCTTGATTGTAGACCCGAGGGAACGACGCGCGCAGATCGACGCGGCGCGGGAGCCCGCGCGCGACCCGCTTGGGAACCACGTACGGATAGTCGCGGTGATCCGGCAGATCGCTGATCCATCCGTACCCTCTCGACCGGGCCCCCATTCGCCGCCCCCCCCTGCGAGCACGTTCCGCGATCGCCCTGATCTTCGCCGGGAGAGACCGTGGACCCCGCGCCGGCGCGCCGCGCCGCTGGGCCAGGGGAGGGACGAGCGTGCGCCCGCACGCGTAGGGATCGCGGAGGTGCGCTCCGGCCGATGGCCCCGCGGCGCGCCCCGCTAGTGACCGAAGTTATCTTGGCGCTGCTGGAAGTAGGGGGCCAATGATCCGCCGACCCCGCTTGAGACCCACACGCTCTTCCGGGAGGGACGGGGGGACCTCCCCGACGCCGCCGCGGCGGGCACCCTCGGGGCTGCCAGGGGCGCGGGGGAATCCGCGGCCGGCAGCGGGGCGAAGTGCCGGCCAAGCGATGCGTGCTTCGCCGCCGCCCGTTTCATGTACGCCGAGGCATCGAGAAACGACACCAGAACCACCAGCGCGAAGAACACACCGGCCCCCAGCGCGATCCAGCGAATCGCGCGTCGTGGGATGATGTATGCGTCGCTCCCTCGCTCCATCGGCCATCTCCACCCGGACGCCCTTCCTATATTATTTTCCCCGATTCCTCCGCCCGATAACTTCCCGCGACCGCCGGGGGTCATCCTTCCCCCGGGGCCGCCGGCGCGGATCGCCCTCCCGCCGCCCCCCTGGGCGGGCCCGTCAGGCGCTCGATGTAGCGCCGCGCACACCGCTCCACCGCCTCCCCCGCGCCGGCGGGGATCTGCCGGCCGTCGAACGCGCCGTAGATCCGATCAAACCGGTAGCGCCGGATCGCCGCGGCGATCCGCGCGACGTCCTCGCCTCCCAGCGGAATGAGGTTGGGATAGCTGTACATGAAGCTGACGGACCGGCGGTCCTGGACGACCTGGATGATGTCGCCGGACAGCAGCACTCCCCGCCCCTCCGCGCCCGCGGGCCAGTGGAGGACCGTCCCGCCGTCGAAGTGCCCGCCCAAGTTGATCAGCTCGACGCCGGGGAGCGGGCACGCCACCTCCCCGGTCCAGAACACGATGCGCGGCGACGGATGCATGACCCAGCGACGATCGGCGGCGTGCAAATACACGGGCGCGCCGCCGAAGGCGTCGCTCCACTCCACCATCGCCGAGTAGTAGTGCGGATGGGAAATCGCGATGGCGGCGATGCCGCCGAGCGCGCGGAGCGCGTCGACGGTCGGCCGGTCCAGGTAGGTGATGCAGTCCCACAGCAGGTTGCCGCCGGGCGTGCGCACGAGCAGCGCCCGCTGGCCGATCGCGAACCGCGGGACGGTGAGGAAGCTGGTGAGGCCGGGCTCCTCCTCCGCGAGGACGTTGCGGTGGCCGTCCGCCCGCATCGCCTCGAGCGTCGTCCACCGCTGCCCCTCCCAACCGACGAACTGCCGCTCATCCTCGCAGATCGGGCAGGCGGCCGGCGCCCGCTCCGCCTCAGGGTACTGCGTCCCGCACGTCACGCAGACAAATCTGGCCACACGCGCTCCCGCGGGACGGCTACCGGTCGGAGGCCGCGGCCCGCCCGGGGTCGGGCGATTTCTCGCGGCGGTATTCAATGTATGTTGCGGTCTCGTTCGCGACCTCGCGGCCGTAGAGACGCTCGACGACGTAGAACGCCATGTCGATCCCGGAGGCCACGCCGGCCGAACTGATGATCCCGTCGTCGACGACCCGCAGGGTCCGCTCCACCGTGGTGCCGGCGTCCAGCGACGCTAACAGGTCGAGCGCCCCCCAATGCGTCGTCGCACGACGGCCGCGCAGCAGCCCGGCCTTCGCCAACAGCAGGGAACCCGTGCACACCGAGGCGACCCGCCGCGCACCGGATGCGGCGCGCCGGATCCATTCGAGCGTCTCGGGATCCTCGAGCAGGGACCGGGTCCCGATGCCTCCGGGCACCACAAGCAGGTCGATCTTCGGCGCATCGGCCCAGGCGTGGTGCGGGACGACCCGCAACCCTCCCGTCGTCGTGATCGGGGCGGCGGACTTCGCCACGGTGAATACCCGAAACGGCGCGCTCTCCTCCGTGCGGCGCGACGCCAGACCCGGCAGCAGGCGGGTGCGGGAGAACACCTCAAACGGCCCGGCGAAGTCGAGGACTTCGACCCCGTCGAAGAGCAAGATGCCGACGCTCCACGGCGCGACGCGCTCCATGATCCTCCGCTACGCCGGCCCGGCCCTCTCCCGGGAGGCGACCGCCCTCATGCCGACCGGCGCGCCGGCCCGCCTACGGGCTCGGGCGCCGAGCGCTCCGAGAAGATCCGGAGGTAATGTTGCATCACCCAGTCGAGCCGGCGCGGGCGGGCGACCCACGAGGCCAGCGCACCCAGCGTCCCCGGCGGAAGGACGAGCACCCCCAGCGTCGCCCAGAGCAGCATCCGGTAGCGCCGTCGCTGCCGCGCCGCGAGCCCCCGGTAGCCGGCCTCCGCCTCCGCGAGCGTCAGGCCGCCGTCGAGGACGCGTCGGATCAGCCGGCCGCAGGCGGCGCCCGCCCACACCGCCGTCCGAATCCCCTCGCCGGAGAGCGGAAGACACTGCCCCCCAGCATCTCCGACCACGAACACCCCGTCCACGACGGGCGGGTGCAGGTCGGCGCGCAGGAACCCGCCGTGCAACGGACCGCGCGGCATGTTCAGGCGCCTCAGGAACTCGTTGAGGGCGGGGCCGAGGCGGGTCCGTCCGCGGTAGCTGAGCAAGCCGATCCGGGTCGTGCGCCCCGCCGGGAACGCCCAGGCGTACCCGTCCGACACGATCTCGGGCCAGAAATAGAAGTGCAGGCCGGGCGGGAACTCGGCGTCCACCTCCGCCTCCAGGCCGAAGCCGAGGTAGCGCGGCCTCCGGCCGCCCCGACCTCCCCCGCCGGCGCCTCCCACTTCGGCCAAGGCGGCGCGCCAGCCGGTGCAGTCGACCAGGACGCGCCCGGTCAGCTCGCCGACGGAGGTGCGGACCGTCTGCCCCCGCCGCCCCTGGACGCTGGCGCGAACGACCCGCGCGCCCGTTCCGACCAGCGCGGCGCGGCAGCACTCCCGGTAGTCAAACGTGCAAAACGGCTCGGGGAGCGCCCAGCGCACCTCTCGATCCACGGTGTGCAGCACGAGGGCGTCGTGCCGCTGCTGGATCGAGCCGCGCGCGCCCAACGCCTCGATCACGCGCACCGGGGCCCCGCACGCGGAGGTCCGTCCCTCGCCGACCGGCTCGGGATCCACCAGCATGGCCCCGCCCCCGATCTCGCGGGCGACCGCCAAGCCGGCGAACGAGGCGCCGGCGATTACCGCGTCGGAGGAGGACGCCGTTACTCTTCCCAAACGTTTCCCTCGCCGAACAACTGCTCAAGCTCCTGGTGGAGGCCCTCGACGTCCTGGAGGCGGCTGCGGGCCGGGACGATGTGCTCGTCTCCCTGGCCGGTGACCACGTGAACGCAGACCTGCCGGTCGCCGGGATGCGCGAGCAGGTACCGCTCCAGCTGCTCGATTTCCTCGCGCGTGCTCACCCGCACGCGCAGCGGCGGCCGAGCGGGGGCCGAGGTCCCCGGGCCGCCGCGCCGGGCGCCGTTCCCGTTGCCGGAACCGAGTCCGTTGCCGCTCCCCGCCGCGGCGCCCGGGAGGGTCGCCGCCGCCGGTGCCGGCGGGACCGCCTCGGGAGAGGCGGGCAGTTCGAGGATCTCCTCGCACAGGATCTTGGCGGTCTGCTCCTCGATATCGACCTTTCCCCGCATCAGGAGCACGGCGTCCCGCTTGAGCGCGAACCCCTGCTGTTCGTAGACGCGGGGAAAGACGATGACCTCGACGCTGCCGGTGAGATCCTCCAGCGTGAGGAAGGCCATGGCCGACCCCGACCGGGTGATCGTCCGCTTCATGGCGCTGACCAACCCGCCCACGACCACCTCTTTGCGGTCGGGGAGGTCGAGCAGCTGCCCCAGCGGGACGGTGACCCGCTGGTCCAGCACCGGCTGCCAGCGGGTGAGCGGGTGATCGGAGATGTAGAGACCGAGCATCTCTTTTTCCATCGTCAGCAGTTCGTCCCGGCTGAACTCCTCCCCCGCCTCCGGCCCCGCCGGGGCGGGGGCCTCCCCCACCCCCAGGTCGAACAGGCCGGTCTGGCCCTGCAGCCGGACCCGTTGGGCACGCTGCGCCTGCTCCATCGTCTCGTCGAGCGTCTGCAGCATCTGGGCGCGCGACGTCCCCAGCGAATCCAGCGCGCCCGCCTTGACCAGGCTGGCGACGACCCGCTGGTTGACCTGCCGCGTGTCGACGCGCGAGCAGAAATCGGTCAGACTGGTGAACCGCTCGGAGGTCCGGGCGGCGATCATGGACTCGACGGCACCCGGGCCCACGTTGCGGACCGCGGCCAGCCCAAACCGGATCGCCTCGCCCTCGACCGTGAACGACGCCGCGCTGGTGTTCACGTCGGGGGGAAGGATGCGGATGCCCATGCGGTGGCACTCGGCGACGGCCTCCGCCACCTTCTCCGTGTTGCCGGCGTCGCTGGTCATCACCGCGGTCATGTACTCGGCCGAATAGTGCGCCTTCAGGTAGGCCGTGTAGTAGGCGATCAGCCCGTAGCAGGCCGCGTGCGCCCGGTTGAACCCGTAGCGGGCGAACGGCTCGAACTGCTCGAAGATCTGATCGACGATCTTGGCGGGGACCCCTTTCTGGCGGGCGCCGCGGACGAACTTCTCCCGCTGCGCGAGCAGCCGGTCCTTGATCTTCTTGCGGATGGCGTAGCAGAGCACGTCCGCCTCGGCGAGGGTGTAGCCCGCCACGGCCTGGGCGACGGTCATGATGTCCTCCTGATAGACCATCACCCCGTAGGTGTCCTTGAGCACCGGCTCCAGCAGCGGGTGCAGGTAGGTGACCGGTTCCTGGCCGTGCTTCCGCCGGATGTACGACGGGATGTTCGCCATCGGGCCGGGACGGAAGAGCGCGACCATCGCCATCACGTCCTCGATCCGGTCCGGCCGCAGATCCTTGAGGTAGCGCCGGATGCCGCGACCCTCCAGCTGGAAGATGCCGGTGGTCTCGCCCGAGGAGAGCAGCGCGTAGGTGGGCTGGTCGTCGAGGGGGACCCGCGGGAGATCGATCTCCACCCGTCGGGTCTCGCGGATGATCCGGATGGCGCTATCGAGGATCGTCAGGTTCGTCAGCCCGAGGAAATCCATCTTCAGCAGGCCGATCGCGGCCACGCTGTTCATGTCGAACTGCGTCATCACCAGGTCCCCTTTGGTCGCGCGCTGCAGCGGGACCTGGTCGATGAGGGGATCGCGGGAGATGATCACCCCCGCGGCGTGGGTGCTGGCGTGGCGGGCGACGCCTTCCAGCTTCTGGGCCAGATCCAGCAGGCGGCGAACCTGGGGGTTGTCCTGGGCGGCCGCGCGCAGCTCCGGCTCCGCCTCCAGCGCCTCCTTGAGCGTGACGAAGGGGCCGGGGATCAGCTTGGCGATGCGGTCGACGTCCCCGTAGGGCAGCCCCATCACCCGGCCGACGTCCCGGATGGCCGCGCGGGCGCCCATCGTGCCGAAGGTAATGATCTGCGCCACGCGGTCGGCGCCGTACTTGTCCATCACGTACTTGATCACCTCGTCGCGCCGGCTGTCCATGAAGTCGACGTCGATGTCCGGCATCGTGTACCGCTCCAGGTTGAGGAAGCGGTCGAAGGGCAGGCGGTAGGCGATCGGGTCGACATCGGTGACGCCGCAGGCGTACAGGACCAGGCTGCCGGCGGCGGATCCCCGCACCGTGGTGAGGATGCCGCCGCGGCGGGCAAAGTTGACGAAGTCCTGCACGATGAGGAAGTAGGCGGCGTACCCCATCTTGGCGATGATGCCCAATTCGTAGTCCAACCGCTCCCCGAGCGTCGGGGTGAGCTGACCGTAGATCCGCCGGATCCCGGCCTCGCAGAGCCGCCGCAGGTAGGAGTCCGGCGTCTCGCCCTCCGGCACCGGGAAGTGTGGTAGCGTCAATTGGCCGGTCTCGATCTCCAGCCGGCAGCGCTCGGCGATCGCCAGCGTGTTCGCCAGCGCCTCGGGCAGCTCGGCAAATCGCGCCGCCATCTCCTCGGGGCTCTTCAGGTAGAACTCCGGGGTCTCCCCCATCCGGGGCTTGTCCTTCTGGTCGAGCGCCAGCCCCATCTGGATGCACATCAGCACGTCCTGGGCGTCCGCCTCGTCCCGCGTGACGTAGTGGACGTCATTGGTCGCCACCAGGGGCAGGCCGAGCTCGCGGGCGAGCGGCGTGATGCCGCGGATCAGCGTCTGCTGGTCGGGGAGGCCGTGGTCTTGGACCTCCAGGTAAAAGTTCCCGGGGCCGAAGATGTCGCGGTACGTCGCCGCGATCTCGGCCGCCGCCCCGCCGTCCCCGCGCAGCAGGGCCCGCGGCACCTCCCCCTGCAGGCACGCCGACAGACCGATCAACCCGCCGGCGTGGCGGCTCAGCAGTTCCCGGTCGATGCGCGGCTTGTAGTAGAAGCCGTCGAGGTGGGCGGCGGTGGTGAGCTTGAGCAGGTTCCGGTACCCCTCCAGGGTCGCCGCCAGCAGCACGAGGTGAAAGGCCGACGCGTCGAGCTTGGGGTCGCGGTCGGTCATCCGCCGGGGCGCGACGTACGCCTCGACCCCGATGATCGGGGTGATGCCGTGCGCCCTGGCCTCTTGGTAGAACTCGATCGCCCCGTACATCGCGCCGTGATCGGTCAGCGCCAGCGCGGGAATCCCCAACTGTTGGGCGCGCTGCATCAGGGCGGCGATCCGGCTTTCTCCGTCGAGCAGGGAATATTCGCTGTGGAGGTGGCAGTGGACGAACTCAGCGGGCATGCGGGCAGTTCCTCCAGCGCCGTACGACCCTGATGGGGTTCGATCTTGGGAGCGCAAGTCCTGCGTTCGAGTGCGCGGCGCGGATCATGCCGCGGACGCCGTCACCAGCGCGTGCACGCGGCTCGTGTGCGGGCTGAGATCGATCGGCCGCGCCACCCGCACCCGGTACCCTTCGCCCGCGAGCGCCGCGACATCTCGCGCCAGGGAGCGGAGGGCCCGTCCCAGGTAGACGACGCGCCGCACCCCCGCCGCCTTGAGGGCGCGGGGAACCCCCGGGGCGATCCCCACACCCGGGGGATGGAGAAAGGCCAGATCCACGCCCGCCACCTTTTCGAGCGCCCGCACGGGATCCCGCGCGTAGAAAGCGCAGTTCGTCAGGCGGTTCAGGCGGGCGTTCGCCCACGCGGCATCCAGCTGCGCCGCCTCCGTCAATGCGACGACGCGCCCCGCGGCCAGCGCCAGGTGACACGTGTAGCCGCCGATCCCCGCATCCGGCTCCACCACGGTGTCGGCGGACGAGGCGTCGAGCTCGGCCAGGACCAGCTCGATCACCCCCGACAGCCCGAAGGCGTTCACCGGAAACTCCGCCAGCAGGGGAACGTGGAACCGGACGCCGGCCACCTCATCCGCCACGTACGGCCGGCCCCAGAGCAGTTCCGCCCGCCGGCGTGCCAGAAGATGGCCGCGCGGGGCCCTCACCTCCATCAGGCCGACCAAATGCGGGATGCGGTCGAGGAGCGCCCGCACGACCAGGGGGCGCTCGGCCGGCGACAGCCGCCGGGCCGCGGAGACGCCGACCAGGACCTCCCCCGTGGCCGCGCCCACCCGGCTGAGCAGGCCGCGCAGGACGCCCGCCAGCGGACGCAGCGGCCCCCAGGCCTCCCGCAGGGCGTGGAGGGCCGAGACGTTCCCCGGGTGTTGCACGGGGCACTGCTGGATTTCGATGATCCGGCCCCCGCCCCAGCTTGAGAACCCGAGCACCACCCTCCCCTCGCGCGTGCCGACGGCGGCCTCCAGGCGGGTGCGGAACTCCCAGGGTGGTTCCCAGCCGATCGCCGGGGTGACAAGGTGGGGCGGCACGCCGGCGCCCCCGAGCGCGCCGCGCACGAGCGCGGCCTTCTGCTCGAGCTGCGCGGCATACTCGAGGTGCTGCCACTGACAGCCGCCGCAGCGACCGAAGTGCGGGCACCGCGGACGCACCACCCGGGGGGAGGCCACCTGCAGAGCCACGAGTTGCCCCCGGGCCAGGCCGCGCCGGGCGCTGAGGATGCGGACCCGGGCCTCCTCGCCGGGCGCGGCGTAGGGGACGGCGAGTTCGCGCCCGTCCACGTCCGCGATCGCCTCGCCGTCGGC
>DATEHM010000105.1:0-8063 GCA_035279545.1 bacterium | reverse complement strand
CGCCGGGGTCAGACTCCCTTACGGGCTCTCGGCACCAAGGAGACGCGACCTCTCTTCCCCGCCGCAGACCGTTGCTTTCGCCCGTGACGACCATTTTCATGCTGTGTGGCGTTGCCGTCAGGCATCATGACCGACTCCCTTGAAAGGCCGCTCGGTCGATGGCGGTCTCCCGACCGCACGCCGCGAGATCGCCTACGCCGTCCCCGGAGGAGCGCCGCAGCGTGAGATCACGTCGTTCACCAAGGGCCTGTCCATGCCACACCGATGCTCAGGACCCGCGCGGGTGGGGTATAGCGTGTCGTCGTGCTTTCCCCCGCGGCATAGGTGCCCGTCCCCGAGGGCACGCGGATCACCATCCCCGTTGGCAGCTTGGGGAATGAGGCGAATTCCTGGGATTCGATCTCGGATCGCTGGAGCTTGATCAATTTTCCATAGATCAGTTCGACATCCTGGAGCCGCATCCCCGGGTGAACTCCGGCGCCGGTGGCATACGTCGGGTCGAACACCTCGATCCCATGGATCCGCGTACGCTCGTTGATCGGATCCCAGGCCTGCTTGGGGAGGGGAAAGAGCACCATCAAGGTCTGCGTTCCGTGCCGCACGGCATAGATGACGGCGCCATCCCCGCTCGCCCCTCTCGCCACCTCCAAGCCGTGCAGGGCGGTTCGCGCCTGCGCGATGGTCATCCCAACCCGCACCGGTCCCACGGCGGCATGCGTGATGAGACGATCCGGCGGCGCGGGCTTCGCCGGGGCCGAAGAGCCCCGCGGGGCCTTCTGCGCCGCCGGTTGTGGGGGTTGGATCGCTCCCGGGTCGGTACATCCCAGCAGCACCGGCTTCCGTAATGTCCCCGAGCCGTCAAAATCCATGGCAAACCAGGTCTTCCCCAATATCGCGCAGGCGTGGCAGCCGTCTTGCAGCGCGAACGAGAAGACAAAGCGCTGCCCTCCTGGCGGCAGGGTCTCCATCTTCTTGAAGGTCGGTGTGTCCCCCAGCCACCCGGCGTGCGGGTGCTTCCGTAGAATCGCATCATAGTAGGGGTCTCCCGCGAGGACGAGCGAGGCCGCAGAGCTCTGCACGTCCACCACGGGCGGCTTGCCGTTGATCAAGGCCGGGACCTCGTTATCGTTTGCTCGGAACGGATAGGCGATGGTCCCCAGGTCCACCCGGCCCATCGTCCGAAACGCCTCGAGATAGCCTTCCCCGTGCAGCGATCGGCTGAATTCGATCGCCTGCGTCGATGCGCCTGACTGGTCCATCAGACCCGGAAGACACCCCGCGCTCTTCCCCCCACACTCCCGCCCAATCATCAGGAATACGTCTCGCGGCGGATTCCATACCGCCTCCGGGCCCACGCGCTGCGTGACTCGTGGCGGCTGAGCCTTTGCGCCCTCGGTCACGGAGAAAGCCAAGACGATCGCCGCGAACACGAGCGGCAGTCTTCCAAGGGCTCGGGCTTCCTTCATTGGCGTTTCTCGCTCCCGTCTCTCGACGTCCCCCCCGGGGGTATCGACGCGGGGGCCCGGCAAGGGATTCGCTCGGCAGACGCCGCGCCCCTGTCCGCGGGATTTGGCGAGGTGGGTGAAGGGCTCCTGGGGATCCCCCACGGTCCGCGAACCGAGTTCCGGCCGCCGCTGTTTTCGGCGAGGCCCCCTGGGGCCCGGGGGCGCGCGGCCCTGCCGGCGCGTTGCCGCCCGGCATTCACTCTGTGCGCTGACGGCCGATGGGGACCCTTCCCCGAGCAGATGGGTGGGGCTCCCCGCGCCGACGCGCGGTTCGAGATGCGAGCAGGAATCGCTTTCAAACCATCCGAACACTACTCGCGCACAGAATCCCGCTCGGGGGCTGCTCGTCGGTGCGGAGATGGGTGAAGGGGAGAGGCGATGACCGGCTTTTCGCCGCGGTGGGTCTCCCGTGTGACGGAAGAAGATTTCCGCCCTCTGACGGCCAAGCCTGAGGCGGACCCGCGAGAGGAAGGCTTCACCTGCAACCTGATCTCTCGCGGGAGGAGTGGGTCCGAGGATCTCCGCATCACCTACTGCCGGATGCTGCCTCACCAGTACCATCTTCGCCACCATCATCCGAATGCCGCCGAGTTCTATTTTGTGATCACGGGAACGTGCGCGGTGTACCTCGGGGGGGAGGTGGTGTCCGCGACCCCGGGGACGTGCATCTACATTCCGGCGAACACCGTGCACGCCATTCGCAACGAGACGGAGAGCGTGTGCGAGCTGCTCGCCGGCTTCAACCGCCCGGAGTACGCTGAGTGCGGGTTGGTCTACGATGAATAGGGGCACGCCCCCGGTCAAAGGGACGCACGGCCGGCCACGGGGGCATGTCCGGTCCGACCGATCGCTCGGGGAGCTGTGATGAGGGAGGGGAGAACGATGGTCCGGAAACGCGTGATTCCCGTTGGCGGCCTGGTGGCGCTGCTGGTTTTGATGGGCGTGGGGGGTGGGTCCGCACTGGGTGCGCCGAACTGCCCACCCAAGGTCGCGCACCCCCCGCTCGTGCAGACCGGCACGCTCATCGGCGCGATCAACCCCACCGTGCCGCCGATCCAGTACGTCGACAAGGACGGGAAGATCGTCGGCTTGGACGTCGACCTCGGCAACGAGATCGCCAAGCGCCTCTGCCTGACCATGCAGTTCTGGAGCCTGCAGTTCGCGACGATGATCCCCGGCCTGAAGGACGGCCGGTTCGATATGATCGACTCCTTCATGTTCTATACCGAGGAACGGGCGGCTCAGGTGATCATGATCCCGTATGGCGCGAGCACCCTGGGGATCCTGGTGCCGCGGTCCAACACCGAAAAGATCACGGGACCGAAAGACTTCTCCGGGAAGAAGTTCGGCGTCGAACTCGGCACGGTGGATGCGAAGGACGCCGAGCAGGCCGACCAAGAGCTGAAGGCCGGAGGCAAACCCGGCATCGAGGTCCACACCTTCGCCAACTACAGCGACGTGCTGCAGGCCCTGCGGGCCGGCCAGGTGGACGGGGCGTTCGTCGGCACGGAGGAGGCCTACTATTACCAGCGGCAGGGACAGACGTTCTTCCGCGTCGCCCTCACCGGGTACGATCCGCACGCGGAGGCCCTCGCCTTCAAGGACCGAGCGCTCGCCGATCAGGTGGCGGCGGTGCTGAACCAAATGAAGCAGGACGGCTCCCTGGACAAGATCTTCGCGCCGTACCGCCACTGCCTCTTGCCGGGCCCCTACCAGGTCACGACCGGTCCGCTGCCCCCCCCGAACTGCCAGAACGCGGGCGGATAGCCCGTGCCCGGGAGGCCGTGCGCGGGGTAGCCCATGTGGCATTGGCCGGCATTCTTCGGCAACCTGGTCAGTCCGTATCTGCTGGCCGGCGCGTGGACGACGCTCTGGCTGTCCACGGCTTCGATGGGGATCGGCCTGTGTTGCGGGCTGGTCGCCGCCTTGATGCGGCTCTCCAGCAAGCCGATGCTCAATCTGCCGGCGTTCTTCTACATCTGGTTGATGCGGGGGACGCCGGTTCTGGTCCAGCTGATCATCATCTTCACGGCGCTGCCCCAGATCGGGATCAGGCTGAACGTCGTCCAATCGGCGCTGCTCGGCCTCGGCCTCAACGAGGGGGCCTATCTGGCGGAGATCATCCGCAGCGGCATTCTCGCCGTGCCCAAGGGGCAGTTCGACGCCGCCCGATCGGTCGGCATGCCGTTTCCGATGATGATGCGTCTCATCGTGCTCCCGCAGGCGCTTCGGGTGATCATCCCGCCGCTGGGCAATACGTTTAACAGCCTCCTGAAGACGTCCTCGCTGGCCTCGGTGATCTCGATGGACGAGCTGCTGCGGCGCAGCGAGGTGCTGATCCAGCTGCGGTTCGAGGTCCTGGAGATTCTGATGGTGGCGGCGCTCTACTATCTCGTGTTCACGACGGTGTGGGGCTTGATCCAAGCCCGCATCGAGGCCCACTTCTCCCGCAGCGTCACCCCCTATCACGGCGCGCGGCCGGGTCCGCGGAGGCCGGGTCCGGCGGAACAGATCGAGCAGACGCTGCTCGCCCATGATGCCCAATAGCCGTGACGATGCCGGCGTCCGCTGAGGGCGCGGACGCCCGGGAGCCGGTGCTCGAGGTCGCGGACGTCCATAAGTTCTTCGGGCACCAGCACGTGCTCAAGGGAATCAGCATGCGGGTCGGCAAGGGCGAGGTGGTGGTGATCGTCGGCCCGAGCGGCGGCGGCAAGAGCACGTTCCTGCGGATCATCAACCACCTGGAACGCGCCGACCAGGGGTGGGTCAAGGTCGGCGGGCACTTGATCGGCTATCGCCAGGCGGGCGGCCGCTTGGTCGAGTTGTCGGAAGCGCGGATCGCCAAGCACCGCAGTGAGATCGGGATGGTGTTTCAGCAATTCAACCTCTTCTCCCACCTCACGGCGGTCGAGAACATCACCATCGCGCCGGTGAACGTGTTGCGGGTCGCCCGCCAGACGGCCACCGACGACGCGCGGCGGCTGCTCGCGCTGGTGGGCCTGTCCGACAAGGCGGACGCCTACCCCGAGCAGCTGTCCGGCGGCCAGCAGCAGCGGGTGGCGATCGCGCGGGCGCTGGCCATCCACCCGAAGCTGATGCTGTTCGACGAGCCCACCTCGGCCCTCGATCCGGAGATGGTCACCGAGGTCCTGGACGTCATGCTCAAGCTGTCCCGGGACGGCATGACGATGGTCGTCGTCACGCACGAGATCGGGTTCGCCCGCGCCACCGCGGACCGGGTCGCGTTCATGGAAGGAGGACGGATCGTGGAGGAGAATAGGCCGGATCGGTTTTTCGCGGATCCCGAGAACGAGCGCACGCGGCAGTTCCTCAGCAAGGTCCTGCGCTGATGGCCCCCGACCCCCGCTACCAGACGATCGCGCTCTCCCACGACGGCGGCGTGTCGCGGCTCACCTTCAATCGGCCGCCGCTCAACCTCGTCACCGCGGCCCTGCTGGAGGAGATGCTCGCCGCGCTGGACCTCCTGGAGCGGCGGCGGGAGACCCGGGCGGTGATCCTGACCGGCGCGGGGGACCGAGCGTTTTGCGCCGGCGCCGACCTGGGCGAGGAGTCGCGCGGGGAGGGGGACGCCGGGTACCGGTTCCGCAAACGTGGCCAGATGCTCGTCGATCGGATCGAGACCTTCCCCAAGCCGACGGTGGCCGGGATTCGGGGGTGGTGCATCGGCGGCGGGACCGCGCTGGCCTGGCCGTGCGACATTCGGCTGGCCTCCGCCACGACGAAGTTCCGCACCGCCGATGTCTACCTCGGCCTGGTGCCCTCGTGGGGGATGGGTTTCGTCCGGCTGGTGCACTACGTCGGGCGCAACCGGGCGATGGACATGCTCCTGCTCGGCGAGGACGTTAGCGCGGAGGAGGCGCTGCGGATGGGCCTGGTCAGCCGGGTGGTGCCGGACGACCAATTCGACGCCGAACTCGCCCGCATCGCGCTGCGGCTCGCCGGCGCGGCGCCGATCGCCGTGCAGGCCGTGAAGGAGGCGATCCGCGCGCAGTATCGCGATGGGTACGACCGCGCCAAGGTCCTGGAGGAGAGCTGGGCCGATCTCGTGGCGGCCACCGACGACGCGCACGAAGGCGTCGCCGCCTTCAAGGAAAAACGCCGGCCGATCTTCAAGGGCACGTAAGGGCGCCGCATGGACTTCCGCCTCACCTCCCAGCAAGGGGAACTGCAGGACCGCGCCCGCGAGGCCCTCGCGCGTGTGGTCGCCCCGGTCGCCGCCGCGGTGCCGCCCGGGCAGAAGCTGACCCCCGGCCAGCTCCGTGAGATCTACGCGGGTCTGCGCCCCCTGGGCTACCTCGGCAGCACGGTCCCGGGGTCCGCCGGCGGGGCGGGGATGACCAACGTCGACTACGGTCTCCTGCTCGAAGCCCTGGCGCACGGCCCGGTCCTGCTCGGCGAGGTGGTGCTGCCGCGCCTCATCCACCGCCTCGGTAGCCCCGAGCAGCAGCGGCGGTGGCTCGGCCCCCTCCTGGCGGGGGACTGGATCTCCACCTCGGCCATCACCGAGCCGCAGGCCGGGAGCGACGTGCGCGGCATCAACACCGCCATCGTCCGCACCCCCGACGGGGTGCGGCTGAGGGGACGCAAGAAGTGGATCAAGCTCGGCGGCATCTCCGATCTGATGGCGGTGCTGATCGTCACCGATCCGGAGAAGGGCGCCGCCGCCGGGACGAGCCGGATCATCCTCGAGCGCTCGGGCTCGCCCTGGCAGGCGGTCGAGGTCGAGGGGGTGGGGATGCGGAACCTCAGCTGGGCGGAGGTCATCTTCGACGACGTTCCCGTCGACCCCGAGAACCTGCTGGGGGGCCCGGGGGAGGGGACGGAGGCGTTCTATCGCGGGATCGAGGCCTCCCGCGCGTTCGTCGCCATCGAGGCGGTGGGAATCGCCGACCACGCCCTCTCCATCGCCAAGGCGTACGTCCGCCAGCGGGCCGCCTTCGGCCGGCCCCTCGCCAGGTTCCAGGACATCCAGGGGAAGGTGGCCGACGCCGCCGCCGAACTCGACGCCGCGCGCCTCCTCTCGCTGCGCGCGCTCGCCTTCCTCGACGCGGACCGGCGCTGCCCGCTCGAGGCCTCCATGGCCAAGGCGTATGCCGCGGAGGCGGCGGTGCGGGTGTGCAGCGCCGCCATGGACTGCATGGGATCCTACGGCCTCTCCGCGGAGGCCGGGGTCGAGGAGTGCTGGCGGACCGCGCGGATGCTGACGGTGATCGACGGCACCTCGACCATTCAGCGCCTCATCGTCGGGCGTGAGCTCTTGGGGGAGGCCGCGTTTGTCTAGGCGCACCGTCCCCACCGTTCGCGAGATCCTCCACCCGCGCTCGGTGGCGGTGTTCGGGGCGTCCGAGAGCACGGACAAGTTCGGCGGCCGGATCACCCATTACCTGATCAAGCACGGGTTCGAGGGCCGGCTGGTGCCGATCAATCCCAGCCACCGGCGGGTGTTCGGCCGCCCCTGCCATCCCCGCATCGGCGCCGCGCCGGGCCCGATCGACGTGGCCATTCTCGCCGTCCCTCCGGAGGTGCTCGTGCCGATGGTCGAGGAGTGCGGGCAGGCCGGCGTCGGCTGCTGCGTCATCCTGACGATCGGGTTCGCGGAGACGGACACCGCCGAAGGCGTCGCCGCGCAAGCCCGCCTGGTCGAGCTCACCCGCCGGTACGGCATCCGGCTGGTTGGCCCCAACTGCCTCGGGCTGATCAATCCGCACCACCATCTGGCCCTCACCTCCTCGGTGGCGATGGAGGTGCCCGCGCTGATCCCCGGCGCGATCGGGCTGATCAGCCAGAGCGGGGCGCTGATGGTGTCCATCCACAACCGGGCGCACGCCTCGGGGATCGGCTTCAGCGCCTGCGCCTCGCTGGGGAATCAGGCGGACCTTGAGATCTGCGACTTTCTCGAGTACATGGTCGAGGATCCGCTGACGCGGGCCATCTGTCTGTACGTCGAGGGGTTTAAGGATCCGATGCGGTTTCTCCGCGCCGCCGAGGCCGCGCAGCGGGCGAGGAAACCGGTGATCATGGTCAAGGTCGGGCGGACGGCGCCGGGCGTGCGCGCCGCCAAGTCGCATACGGCCAGCCTGGCCGGCGACTTCGCCGTCATCGAGGCCGCCTGCCGGGAGCGGGGGGTGATCCTCACCGACGACCCCAACGACGGGATGGTGCAGGCCGCCGACGTGCTGACCCGCTGGGGCGCGCCGCGCGGGGATGGGATCGGCGTCCTCTCGCCGTCCGGCGGCGGCGTCTCCGTCACCGCCGACCGGCTGACCGAGCGCGGCCTCCGGCTGGCCACGCTCCACCCCTCCACCCGGGACCGCCTGCGCGCGCTGCTGCTGCCGCCGCAGGTGAACAACCCGATCGATCTGGGCGGGCGCCTCTCCGTGGATATCATCGAGAATGCCGGCCGGGCGATGGCCGCGCTGGGGGGGGACCCGGACGTGTCCGCCCTCCTGATCATGCTCAGCACCACGCCGTTCTACGCCGAGGTGACGCGGGAGCTGGCCAAGGCCGCGCTCGCGTCCGGGAAGCCCGTGGTGACGA
>DATEHM010000104.1:0-34484 GCA_035279545.1 bacterium | reverse complement strand
TGAGGACGGAGCCGGCGCCGCCGCGGGGCGTGCGGCCGGCCCCGGCGTTGCCGGCGCGACCGGCGAGTCACCCACTCAGGGGATGGATCCGCGCAGCGGGATCCCTCCGAGCATTCCCCCGCACCTGACGCCCCCGAGGGTGATCACATCGGCAGGGACCGTGTACCCGGCAGATGCCCTCCGCATCATGGTCAAACGGCAGGAATTTGGGAGCGCGCTGGCGATCGATGCGGCGGAGGGGACCGTGGGGCTGCGCGCGCTGGTGCTGGCCGACGGCACGGTCGACCGGATTGATGTCACCGTTTCATCAGGGTCCGCGGAACTGGACCATGCTGCGATCGAGGCCGTGAAGCGGTGGCAGTTTGCACCCGCCAGGCGCGATGGCGTTCCCATCGACGCCTACGTCACGCTGCGGATTCGCTACGTGGTGCGCTGAGAGGCGGAGGCGAGACGCCCGTGGGGCTTGCCGGCCAAGCGAATCGCGCTTTGGTAAATCCCGAAGAAGGCCAGGACATACACGAGGTCGCTGAGCGCGGTGTTGCGAAAGAACGGGATCGCCGCGGCAAAGTCCGTGCCAAGCCCCGCCAGCGTGTGCGGGTAGAGCGGCCCGAACCACTCTCCCAAGTTGGTGATGACAAAGAAGAGTATCGATGACCCCACCGCCGCGCCGGCCACCCGCAGCGTCGTCCGCCGCCGCCCCAGCGCCTTGCCGATGAGGACGATCAGGGCGAAGCTCCCGTATACCCAGATCCATCCCGGATAGAAACCCAGCACCAGATCGGAGAGGACGAGCGCGGCGAGCGGCACCGCGAACGCCCATGCCCCGCGGAGCAGCGCGCCCCCGAAAAGGGCCATCGCGCCGATCGGGGCAAAGTTGGCGGGGTGGGGGACAACGCGCAGCACCGCCCCCAACACGATCAGGGCGTACGGCAGAGCTTCGATCCAACCCGGCAAGCGGTCGAGCGACTTCATCATGCGTTCACCAAATACAGTATACTGGACGGCGCGGTCGCTGTCCTCTCGAACTTTCCCGTCCGCGACGAGAGGATGGGACCGTGCCGGAGGTAAAATGCCTCCGCATGGGGTACGCCGTTCTGATCACCGATCACGATTTCCCGGATCTCGAGCCGGAGGAGCGCGTCCTGCGGCCGATGGGCGTGCAACTCGAGGTGCTCAAGTCCTCGGATCGCTCCACGCTGAAATCGGCCCTCGGCCGTGCCGACGCCGTTATCAACCAGACCATCGCGCTGGACGCGGAAATGATCGCAGCGATGCCGAGGTGCCTCCTGATCGTCCGCTACGGGGTGGGGTACGACGGCCTGGACATCGAGGCGGCCACGCGGGCCGGGATCTGCGTGGCGAACGTGCCGGACTACGGGACTCAGGAAGTCGCGCTGCACGCCGTCTCCCTTCTGCTTGCCGTGCACCGCCGTCTCCTGCAGTACGATGCCGCGCTCCGGCAGGGGCGGTGGCTCAAAGGACCGGACGTCGTGCCGCCGATCCCGCGCCTCAAAGGGCTGACCCTCGGGATCGTCGGGTTCGGCAGGATTGGGCGAACCGTGTCGGGATACGCTGAGTCGTTCGGCCTCCACCGTCTGACCTACGATCCGTACATCAGCCGGTCCGGAGCAATTGAGGGGGGAGCGGTTCTCGTCGACTACCAGACACTCCTCCGCCAGTCCGACTTCGTGACGTTTCACACCCCCCTCACGGCGGAGACCCGCCACCTGCTTGGTCCGAGCGAAATCGCGCTGATGAAGCCGACGGCCATTCTCATCAATACGTCGCGCGGGGCCGTGATCGACACGGTGGCGTTGGCGCGAGCCCTCCACGCGGGGAGGCTGGCCGGAGCGGGGATCGACGTGTTCGAGCAGGAACCGCTCAAATCGAGTCATCCGCTGCGCACCGCCCCCAATACACTCTTGACGCCGCACGTCGCTTGGTACAGTCAGGAGGCCAAACTCACCCTGAAGCGCCGGGTGGCCGAGGAGGTGGCGAGGGTCCTGCAGGGAGAGTGGCCCCGCTCGCTGGTCAACCCCGAGGTTCGGGGGTCTGCCCGGCTGCAGTCGGGTAAGCCTCCCGACGCTCCCCGATAGTCTTGGACCGGTGGCGGGGTCGGGCGACGCCATCCCGAACGCAGGTGCGCCCCCGAAGTTTTACGAATGGCAGCATCTGGGTATATCTACTGAGGAAGACCAATGTATCTGTCCGGTGATGGAGCGCACGATGACTAAGACAATCGCCGCAATATTTGGCATCTTTACGGTTCTTGCGACCCTGGGCACGATGACCCCCACGGGGCAGGCCATGCTCGGGCTGAGACCGCAGCAACAGGCGGAGCCCGTCACGACGATCAAGGACACGCCGGCTTCACCTCCTGCCCCCGTCCAGCAGGTGCGAAGGGTCGTCCCTTCGAGCCATCCCAATCCAGCCTCGCGCGAGGAGGCGCCGCCAGCGCCGGCAAGGCCTACCCAGGCTCAAGGCGGCGGCGGCCTCTCCACCATCACCAACATCCTCCTCAACCTGCCGCAGGTTCTCGATCAGACCCACATCGGACCCGCCACCGGTGGGGGTTCCTGGTCGGAACCCGGACAGGGGGACCAGCCGCGCAGGCGGGTCAAGAAGCAGGGGGACGACCAGGGAGACGGCACGCACTAAGCACCAGGGAGAAGATCCGACCGCACCTAGGGAAAGACGAGGGCCCCCATCGTTTGATGGGAGCCCTCGTGACTTTAGACTACGGCTTAGCTCAGATTCGGCGGGGCGGGACCGATTGATCCGGAGTGCTGGGCCCCGGCGCCCCCGGAATCATCGGACCGGGGCTGGGGAATCCGGGGATCTGCGGACCCCCGTAGGGCTGCATGTAATAGAACTCCGGGTTGCCCCCGCCGCGCGGCATCGGCCCCGGCCGGAGTTGGTAGAGCTTGCCCTGGAAGAAGTAGAGGATCTTGTTGCAGTCCTGCCCGCTGGCCCCGGGGCTGGGCAGCCCCGGTCCCTGATCCTGGCCGTTGTTCGGAGGGAGCAGAGGGACGAACTCCTTGGGGGTAAAGGGCGATCCCTGGGCGGGACGGACGGGAAGGATCACCACGTCGCGGTCGCTCGCGGCCGATCCGGCGTGCCGTTCCCACCCAGTGGCGGTACTGCCCAACAGGAAGACGGCCGCCACCCCGCCAACGAGGATTCCCAGAACGAGCATCCGCACGCCACGGTCGGCCATTCCCCTCGCTCCCTTCAACCTGAGCCGATGTGCCATTATGCTACCATACCCTCCCCGGGTTTCCCAGATGTTGGACGCGGGCTTTCCAGTCTCTGTTCCACCACGGGGGACCCCCGGGATGTCCGTGCTACAATAGTAGGCGAGGTGATCTCGTGTGGCGTTGCTGATGACCTTCCCGTGTGGTCGGTGTGGGCAGAAGTACAGCGTTTATTACCCGAAGACGTTCATCGCGTCGGTGTACGGCACCATGACCCCGGCCCAGGCCGATCGTGAGGATGCGGAGGACCGGGCCGCGGGGGCCATCGAAGCCGCCCAACGGCGAGCCGAGAGCGAGGGGAAGATCTGGATCGACGTGAGCCAACAATCCAAGGTGACCTGCACGTGTGGTAAGACCCTCAATCTCAACTTGGCCGATCACCCACGTGTTCCGCAGCGAAAAGGGGTGACGACGGGCACCCGCCAGACCGGCGTCATTGCCTTTCCCGAGGTGCCAAAAAAGCGCCACTCTTGAACCGGGTCGTTCCGCTTCCCTTTACGGCGATCTTTCCTTCGCCGGCCGGTCAGGGACGACGAGGCGCGTGATTTTGATTCCGCGAGGTGTGCTCTCCGCTTCGTACTCGACGATTTCCCCTGGATCCAACCGCCGCCGCCCGGCACCGCGGAGCACCCGGCGGTGCAAGAAGACGTCACGCCCTTCCTCATCAATCACGAAGCCATAGCCCATTCGACTGTCAAACCACTTGACGACGCCCCGTTCCATATCCATGGCCCGTCCGGGAAATGCTAAAGGGTCTGCTTTGAGTTTGGCCGCTTGGGGAGGCGGATCCTGTTTAGGATTCTGCTTGGCCCTGGCCTGAGTCCCGCACGATCACCCTCGGCGGCAGTCCTTTGAGCATCTTGTCCACCGATTCTGCGACGTCTCGGTGGATGACGAAGACACCGCGGTGGGCGATTTCGACCGCACAATCGAACACGGGGGGGCCGATGCGTTCCAAGACGGTGCGACGCACGACCCCGCATCGCGCGATTTCCTCGGAAGACAGCACGATGGTCTGGAGGTCACCGATCAGACAGGCGAGGTCGGCGTTGAAGACCATGTCGCGAAGCGAAGTCGCGTGGGCGGTTGCGACCAACTGCACGCCACGGCGGGCAATGGTCCGGGCGACCCTCGCGTCGGCGGCGAATCCGAGCTCGTCGACAATAACCGTTTCGGCTCGGTGGTTGATCACTGCCTGCAGGATGGTCCCGGCCTGTCGCGTTTCCACATCCGCCGGCCGGCTCGGCTCGGACAGCGGAATCTGTAAGCGCCGAGCACTGCCGATGGAGGGATGGGGGATCTGCCCGTCGCCGCCGATCTCGTTGCTGGTGTCAGCGATGACGACGCGGCGCTGCAATTGTTCAGATAAGATCGCCGCGGCGCTGCGAAGGACCGTCGTCTTGCCCGCACCGGGCCTGCCGATGACCAAGAGATTCTGGCCCGTGGCGAGGAGGTCGCGGATCGGGGCTGCCGCGGCGCTCACCGTCCTGCCGACTCGGAACGTAAACCCAATGATTTCGTGGTAGCGATCGCGGATGCAGGCGATGCGGTGAAGCGACCGCTCGATTCCGGTGCGATTATCCTCTCGGAACCGCGTGACCCGCCCGAGCACGTATTGGACGTCGTCGCGAGCTACCTCTCTTGATGGAGAGGCCCATCCGGAGCGATCGTGGCGATGGACCCGGGGCGGTCGACCGAGGTCCATCTCGATTTCTTCAATTCCGTCCGCACCCTGCTCGTCAATCCACGCAACGATCCATCGCGGAATGACGGCGAAGAGCGTCGCAGCCTCACCGTGGATCGGCATGGCGTCGCTCGCCTATTGGGCCCGCGATACCGGGAGTCGATCGAGGCCGGCAAACACCAGCTGAAACGTGATTGGGAGGGGTGCGCTCGCACTGCGTTGGTCGTTCCCCACGGGGAAGAGGGAGAAAATGACCTCTACCTGGCGCGGGGCCCGCACGGTCGCATTGATCACCCCCGTTTCTGCGGCTCCAGCCGTCACCGTGGTCGGATGGGTCTTGTCGGCAGGATCCCGAGACATTCCGAACGGGACGAGTCGCCCGTTCACTCTGACCAAGATCCCGCTGGGTCGGATCGAGAGCCCGGTGGCCCCGTTATTGGAGATGTGATATCGAATCCCAATACCATCGGGGCCCCGAGCGAGTTGGAAGGAACCGACAGCATTCCCGATCGATTGCTGCACTTCGAGGAAAGGTAGTCTGTCTGCCGGCGATGATTTCTCCGTTGGTGCCTCAACCCGCACCGGGCTCGCCGACGGTGACAGCGACGGCAGGATCGAGGAGAGAGGTGCAGGGTGCGCGCTCGCGACGGGGGCGGTAAGGACGTATACAATATCCGCGGTCCGTGGGCCGGGGCCAATGGTGAGATCCCAAATCGAGGTCAGGTCTCCAAACCACACGACCATGTTGGTGACCCCGGTCGGCGTTTGGGGCTGAAGGACAACGTCATACACGTCCTGCCCTCGCTTGACCGTCGTCGCGGTGACAATGCGAGGATCGCCGATGGCGACCGTATCGATCCTGTGATCTGCTCTTAGCACCGTGGCAAATCCTGGCTGAAGGCGCAGTGCGGTCTTCGTGGCGCCTCCGAGAATTCGGACGGTCAGCGTTGCAGGACCGGATGCTCCCGCCCTTGGGCTCCACGCGCTCAACAGCAAGGCAACCGCGACGATGCTTGAGAGCCGATGCCGCCCGTTCCTCATGTGCGCTCCCTCAGAAATTGTTCCATGCGTTCGGTTCCCCACTGAGAAATGTTGCGCCCTTCGATCAGCAACTTGCTCTTCAGGCGCCGAATTTTCTCGGGATCGAGAGGGACGGCCAGCGCCGCTAAGGTGCTGCGGTCGATGCCTTTGAAGAAGCGGAGACCTCCTGGCGCCAGCGGACGGGTTCGATGTGTGGTGACCTCTTCGTCCACCCATTCGCGGATGACGTTCTGCATCAATCGACCTTCCAGGATCAATCGTGCGCGGAATCGTCTGTGGAGATCTTTCGGCACGTGTATGCCCATCTTGGTCAGTTTTCCCCGTGGTCCAGCCGAACGGCCTCTGGCTCTCGCTGCCCGTGCGATCCACATCGTCCTTCACCTCCATCGTGCCCGTGTGGTTTCTTGGTGGAAGGATATCTAAATATCTGATCATCTAGAATATACTGGAGAGCGGTCCTCAACGCAAGAGAGATGCCGGCCGCTCAATTCGGACCGTGTAGCGATCCTTGTCGAAGTGAGGCGGCCACCTCGTGGAGCCGTCGAATCATGTGGTCGTGCAGCCTGATGACCTGAGCGATGATGACGTCCGGATCTTCACCGTTCTCCGCGAGGCACTCCATCATCGAACAAAACAAAGCCTGCGGGACCCGGGTTGCGCAATCCAAGGCTTCTTCGATCGTGAGCTTCCCGGAACGCTCCGCACCTTTGATCTGCGCCCAGATCTTCTCGAACAGCACCCGCGCACCCCCATTGGCCGTTGACCCTGGATAGTCTCGGTAGAATCCTACAAGCGGTGCGCTCAGCCAGCAATCGGCGGTGCGAACTCGGCTGATGCACTCTGCGAATGATCAAACCGGTGTTCACTTAAAGCGGCCAACCAGACAACTCACCCGCTACGGCACCCTCCAGTTTGACGCATCTGCGTTCGTACGCACACGGGGCCGCATGAAGCGGCAGCCAAAGCGGCAGGCTATATTGCCGATAGACGAAGCGTGCGGGCCCGCGGCGGGACGGGCGAGGGATCTAATCGAGTTTAACTGACAACCTTCTCATATAGTTACATTTGACATTGCAGGACCCGATCACTAAACTTCCTTGTGTCGACACTGCACAGGAGGTTTGGGTGCCTACGCTGGGGGAACGGATTCGGGCGGCCCGCCTCGAGCGCACGCTCACTCAGGAGCAATTGGCCGGCAGCGATTTGACGAAGTCGTATATAAGCCAGCTCGAACGGGACAGGCGGACTCCACATCTGATTACCCTCAAGGCTTTGGCACGGAGGCTCGATAAGCCACTTTCCTATTTCCTCGATGGGATCCCGGAAGATCGAGAGGCCGAGGTCTTCCTAGGTCTCGGACAAGCGCGTCTGCAGGCCCAAGCGGCCATGGATGTCTACGGACCACTTGAAAGAGCTCTGGAGCTGGCCGCTGACCAGGGGGATGAGCGCCTTCAGGCACGTATCGAACTGGCGCTGGCCACGGCGGATCAACAGCTGGGCCATTTGCTGCGGGCCCAGCGCCGTCTTGATCGATGTCTCCGTGTCATCGGGCGTGTCGGCGATGTCACTTCGCTTGTCGCCGCTCACGACTGTCTGGGCCGGACGAAGATGGGAATCGGTGATGCCGCCTCAGCTCTATGGGCCTTTCAGACCGCTCTGCAACTGGCCGGAAAGTTGCCCTACGATCCGATTTGGCGGGCCAGGTTGTGCTTGGCCCTTGGTATCGCGTACAAAACATTGGGCAACATCCCAGCGGCCCGCGAAGCGTTTGTTCAAGGTCTGAACGCCGCTTCCGTTCACCGAGATCCGGCGCAGGTCGCAGCGTGGCATCTTCGATTGGCCGACACGGCAGTCGAGGAAGGGCGACTTGAGCAGGCGGTCCAGCAAGCTGGCCGGGCAACGGCGGTGTATGAGATTCTCGCTCACCACCGACGCCATGCAGAGATCCACGAACGTCTCGGGGAGATCGCACGGGACGAGGGGGACTACGCAGAGGCCGAGCGTCACTACTGGCGCAGCATCGAACTCCACGGGGGATCAGGCAACGGCCGGGGCGCGGCACAGTCATTGGGGAGTTTTGCGGCGGTTCTTCTCGAACACGCGTCTCCCGACACGGCACTCGCGATGTGCGAAGCGGCATTGGGCCTGCTCACCGGAGTAAGCGATCGAGGCCCGCGAGCTCGCGCCCTAATGATGCTGGGGGCGATTCGCCACAAGCAGGGGAGGCGAGACGAAGCCAAAATAGCGTTTCGAGAAGCGCTGGCGCTGTTCGCTGCGCTCAATCAAGATGATGATGTTCGTTTGGCGCGCCAACAACTGGCCCTATTGGCACTCGAAGCTGAGGATCTCGCCGAGGCGCGCCAGCATCTCGAGGGATTGTGCGAGAGGCCGGTGCGCCGTTGAGCAGTTGTTCTTGTTTTTGACAGGGGATGCCTCTCTTGGGATAATAGGGTACGCGTAAGCAATGCCCTGGGCGGTTAGCTCAGCGGTAGAGCGCATCCTTCACACGGATGAGGTCGCAGGTTCAAAGCCTGCACCGCCCACCATATTTATCAATGTTTTGTGCCTCTACCGGCTGGGAAACTCCCGATTCCGTTAGCAAACCGTTAGCAACCACCGCACCCTGTTCTTGTGCCGCAGTAGCAGCGTGCGCGTAGGTAGCGAGTGTGAATGATAGGCTAGCATGACCGAGTCGGTCGGCGACGGTCCGTGCATCAACCCCTGCGGCAATCAGGTAGGTCGCGTGTAAATGCCGGAAGTCGTGTAGCCGAATATTGAGCGGGAGTTTGAGTCGGGCCTGGTGGAAAGCCTTCGCGGATCGCCACCCTAAAATCGGAGTGGGGGGAACCGATAACACTACTTCGGAACCGAGCGATTGTAGACCGTCGTTGGCGGGTGGGGAGGAGCTGAGACGTGCGAAACGAATAACATGACGCTGTGGTGTCGAAGCGCAGCAGAGAGCCCGCTCCTATGGCGAAAGCGGGCTCTCGTTTCACATACAATGCGCGTCAAGCAATTCGTCAGCTCGCAGACGAACGATGAAACTGTCTCTGCAGAAAACTTACGATCGCGCTGACGGCAAGCGCCGCACCTACGGCGAGAGGTACGCCAACAAGCAGGCGCTCAATGGAACCACTTCCCGCATCAGGGTCGATTCGGAATCGCTCCTCGATCCAGTCCTGAGGCAGGACCGCAAACAACACTCCGACGGCGATCGCAATCGCTGAAGCCGCAGCTTGAGTCCGGGCCGATAGCCATCTCTTCACGCTTATCCCTCCCTGGATTGTCTTCCTCAACTGCCATTTGAACCCGCTGCAGTGCCTTGTCATCCAGCCCTGAAGCACAGATCGGCGGCACCTTTTTACCCCCGGGGACGCTCCACACCCTGATTTTTTCTCCCGTTCCACTAAACTCCTTCTTGCCCGGTATGCGAAGCTTGGAGCTCCCAATGCCGAAAGGAGTGCGCACGTCGAAATGGAAATCCTGAAAGAGGTCAATCGGATCTGAAGCTTAGGAGGGCGCCGCCGCTAGGCTCCGAGCGTCGTTCCCGAACTCGATGTGGCTTGTCGATTTAGCATCGGCTCCGCGCCATAAATGGGCAAGCGTGGTGGCAGAGGAGGGAACCGTTGTTGGAGTGGTGGGAGGACAAGCGAGAGGGGAACGTTCCATGACAGAGCTCTCCGGTTCGACGGTGAAACTCGGCGCCCTCAAATGGCGCTGCATCGGGCCATCGCGCGGCGGGCGCGTCGTCGCCGTCGCGGGGGACCCCGAAGACCGCGGAGTGTTCTATTTCGGCGCCTGCGCCGGCGGTGTCTGGAAGACGACCGACGGCGGCACTTATTGGCGCTGCGTGGGCGACGGTGATCTCGGCTCGGCCTCGATCGGCGCGCTCGCCGTCGCTCCCTCGGACCCCAACGTGATTTATGCCGGCACCGGAGAAACCGCGATCCGGCTCGATGTCTCCTATGGCGACGGTGTTTACAAATCGACCGATGCCGGCCGCGCTTGGCGCCATCTCGGTCTCCGCCAGACCCGGTTCATCGGGCGCATCCGCATCCATCCGCGAGACCCCGATCTCGTCTATGTCGCCGCGCTCGGCGACGCGTTCGGCGCAAACGAGGAACGCGGGGTATTCCGATCGGAGGACGGTGGAAAGACCTGGCGCAAGGTGCTCTATCGAGACGTTAATTCGGGCGCCGTTGATCTGTCGATGGACCCGAACAATCCCCGCATCCTCTTTGCGGCCTTCTGGCAGGCGCGCCGGAACTTCTGGAACCTGTCGAGCGGAGGGCCGGGAAGCGGCCTGTTTCGCTCGACAGACGGCGGCGAGAGCTGGACGGAGATCTCGCGGTATCCGGGTCTGCCGGCGGGTCCTCTCGGCAAGATCGGCGTTGCGGTGTCGCCCGCCCACTCGGGCCGCGTTTGGGCGCTGGTGGAGACGGAAGCCGAGAAGACGGGGCTCTACCGATCGGAGGATTACGGAGAGAACTGGGCGCTCGTCTCATCCAATCGCGACCTCATGCATCGGCCCTGGTACTACACGCATGTGTTCGCCGATCCCTGCCACGGCGAGACGGTCTACGTCGCCAATTTTCAGCTCTGGAAATCGACCGACGGTGGGAGCGGCTTCACAGAGATCCAGACACCGCACGGCGACAACCACGATCTCTGGATCGATCCTGCCGATCCGAACCGGATGATCGAGGGAAACGACGGCGGCGCTTGCGTCAGCTTCAACGGCGGTGAGACATGGTCGTCGATCTACAACCAGCCGACGGCGCAGTTCTATCGGATCGACATCGACAACCAGTATCCCTATCGTGTGTACGGCACGCAGCAGGACAATACCTCGATCTCAGTGCCGAACGCCGCCGTCTGGGGTGCGATCACCCTCGACGACTGCACCTATCCCGGCACAGGGGAAAGCGGCTTCATTGCGGTCAATCCCGATGAGCCGAATATTGTCTTTTGCGGCGCGATCGGCTCGAGCCCCGGCGGTGCCGGGGCGTTGCAGCGTTACGATCACCGCACCCGGCAGATCCAGTTGGTCAATATCTGGCCCGAGGAATCGACCGGCATCGCACCCAAGGACATGCGATACCGCTTCGCCTGGACGTTCCCGATCGTTTTTTCACCGCACGACAGCGGCACACTCTACGCGGCCGGGAACCACGTGTTTCGCAGTCGCGACCAGGGCATGAGCTGGGAAGAAATTTCACCGGATTTGAGCCTCAACGACAAGAACCGTCAAGGGCCTTCCGGCGGCGACATCACGCATGAAAGCGCCGGGGCGGAGGTGCACGCGACGTGCGCGTCGCTCGCCCCATCGCCGCACCGGCCGGAGGAGTTGTGGGCCTCAACCGATGACGGGCTCGTTCATGTGACGCGAGACGGCGGCAAGAACTGGCAGAACGTCACGCCACCCAAAATGCCGGCGCTCGCGTATGTTGGGTGCGTCGAGATCTCGCCGCACGACCCGGACACGATCTATCTCGCGGCGACACGCTACAAGCTCGCGGATTACTGTCCGTACCTGTTCCGCAGCACCGACGGTGGGCGACGTTTCGAATCGATCAACGGCGATTTCCCGGATAACGAGATCACCCGCGTCGTGCGTGCGGACCCGGTGCGCAAGGGACTGTTGTTCGCCGGCACCGAGACCGGCGTCTATTTTACCCTGAACGACGGGCGCAGCTGGATGCGCATGGGCGGAGGCCTGCCGGTCGCACCGGTCTATGATCTGAAGATCAAGGGGGCGGACCTGGTGGTGGGGACCCACGGTCGCTCTTTCTGGATCTTGGACGATATCACGCCGCTCAGAAGCTTCGTCGAGGGCAAAGAGGGAAGTCGCCTCTTTGAGCCACGCACGACGGTTCGTAACAAGCTGCATTTCGGGGCCCTGCGAAGTCTCCGGCCGAGCGGCGTCGCGTTCGCGATCGCCCCCGGAGTAGGCGGTGGTATCCGAACTTTTCGCAGGCCGGACGGGACGAGTGGGCGCGAATATCTCGATGTCGGAGAGAACCCGCCGAACGGCGCGATCATCTATTATTGGCTGGACGACGGCGTTTCCGGCCCGGTTTCGCTCACATTCCGTGACGCCTCGGGGGCCGCGATCGCGAGCTTTCGCAGCGACGACAGTACTTTGCCGGCCGCGAAACGCCCCTCGGCTCGCCCCGGGCTCAACCGGTTCGTGTGGGACCTCAAATATCCGGGGCCCGAGACGCTCGATATCAACCTCGCTCCACCGCGCAACAAGCCGCTGGCGGAGCCGGCCGATCCACCGACCGGGCCCACGGTGGCGCCGGACCGATATCGTGTGGAGATGTCGCTGGGTTCGGAGACCATGGCTGCGGAATTCTCGGTCGTGAAGGATCCGCGCCTCTCGACGACGCCGGAGGCGTACCGCGCGCAGTTCGAACTCTTGCGGGAATTGACGGCATCACTCGGCAAGGTCCACGCGACGGTTAATCGCATCCGTCGGCTGAAGCAAAGGTTTGCGGTACTGGCGGCGGGATCGGAAACCGCCACACGCGATCTTGTTGCGCGGACAGCGGCCGTGGTGGAGCGGCTGTCGGCGGTCGAAACCGTGCTAGTGGACGTCCATCGCGAGTCGGATCGCGACGTGCTGCGCAACCCCGCAGGTCTCAATGATACTCTCATAGATCTGATCAATACGGTATCCCTGGCCGATACCGCGCCGACGAAGCAGGCGGCGGCCGTCTCGAAAGAGGTCATGGCGCGCGTCGATGCCGAAATCGGCAAAGTCGAGCAGCTCATCGCAACCGAGGTCGCTGCGGTCAATCGCTTAGCCCTGGAATAAGAGTGGACGCGACAGGCTAGATTTGTTGGATATCGCGGAGTCAGGAACTATCGGTCAAAGGGGTGATCCCGTTGGCACTTTGCGTGTCCGGAGTGGGGGTTTGGGGTCGGGCACGCAGAGGGAGCGGTCGGCAGTAACACTCCGGCACGCGCTCCTATGCGGCATTACCTCCCCGGAAACGTTAGCCTGTCGTTAGCAGCCCTCCGCTGGGCCTTGAAATACAAGGAGTGGACGCATCCTTCACACGGATGAGGTCGCAGGTTCAACGCCCGTCCCACCCACCGTATTTAGTTGCGGGACATCGGCCGCTCGTTGTTGTATCAGTGTCACTTCAGAGTCTCCCCTTAACTGATTACGTTCACGGCGGTCATGACCGGTTGGTGGAACCCGACGTCTTTGCCCGAGTACCAGGTCACCTGGGTGAACCCGACGTCTTCAGCAGTCCGAGTGAGCGTCGCTCGTCCAACCGCCCGGTAACGGCTGCTGTGGTGCGCAACTGTCCATCCCGCCAGGCCTTCGGACAGTACGAGAAAATGGACGGTGTACATTGGGCTGTCAGAGCTGTCCCAGTCCTGGAGTCGTACGAGGACCTTGCGCGGCGGGCCTGGGTTGATCTGCGGCGTAGCCGTGGCTGGACGATCGACCAGTGCCTCGTCGTAGTCACGAACGCTGATCACCAGTAGGCCGCCGGGTCGCAGTTTTGACCGCATTGCCCGAAACGCCAGTGAGAGGTCCTCATCGGTGAGGAGGTGCGGGATCGCATTATCGCAAGAGATAACGGCATCGAACGCACCCTGCACCGGTTTGAGATCACGAAAGTCACAGGCGGCAAAAGCGATGTCGACACCAAAGCGTGCCGCCTCAATGCGTGCGCGTTCGAGCGAGCGTTCGCTGATGTCCGTCCCTTGGACTCGGTAGCCAAGACGGGCCAGGCCGATCGCTTGCGTCCCGATTCCGCATGAACAATCAAGCACATCGATTGGGTTCTTGTGGATGGCGCGGATCAGTCGATCCAGCGCGGCGCCCTGTCGTTCGACCGCGGCCTGCCAGTCTTCATAGACAAGGTGATAGTCTGGGGCAAGTCCGTCGTAGAAATCCCGCACCGACACGGGTCATCCCCTTGTGTCAAACTGTACCCGAGTGCCTTCCCGCTAGCGCGGCCTCGATGGCTGTTCTCAACGTCATCGCCCGCTTCCTCGCTGCTATCCTCGTGGCCTCAGAGAATCACGGATTCCGCCGGGCGGCGCGGGTCGTCGCGCCGGCGGACATCTGGGGCCAGATTGCCGTTGTCGAGAACCTGGCGCGCGCAGGTCAACCGCGTAAGAGGATTGACGGCGAATTCTCGGCGGGCACGAGCACACGATCCTCGATTTCGCCGACGAGGTCGCCGTGCTCCACGCTCGTCACGCGCTTGATCTCCCTCCATTTCTCATCCGCCATGAACTTAGCCCACGCCGCCGCCTTTGTTTCCTCATCCGGCCACGCCAACAGATAGACGAATTCGCTCCGGCGGGGCGTCCTTGCCTCCCACATGGCGATAATGTCGAAACCGTACGCTCGCATGATGCGCGCGGCGTGGTCGCGGAAGCGCGCGTGGAAGGCGGGCTTGTTCCGCTCGAAAATCTCGTAGATTCGAAGTTGGTGGATCACTGAGGTCCTCCGCGTGCTTCATTCGAGGGCGGCATGTTGCTCATGCCGGGGCGCGAGGGATCCTCGGCGCGCGATCTCATCCTGTGGCTTACGGCGATTTCATATGACCGCCGCAGGAGGCCGACCGCCCGCTCAACGTCCTGCGGCTCTCGGATATAGACACTCACCCACCCGCTCTCCGGCAGAACGTGGTGTGGCGCGGCCTGCCCCGCCGACACGATCTCGTTCCGCACTTTGCTGGGGAACGGGATGTCCACCAGACCGTCACCGTGGACGTGGCCGATCTCCCGGCTTCCCAAGCGATACTCGGTTCCTCCGAACCGGTGCGCATGCGCGGTGATTCCTTCCCAGGCCGAAACGCTGATCTTGATAGTTTGGCCAGAACCACGGACAGACATGGCGTCCTCCTTTGGCACGTCCCCGTACACCAGCATATCGTTTGGTTGAGCGGCGTTCACTGGCAAAACGATCCGGGGCGCCCCTGCCCGAACGGACAGGGCAGGCATTCTTGAACAGATTCTCATTGATAATGGGGGCTTCGACTTTTTAGCGATGGGGTCCCGTCGCGTGGACCGGGCTGCGTGGGCGCCAGGAGTTGGTGTTTGCGGGTGGTGAAACAAAAGGGAACACCGGGCGGTTCGTGACTCCGGACTCGTTCGCCCGCGAATCGTGACCGGCTCGGGTCTTTGTGAGTGGCGGCCATCCATGCGATCCCTGCGCATCGCACTGCCGCCCTCAGCGCCGAGGAGAAGAGTCGGCGCGTAGCGCCTCTCCGGCGGCCGGGGGAACCCCTCCGGTCGATGAATGTATCCGCCGGGCGGCCGCGTCAGGGAAGCGCGGCCCCGACCTGCACCGCGTAGGCGTTGCCTTCCACGATGTTGTGCCGGCCGAGCTCGCGTTTCCCGTCCTCGACCTCTTCGATCATCCCGACGATCTTGGTGTTCAGAGGGACGGCGACCCCGTACCGGGCGGCGTGGGTACAGACGGTCAGATATGACGCCTCGCTCTTGCGCCGGCGATACACGAGGTCCCAGTGAATGCCGCTCGCCTTCTTGACGTACCTGTAACCGCCCGGCCCGTCGCTGACCTGGTGACCGCCGAGGTGCCTCACCAACCGGTCGTACGTCGCGAGTAACCGCGCCGTCTCTGCGGGCGTTGCCGGATTGTATAGTGCGGGGTCGAACCAACGATCGGCGTGCAGGCGGACGCCGGCGGCGTCGGACACCCGCATCGCCTCGCGCACAGCCGCTCCGGCGAGGCGCCGGACGTCGTTGTTGCCGAGAACCTCGACGACCGTGCCGTTGATGAGCGCGGTCACGACGATCTGCGAATTGTAGACGTGCTTAGTCCACAGCCGCCCTACGATGTCGGTGAGGACTTCGCACGCGTTGGGCCCGATCCCGAGCAGCCGGGCCGCCTCGCGGACGCGCGGCGTTAAACTGCCGTCGAGCTCACCGACGTACACCGTTCCCTCGTGCACCGCCTCCAGCACGCCTGGGCCCAAATACGCGCCACCGTAGTCGGGGAGGGCGCCCATCGTGCGCCCGGGCCCCACCAGGCCTGCGATCGCGTCCTCGTTCATGCCATTTTGCAACGATACCACGCACGCCGAAGGCGCCAGATGTGCGGCGATCCCGCGCATCGCCGCATCCGTCGCCTGCGATTTGCACGCCAGGAATACCAAGCCCTCGAGCGGCTCGGCGATCTCGCCGGGCGTGCAGGCGTGCTGCGGCGGGATCACCATTGGGCCGTAGACCCCGTTTACAGAGATCCCGCGCTTACGGATTGCCCGCGCGTGTTCGGTGTTTTGATCGACGAACAGCACGCGCTCGCCCGCGCGGGCCATGTAGAACCCCGCCAAACCCCCGATTCCCCCGCAGCCCACGATCGCAATTTTCGCCATGCACGCCTCCCCGATGCAGTGCTGTGTGCCCTGTCGCTCCCCGATCTCGCCACGACGCCCGCATGGCCGGTTTGGGCGTACGCGGATCCATCCGACAATACTTCACGCCAGCTGCGCGGGCAACGTGCTTGAATTATGAACCGCGACGACCGCTACCGCGAGGAGGACAAACGAGATCGGCAGGAAGATGTCGGTGATGCGCGGGACGAGCGCCCGGACGCGGCCGGAAGAATGCGTCCGGAACCCACGTTCGCCTTTTGTTCCGACGAGGCGGGACCTCCGGGATGCGCACACCTACCTGCCGGCGCCGACCTGCCCGTAATAAGCCGCGACGCTGGGTCCTTGCACCGCGAGCTTGCCCGCCGAATACCCGCCGTCCACGCAGAGCACCTGCCCGGTGATGAACCGCGCGCGGTCCGAGGCGAAAAACAGGACGGCATCTGCGATCTCGTCGGGCACCGCCAGACGTCCGAGCGGCACCTGCGCGATGAAAGCCCGCTGGTACTCTGGCGTCTGCGTCGATCGCGAAATCCCCGCGATGTCCGTCAGCCCCGGGGAGACGACGTTCACCGTGATTCGGTGACGTCCCATCTCCAGCGCCATCACACGGGCCAGTTGGATCTCGCCGGCCTTCGATGCGGCGTGGGGACCTCCCTGTACGCGCGCGTTGTTCCCTGAGGTGGAACCGATCAAGATGATCCGGCCCCCGTGCCCCTGCGCGATCAGCCGACGGCCCACCGCCCGGCTCAGCAGGAACGCTCCCCGCAACTGCACGTCGATCTGCAAGTCCCACTCGTCGTCGGTCAGGTCGACGATCTCCTTGTGCACCCCCACGCCGGCGCCGTGAACCGCGACGTCGACCCGTCCTGACTCTTGGACGACGCGGTCCACCATCGCGTTTACCTGCGCGCTGTCGCGCACGTCGGTGCGGACAAAGCCGACGTCGCAGCCCTGCGCTTTGAGCTCTCGCATGCCGGCGGCGGCGCGCTCGTCGTCGATGTCGGCGATCACGGCTCGAGCCCCCGCCTGCGCGAACCTCCGGAGGACCACGCTGCTGACCCCCTGCGCCCCACCCGAGACGATCACGACCTTCCCGGCGAACTCTCCCGTCATAGCGGCCTCCTCGTCACGCAACTCGGTTCCTGAAAACGTCGCCGCCGCGCATCACCAGGGCGACCCGGTCGATGTCCGAGAGCACCCCGATGTCGTCCAGCGGATTCCCATCTACCGCGATCAGATCGGCGCACATTCCCGCCCGCAGGCATCCGGCGTCCGGCACGTTGCAGCACGCGGCGGCGACGGACGTCGCGGCGCAGATCGCCTCCATGGGGCTCATCCCGTACTCCACGAGGAGGCTCAACTCCCTGCCGTTGCCGCCGGAACGCAGTCCGCGCGAATCCGTCCCGGCCGCAATACGCACCCCCGCGCGGTGCGCACGGGCGAAGACCCCCTTCTGCAGCGGCGCGATCTCGGCGGCTTTTTGGATGCTGTACGGAGACAGGGCACCCGGCTCCCCGGCCATTTCCTGGCGGACGCGCATATTCAGCAGCGTCGGCACGAGATAGGTGCCCTGCCGGACCATCGTCGCGATGTCCTCGTCATCGAGGGGGCCGAGGTGTTCCACGGAATGCACACCTGCCCGCAGCGCATTTTTGAGCCCCTCTCCCCCATAGGCATGGGCGGCGACGGGACGCCCGAACGCACGCGCCTCATCGACGACCGCGCGGACCTCTTCGAAGGTAAACTCGCGGGTCAGCACGTCGCTGATCCTCGAGCTCACCCCGCCGGTCGTGGCGATCTTGATGAAGTCGGCGCCGGCTCGGATGAGCCGCCGCGTCAGCTGGCGGAGCCGGTCCGCGCCGTCGCAGACGCCGTCTGGGGCTCCCGGCAGCCTGAGGACGTCGGCGTTGAACCCGGCGGCGTTCGTGGCGTCGCTCAATCCCGCCGTCTGGGTGATGATGGCCAGGCAGATGAGCACGCGCGGCCCCGCCAGGAGCCCCTCTTCTACCGCCCGCTTCAGCCCGAGGTCCAGGCCGCCGAGATCGCGTACGGTGGTGAATCCCGCCTGCAGCATGCTGCGCATCGTTTCCGCCACCCGCAGCACGTGGAGGGAGGGCGGCGTCGCGCTGCGCTCCGCCAGACTCCCCACCGGGGCCGCCAGGTGGTCGTGGCAGTCGAACAACCCGGGCAACACCACGAGTCCGCCGACGTCGACGACGCCCACGCCGGGCGGTCGTCTCGCTTCGCCCCAGGCAGCGATGTCGGCGATGCGGCCGTCCTCCACGGTCACGGCAACGTCGTGGCGAACGCCTCCCACCCCGTCCAGCAGCGTGCCGCAGCGGACCACGTGCGTCCGCACGATCGATCCCATAGATCCGTCTCCCTTCGTCCGAGGGGCGCGGGTCACAGCTTCAAACGGGGATCGAGCGCATCCCGCAGGCCGTCCCCGAACAGGTTGATGGCCATGACGATGACGACGATCGCGAGACCCGGAAACGTAGACAACCACCACGCGGTGCTCATGAACGACCGCCCGTTGCTGAGCATCTCCCCCCAGTCGGGAGTGGGGGGCCGGATGCCGAGGCCGAGGAAGCTGAGGGCTGCTCCGGCGATGATCGCGCTTGGGATGCCGAGCGTCACGAGGACGATCACCGGCGCCGACACGTTCGGCAGCACGTGGCGGAAGACAATGCGCAGGTCGCCGCACCCGGCCACCCGTGCCGCCTCGACGTACTGGAACTCGCGCACCGCGAGCGTCGAGCCCCGAACGACACGGATGAACACGGGCATCCCCGACACTCCGACGGCGATCATCGCGCTCGTCAGGTTGGGCCCGAGCACGGCGATGATGACGAGGGCGAGCAAGATGCCCGGAAATGCGAGCATGACGTCCACCACGCGCATGATGACGAGGTCGACCGTCCCCCGATAGTACCCCGACAACAATCCCAGCACCGAGCCGCCTGCGACCGAGATCATCACCGCGACCAGACCCATCGCCACCGAGACGCGAGCGCCGTAGAGGATCCGGGTGAGGATGTCGCGGCCGAACTGGTCGGTCCCCAGCCAATGATGCGGGCCTGGCGACTCGAGCGACTCGGAGACGTTCAGCCGGATCGGATTGTCTGGAGCCAGCTGCGGCGCGGCCGCCGCGGCCACGACGATAAGCAGGAAGACGATCCCGCCGGCGGTTGCCCCCCGGTTCTGCACGATGCGGCCGAGCGCGTCGCTCCACAGCCCGCGCCGGCGCCGCAGCGGCGTTTGCTGGGCGTTCATTCGAACCGGATCCTCGGGTCGATGAACGCATAGGAGAGGTCGACGAGGAGGTTCATCGCAGTGTAGATCAGCGCGAGCACCAGGATGACCCCCTGGACGGTCGGCAGGTCCTTGTTCTGGATCGAATCCACGACGAGTTTCCCGAGGCCGGGCCGGGCGAAGACCGTCTCGGTGATGACGGCACCGCTCAACAGGCCGCCGAACTGCAGCCCCATTGCCGTGATCACGGGAATGATCGCGTTCGGCAGCGCGTGCCGGAACACGACGCCCACGCCGCGCACGCCCTTGGCGCGGGCGGTCGTCAGGTAGTCCAGCTGCAGCACCTCGAGCATGCTCGACCGCATCAGGCGCGCGAGCGTCGCCGCCGAGAGCAGCGCCAGCGACACTGCGGGGAGCACCAACCCGCGTATCCCCGGCTCGCTGGTCGCCGGGAGCCACCCCAGGCGCAGCGAGAACAGCATGATCAAGAGCAGCGCCAGCCAGAACACCGGTACCGAAACGCCGAACAGCGCCACCATCATCGAGAGCGTGTCGACCACACTGTTCCGTCGCAGCGCCGAGAGCACCCCCAGCCCCGCTCCGAGCACGACGGCGACCACCATGGCCGCGACCGCCAGCTCTACGGTGTTGGGCAGTCGGCTCGTGATCTCGGCGGTCACGGGCCGGCTGGTCTGTAAAGACCGCCCGAGATCGCCGTGTAGCCCGCGCCAGGCGAACTCACCGTATTGGACGTAGATCGGACGATCGAGGCCCATGACGTGCCGGATCTGCGCCATCCGCTCCGGCGTTGCTGTCTGCTCGCCGATGTAAATCGACGCGGGGTCGCCGGGGATGAAGAACAGCATCAGGAAAACGACCACCGACGTCAGCGCGATTGTCGGGATCGCCAGCATCACGCGCCGTTGGGCGTATTTCAGCATGCGCGGCCGTCCGTGGAGCGCGCGCCGGGACCCTCGCGTCCGGCCCTCACGTCATCGGGGCGCGGGCCCGGCCGTCCGGCCGGGCCCTCCGCTACGCCTCACCATGTCCGTGACGGGCAGGATGCCTCACTTCCTCAACGACGCGTCGTGGAACAGCACGTTTGTCGCCGACCAGTCGAGCACCACCCCGTCCACCTTTCCCTTCAGGTAGGCGAAGAGGTCGAGCGGATCGGAGAACGCCACCATGACCGACTCGCGCAGCGCCTTCATCTGAATCTGCGAGTAGAGCTGCTTCCGCTTGGCCGGGTCGGCGGTCGCCGCGGCGTCGTCGATCAGCTTGTCCATCTCGGCATTTTTGTAGCGGTTGCGGTTTGTCCCGCCGTCGGCGTTCTTGGAGTACAGCAGAATCCGCACCACGTCCGGATCGGTGTCGGGCTCCCACCAGAACTGCAGGTGATGCTGGCCGGCCCGAACCGCGGAGAAGTACCCGCCCTGCGACAGGCCGTGGAGGTCTATCTTGATCCCGATCTGAGCGTACATGCTCTGGAGGAACGTCGCCATCGCCACGAAATCGGAGTTGTCGGCGCGGTAGTAGAGCCCGAGCGTGAGATCTTGGCCGCCCTTCTGGCGGACTCCGCCGGACCCCAGTTTCCACCCAGCTTCGTCGAGCGCGGCGCCGGCCTTCTTGGGGTCGTAGGGGTAGACGGTCCGGGTCGCGGGATCGTAGCCGAACGTCGCCGCGGTCAGGATGCTAGTGGCCGGCTTGTACACGCCCTGCCATACCGCTTTGATCATCGCGTTCTTGTCCACGCCCCACTGCAGCGCCTGCCGGACGCGCACGTCGTCCATCGGGGAGTTAGTCACGTTGATCATCATCGTCCAACCCGATCCGGTCATCAGGCCCTGCAGCAGCTCGATGGTGTTGTCGCGCCGCAGGTTCTGATACTCCTGCGTCGGCACATCCTGGATGACCTGCATCTGGCCGGACTTGAGCGCCGCCAACCGCGTCGAGGACTCCGGGATGATCCGGTAGCTGATCGCGTCGAGGTGCGCAGGGCCGCGGTTCTTGAAGATCGACGGCGCCCATCGGTAGTCGGGGTTTCTCACCATCCGGACGACGCTGTCGGTCGTGTACGAGTCGAGCTTGAACGGCCCTGTCCCAACCGGATGTGTGCCGAAATCCTTGCCGTACTTCTTCACCGCGTCGGGCGATACCGGCGAGAGGAGCGACTGTGCCACCGAGCTCAGGAACGGCGCATACGGGTCCTTGAATTTGACCACGACCGTGTAGGGGTCCACGACCACGCTGCTGTCGTACGGGCCGATTGCGGAAAAGGCCGACTGCGACTTCAGCGCCGGATCCACGATGCGATCGAACGTGAACTTCACCGCCTCGGCGTTGAACGGGGTGCCGTCGTGGAACTTGACATCCCGGCGGAGGTGGAAGGTGTACTGGGTGGCGTTCGGGTTCACCTCCCACCGCTCCGCCAGCCCGGGCACGAACACGCCGGCCTTTGACTCCCACAGCAGGGGGTCGAACAGATGATACGCCATGCGGGCGACGTCGGAGAACGTCGTGACGTTCGGGTCGAGGGTATCGAACTTGTTGGTTAGGCCGTAGAACAGCTCGCCGCCTTGCGCTCCCGCCGCAGACGTCCGCCCGGCCGCGGCGAAAGCTGTGCCGAGGGAGGCCGACACTCCGGCGGCTCCCGCAACACGCAAAAGCTCTCGCCGAGAGAGACGGGCGACCACCCGGCTTTGGAGATGATGACGACCCTGCCATTCCGGTGAACGTGGGGGTGAAACCTTCATCCTCTTCCCCTCCTTCGCACAGCAGCTATACCTGGCTCCACACATTCGACGCCCCCACCCCAGGTGCCTGGACCCCGGGGGGCACGCCCGTCACTCGGCCGCCACACCATCGGCGCGTTGACTCCCCCGGGACAAGCTGCGGATGCGCTGCACGCGAGACGCGCTCATGGGGAGACGAAGGTTGCTGCCCTGGGCTTTTCTGCCGAGAGGGTGCACGGCCATGCATCTCCTGCCGTGCTTCCATCCTGGACCACACGACACTGAAAGGTTTGGCGGGAGAGGTGAAGTCGCAGAACGAACTTTGAATGGCAACTCGAGGGATCAGATCCTTGAGGGAGTGACGGTCGACAGCGGGGGGTGAGGGATGAATCGTCGCGACCTTCTGGCCCTTTTCCTTGTCGGGTTAATCGGGGTCGCGGGGCTCTGGGAGTTTCGGTTTGTCCTCCACGAGGACAGCGCCGGCCGCGTCTATCGAATGGATCGGCTTTCGGGGACAATCGTGAGACTCAGCGATATACTGCCGCCGCCCCTGCCGCGTTCTTTGCCCAGCCGCGCACTGCACAGTTGGGACAAGATCCAGTTGGTGGTGCACGGTGATGTCAGTTTGGCGTTGGCGACAAAGTGGCAGGAGGGAAAACTATCCTATCATCTCTCGGTAGAGCCCGCGACCAAGAGCGTAGAAAGCGCCCGAAGCAATCAGGCGCTTTCTTCCTACACCGTTATTTTTCAAGATGCGGATCACTTCCCCGTCGCCAAGGCTGATGTATTACTGAGCCACATGGTCCGGATGACGGACGACAAGGGACAAGTATCGGGACTCGAAGCGTGGGGGCAAATTCCGATGACGATGCAAGCGTACGACACCATCGTCGGCTGGAATGTGGAATGGAACTTTGCGCATCGATGAGGGGCGGAGAAATGCGAGGAGGCCTTGCCAATCATGGGGGACCGGATCGTGGACCGTGAAGAGGGGGGCCGGGTCTGCCCGACCCGGCCCCCCAGGTTAGCCCGCTGTCCCTTGCCTTATGTTACCGGGCAGCGGTCCCCGCATCGAAGTTCTGGGCGTAGTACGATGACCCCGCCGAGTTCGCCGTGGGGGCTGCACTGTGTGCTGCCACCCCTGCGGTAAGTAATCCAGCGATGAACCACACCGCCCAAAACGGCATCCGCCCTCACCTCCCTTCGGGACACTGCCGAGGAATTGTGCGATACCGCACTTTTGCTTTTCCCACTTTGGGGGACCGCCAAACATCCTGGCAGAAAGAATGCGCCGCGTGCGGAGGGGAGCGCCACCCCGTGTCCCGCGCGTCACAATCGCCCGCGGGTCCTGTCCGGTGAGGATGTTTCTGAACGGGCCATCCTCGCGCGCGGGGATCAGCGTGTAGATGGCATCCCAGGTTCAACTCTTGCTTCCACTACCATATCCCTCTGCCGCACTCCCACCGCACCGGATCGCGCCGTGAGGATTTTGCAGCGGTCTTGTCCCTGAGGTTCTCCGCTAGCGGACATGGGGCGTGCCCTGCGCGCGTGATGCCAGACCAAAGATCTCGGCGAGGAGAAGGTGGGAGCGGCGGCGGGCTTCGTGGTCATGGACCACGGTCACGACCATGAGCTCTTCAACCCTGAGCTCCGTGGCCATGCGAACGAGCTGAGCGTGCACTTGTTCGGGCGCGCCGACGATGTAACGGGGCCATTCCCCTTCGTTCGGGGATGCGCGGGTGGCGCCGGCGCCCAACCTGGCGAGGGCCTCCTCGGGCGTCGGAATCGGGCCTGGATCGATCCCCAGCTCCCGGAGGACGTGGCGCAGGCGCACGCTGGCATGGAGTCGCCGTGCTTCGGTCTCGGTATCGGCGCAGACCACGCCGAGTGCCAGGATCGTCCGCGGAGCCGATACGCCGGCAGCTGTGACGTGCGAGTGGTAGTACTCGATCGCCGCGCGGGTGGGCTCGGGATTGATGAAGTGCGCGAACGCGTAGGGCAGCCCCAGCTGCGCGGCCGCCGTCGCGCTCCACATGCTCGATCCGAGGAGCCAGACCTCTGGGTCTCCGGGCATCTCCGGGGAAACCTTGATCTGGCCAAACGGATGGCCCGGTGGAAACGCGTGGCGAAGAAACGCCAGGAGTTCCACGAGTTGTTCCGGGAAGTCGTCGGTCAAGGGGTGCCGATCACGATTGCGGCGCAGTGCGTAGGCCTCCAGCGGGTTGCTCCCGGGGGCACGGCCGATGCCAAGGTCGATCCTGCCAGGGTACAGGGCGTGGAGCACACGGAATGTCTCCGCCACTTTGAGCGGACTGTAATGTGGCAGTAGGACGCCGCCGGAACCGATGCGGATGCCGGTCGTCTCGCCGCCCACCCGCGCGATGAGGACTTCAGGCGCCGGGCTGGCGAAGCCGGGCGTGGCGTGGTGCTCGGCGATCCAGTACCGCTCGTAGCCGAGCCGGTCGGCCAGCCGGGCCAGGTCGATGGTATTGCGTAGCGCATCTGCAGGCGTCGCACCCACGGGGACCGGGGACTGATCAACGATCGAGAGCTTCAAACCTTGTCTCCTCCCTTGCGGGGGTCCGGCCGTTGCGCACCCACTTCATGCCAGGCCTGCTGCACCCATTCTGCGTTCAATAATCGGACAAGGCGCCCATGCCCTGAGACGTATCGCGGTGAGCCATCTGCAGACACGGCCCGCGGCCCTCAGTGACCGATTGGCGGTGGGGATGCAGGTGGGGCCTGCCGCGCAGGCTCGAGGACGGATCCCCCCGGCAGTACGAGGGTCGAGAAGCGAGCTCCTTCAAAAAGCACGAAGGGGCAGGAACTCGGTCACCGGCAACGGGACCCACTGCACCGCTTGCCCGCATGAGCATTTTATCGAATGGAGCCCTCCTGATCTTGCAGTCACGCGACTCTCCGCTAACCTCGTTGACCCCTCGTACAAGTGTTCGAATAGGACCGGGCACGACCTCAAGCCCACGGAGCTCCGTACGGACCAGAATCCAAAGCAGAGGACAGACGGTGCCTTCCGCAGAACCGTCGGGCCGATAGAGGTGACCCATCGCTTCGCCATTCCCGAGGAGACCGAACATGGTTGCTTTGCCGACCGGGACGGTCACCTTCCTTTTTACCGATATCGAGGGGTCTACGAAATTGCTTCAGCAACTCGGCGACGGTTACACCGACGTCCTCGCGCGACACCACCGACTGCTCCGCGCGGCCTTCAGCGGCGAGGGTGGACAAGAGATGCGTGTCCAGGGGGATGCGTTCTTCGTCGTGTTCTCCCGAGCCACAGACGCGATCTCTGCCGCGGTGGCGGCTCAACGCGCTCTTCTGGCCGAGCAGTGGCCGGAGGGGGCGACCGTCCGCGTCCGGATGGGGCTTCACACGGGGGAGCCCATCATCGCCGAAACGGGGTACGAAGGAATGGATGTCCACCGCGCCGCTCGCATCTGCGCCGCCGGTCACGGCGGCGAGATTCTCCTCTCTTTAACGACCAGCGCACTCGCGGAAGGCAACCTGCCGAGCGGCCTAAGCCTGCGCGACCTCGGCCCGCACCGGCTCAGAGATCTGCAGCAGCCTGAAAGAATCTTTCAGGTCCTTCACCCCGATCTGCCCGATGAATTTCCACCGCTCCGGTCGTTGGACGTCTTGCCCAATAACCTCCCCCGCCAGTTGACCAGCTTCATCGGACGCGAGCGCGAGATCGGGGAGGTGAAGCGGCTCTTGTCCACAACCGGCATGCTCATGCTCACGGGTTCGGGGGGTTGTGGGAAGACGCGCCTGGCCCTTCAGGTAGCCTCCCATTTGATTGGCGCGTACGCCGACGGGGTCTGGCTGGTGGAACTGGCCGCGCTCACCGATCCTGACCTCGTGATCAACGCGGTCGCCTCGACGCTGAATCTGCGCGAGGTGCGGGGTCGCTCGCTCCTGGCTGCTCTTCTCGACTACCTCCGGGCAAAGGAGCTGTTGCTGATACTGGACAACTGCGAGCATCTGGTCGCGGCGTGTGCGGAGTTTGCCGAGACCTGTCTGCGCTCGTGCCCGCGCCTCCGCATTCTCGCGACCAGCCGTGAGCCGCTCGGCGTTCCGGGGGAGACGGTCTGGCGCGTGCCCTCGCTGTCGCTCCCCGCCGCCCAGGGGGGGCCATCCGTAGACCATCTGATGCAGTATGAGGCCGTCCGGCTATTCATCGAGCGGTCGGCAGCCATCCAACCGTCGTTCGCGCTGACCCCCGAAAACGCAGAAGCCGTGGGCGCGGTGTGCCGCCGGCTAGACGGCATCCCGCTCGCGATTGAACTGGCCGCCGCGCGGTTGCGGGTGCTGTCCCCAGGGCAGATTGCCGCGAGGCTGGATGAGCGCTTCAACCTCCTTACCGGTGGGGCCAGGACTGTGCTGCCCCGGCAGCAGACACTCCGTGGGGCCCTCGACTGGAGCTATGACCTGCTCTCGCCTAAGGAACGGGCCCTGTTACGCCGGTTGTCTGTCTTTGCCGGGGGGTGGACCTTAGAGGCGGCAGAGGCGGTCTGCACGGGTGAGGGGGTTGAGACGCAGGAGATCCTGGACCTCCTCACCCAGTTGGTCTTCAAGTCATTCGCGCTCATGGACACGCAGGAGGAATCGGTCCGCTATGGTCTCTTGGAGACGGTGCGGCAGTACGGCCGGGACAGGCTTGAGGAATCGCGTGAGACGGCTGGCGCGCGGCAGCGTCACCTGAACTGGTACCTGCAGCTGGCGGAACAGGCGGAACGGGGGATAGTCGGCGCGGACCAATCCGCGTGGCTCGCCCGGTTAGAGGTGGAGCATGACAATCTGCGGGCGGGGTTGGAATGGACCAAGGTCGGGGGCAGCGGCGGGGGCTCGGGGGTGCGGCTGGCGGGAGCGTTGTCTCAGTTCTGGAATGTGCACGGTCACTTCAGCGAGGGACGTGGGTGGCTGGAGGACATGCTGGCCCGCGACCTTGATGCGCCGGCTCCCGCGCGGGCGAAGGCCCTCACCGGGATCGGATTCCTTGCATACCGCCAGGGTGACTACGCCGGCTTGATCACTCTATGCACGGAGAGTCTGGCCCTCTTCCGAGAACTTGGCGACCTGGCCGGAATGGGGCAGGCCCTGTACTTGCTGGGGATGGCCGCGGAAGGCCAGGGCGACTATGCGCGGGCGAAGACGCTCCTTCAGGAGAGCCTGGCGCTGGGCCGCCAAGCCGGGGGCAAGCGGCGCATGGCCATCTCGCTCAATTCCATCGGCGAAGTCGCACGGTGCCTGGGCGACTATGCGGAGGCACGCGCATCGTACGAGGAGAGCCTCGCGCTGCACCGGGAAGGAGGAGAAAAGCGGGGCATCGCCATTGCGCTCGGCAATTTGGGGCATGTCGCACTGCACGAGGGGGACGCTGAGCGGGCGGCGATATTCTTCAGGGAAGCGCTGGGCTTGGTGCGGCAGTTGGTGTACAAGCTCGGTATCGCCGAGCACCTGGCGGGGCTCGGAGGCGTGGCCGCGGCGGAGGGGCGGTACGCGCGGGCGGCCCGGCTCTTGGGAGCCGCGAAAGACCTGCTCAACCTCCTGGGGGCTCTCCTGGAGCCCCCAGACCAGGTTGAATTCGAACGCAGCGTTACTATCGCGCGCGCCGGGATGGGTGATGCCGCTTTCTCCGAGGCCTGGGCTGAGGGCCGGGCGATGGCGCTGGACCAGGCCATCCGGTATGCGCTCAGTACCGGGGCCCCCGACTCCGTCCACGGAGGAGAGCCGGCGGGCAACCCAAGCCAGCCCTCCTCCGATGGGCGCCCTTAGAGGCGGGGCCGCGCCCGTGCGCTCTCCGCAGCAGCCGCGCGTGGCGCCGCGGCGATTTCCTCCGGACTCCCGCGCTCGCCTCTTGTCCGCGTAAGCCGTCGCTAGCCGGTTCTGCCCCCATTGGCGCCGCGCCTGCCGCCGTTGGCACCGCGCCTGCCGCCGTTGGCGCCGCGCCTACCGCCGTTGGCACCTCCATTGGCGCCCCCATTCGCCCCCACATACCCGACGGGTCGGGTCCCTTGAGGAACGACGTGGAGTGGGTAGCATGATTGATTCTCATTGTCCCAGTACGTCTCGACCCACCACCCATCCACCTGGGTCTTTATGATCTCGGCCCCTTGCGCGCACTCGCAAATATCCCCAATCTCACAACCGTCGCAGGTGTGATACCCTCGCTGATCGCGGTTGGTAAACGCCTCCACCATCTCGTGGCTGACGCACCACGAGCACGAATCGACAAACTCTCGGTCGGTCGCCGGTTTTTGGGGGGCGTGATTATGCCACTGCTGTATCACGGCCCAGAAGAGGTTGTCATCTCCGGGTGCATTGCCATAACGCCCACTCTGATGGTATCCACACAGGCACTCCCCGACGCTGGTGGTGCTCGGCGTAAAGATGACGTAGAGCAGGTTCTTCTCATCAGGAGTGGGGCGCGACGTTACTTTCCCCTCGTCAATCCACTTCCGCAATTGCGTCTCGATATAGTCGCGCGTCAGCAAGAGAGGCGGCTGATCATTCGGGTCGATGGGTATGGGAGTGGATCCAATGAAGTACCCGTCTCCCACACCGTATTGCTGGAGCCGATCCATGAAACTGCCGGTCAAGATCTGAGTAAAGAACTTATCCATCAGAGAATAGATGTTTCTATGGCTGTCCAAGTAGGCATCCCAATAAATAGCGCAGACTCTAGGCGACTCCATCACATGGTACTCATCGCCTGGAACAACCCCTGTCCATCCGTGGCATGGGGCGTTGACATCCCCACATTTGCTACCACCGTTGGCCCCCCGCGATACGTTTGGCAAATTCCCGCATCCCATTTGTCTCCCCCCCGATGCGATTAGCCATTCCCTTCCCTCCACCCCGACGCTGCAGGCAGGGACGTGGTCGTCCGGCAGCTTGATGCTCGGGAATACATTTTGACCGTCCAGCGAACTCTGGCGCTGTGGTGGTGGGGAAAACGTATCAGCGGTCTGCCAGGAAGATGGTAGAAGTCTATTATTAGAAGTATGTCAAAAATATGTTAGAAGTTTGTGGAAACCAGACAATAAATGATACCCTCCTAATCTTTCCCGGGAGTCTTTCTCAAATAGTTCGAAAATCCTCCTGGCCCCGACGCAGAGCCTCGAGTGTTGCGGGGTACTCGGCGAATCGGGGCCCCTCGGGGTGACGCCCGGCTGGAGATGCCGCCGCGAGCCTGTGGGGCCGGCCACCTCGCACGGACGACCCAGGGTACACCGTTGCGGTTTCGGCAGCGCGAGCTCCAGCGTTCCATGCGCTGCCGGCATGATACTCAATGCCTGGCCGGGAGCGACGCTCAGCCTTCACTCCGCGCAAACTGTCCGGTCTTCCGCGAATGCGCAAACAAAAGATTGAACGCCAAGAGCGCGAGCCCAAAGTACACGAGGTTCTCACCGGACGCTCGAGCGGCGGATACCCAATCCACGTCCGCGCGGCTTAGGGCCCTTCGAGCCGATTCGAAGACAAACGTCGGCGGCAGCCCGTAGGCGACCTGACGGAGGACCGGCGGCAGCACGCTCAGCGGAAAGAACGCCGCGGTCAGCGGTTGGAAGAGGAAAATGAGCCCCCAGGCCAGCGCCTGGATCCTCGTCCCGAAGACGAAGATGACTCCGAGCAGGACCAGGCCGACCGACCAGGCGAACACGGTCAGGTTCGCAAAAAACAGCGTGAGGTTGAGGAGGCCGAGTCGCAAGATATTGAAGTGGAAGCCGTAGGCGGCGATGGCGGAGATCATCGCAAAGATGCAGAGCGTCTTGACCAGCCCGGACAGCATGTGCGCCACGAGATACTCCGGAACCGACAACGGCGCGATGAACATGTTGCTGAGGTTGCGCGCCCAGATGTTCCACAGGCTCCCCACCGACAGGGAATACTGGTTCACCCGGATGACCTCCCACAGCAGCAGGCCCAGGATCAAATATGCTCCGGTGGAGGAGCTGAGCGCCCCAACCAGAAATCGCGTGACGAACCCGAAGACGATGACGGTCATCAACGACGTGAAGAAGAGATCCACGATGACCTCAAGCGATCGTTTTGTAATGTAGAGTTCCTGCAGCATCACTGCGCGGACGCGTTCAATCGACATCGTCTTCCCCCCGGGCGATCCGCAGAAACACATCCTCGAGCGTGGGCTTCTTCACCTCGATGTCGGTGATCCAGATGCCCACCTTGCTGATCCCAAAAATCAGCGCCGGGATCATCTTTTCCGTGGTGTCGATCGACACCGCGTACTCTTGGGTGAATTTGTAAGATTGCTGCTGTTGCGCAAGAAAGGCTTCGACGGCCTGACGCTCGCCTTCGAACGTGACCTTCAGTTGGGCCGTACGGATGCGCTTGGTGAGCCCAAGAGGTGTATCCTGGGCGACGATCCGGCCGTGGTCGAGGAAGATGACCTCATCGCAAATGCGGGTCACCTCTTCCATGTCGTGGCTGGTGTACAGAATCGAAACGGCCAGGGCTCGCCGCGCCTCCTCGATCAGCGAGAGCGTCTTGTCCGCGATGTCGGGATCCAGGGAGGCGGTGGGCTCGTCCATCAAGATCAGCTCGGGGTCGTTCAAGAGCGCTTTGATGAGATTCACCCGTGTTTTCTGCCCGGCCGAAAGATCCCAGTACCGAGTATTGAGGAGGCCACTGATTTCGAAGTAGGCGGCCAGCTGGCGGATTCTTACTCCTGGCTTCCTGATGCCGTACAGGTGCCCGTAGACCAGGAGGTTTTCCCAAACCGAGATCCGGCCCTGCAGGGTGTTGAACGACGAGGCGTAGTTGATTCGCTGCAGGCACTCCTGCCGGTGCGCGAAGAACTCCTTTCCAAAATACGTGATCCCCCCGAACGTGGGAGTGGTGATGCCCAGGAGCATTTGGATCGTTGTAGTCTTTCCCGCTCCATTAGGGCCGAGCAGGCCGATGACCTTGCCCCTCGGGATCGTAAACGAAATGCCGTCGACGGCCCTGAACCGGCCAAAATCTTTGGTGAGATGGTTCACTTCGAGCAGCGGTCCGGTAGACGGCGTATGGCGGTCGGACCGCTGAGCGCTGGTCTCGGCCGAGGGAAGCGCCAAACTGTTCGAGCGCGTCGGGTCGTCCATGGTGCCCACCAATCCTTATCCTCCGCACAATCGTCAGGCGAGCCGCTAGGCGAATCAACTCTACCAAAGACGCACCGGGCTTGTCGCGTGCCTGAATGCGTGGTGCGTCCCCACGGTTGTTCCCGGAAGCCTTGCTAGTCCCCCCGGAGGATTCCCCACATAGAGCCGCGGGTCACGGCTGCGCGGGCGGGCTCACGCAAGGAGTGCCGGGGTCCTGGGGCACTTTTTTCTGCCGGCTGGCGGTTGCGCTCTCGCGGGGGAATTACTTGACGACGGCGATGGTTTCACCCGTACATTGGGCCGCGGCGCCGTGCGCCTCCCGTGCGCCCGGCCTCACCTGATTTTGCGGGCCGGCTCCATCCAGGACCTTCACTCGCACCCCGAGTGGCCCGGCCCTCCGGACCCAAACGATCCTCGAGACGGAGGAGGATGGCGGACAACTGAATGGGCTGCCTTTGTCGGCGGGAACGGCTGATCTCGGGCTACGGCGTGATCAGCGCGGGGAGCCTCCGCACTCTGAGCGTCGTCGGGGCGCCCTGGCGATGAGGAATTGCCGTGCCCCGGCCTCGTTGACGTGCTGCGGGTGGGACTCTGGGCTCCCGCCGCTCCTCGCCCTCCCGGTTGCCGGATGTGCCCTTGGGGATCTATGCCCCCGCGCTCACTGCACCCAGGTGTCGTGGAAGAACAGATAAAACGTCGGCGACAGCACGAATCCCTTGACCCGCTTCACGGCCGCGGCCGTCTGCACCGCGTTGTCGATGAAGATCCATGGCGCGTCGTCCGCCACGACCGCGGCGACCTGACGATACAGGGCGCCGCGCTTCGCCTGGTCGACCGTTTCCGTCGCCTGCAGCAGCAACTGGTTGACCTTCGGGTTGTCATAGTACCCGCTGTTGAACCCGTTGGGCGAGCTGGCATGCCCGTCGATCACGAGGCTCAGCATGGGGGCGGGATCTCCCGGATCGAGCATGAAGGACATCGCTCCCATATCGGCGGCGGCGAGCCCCTTGCTGTACTGGCTGAGGTAGGCGCCCCACTCGTACGTCTGGATGGAGGCTTTGATCCCCACCGCGGCGAGGTCCGCCTGAATCGCTTCGGCCATCGTTTTTGGAGACTGCATGCCCGACCCGGACTCCGGGATCCAAAAGCTCGCGCTGAACCCGTTGGGATATCCCGCTTCGCGCAGCAAGGCCTTCGCCTTTTCGGGGCTGTACGTGTACCGCTTGATCTGCTGGGAGAACGCCCACGTGATGGCCGGGGGAATTGGACCGGCGGCGGGGGTGCACGTGCCCTTGAGCACGTCCCGACAGATCCCCTCCTTGTTGATCGCGTAGTTGACCGCCTGCCGCACCCGGGGGTCGTTGAACGGCTTCTTCTTGGTGTTCAGCGTCACCCACCAAATGTGCGGACCCGGCTGTTCGTATAGCTGGAAGCGGTTGTCGTTCTTGAGTTGCGCAAGGTTATCCGGCGGCACGTCCACGATGAAATCCACGCCGCCGGACAAGAGCTCCGTGACGCGGGTCTGCTCCTCGACGAGCGGGCGGAATACCAGCCGGTTCAGCTTGGGCGCGCCGTCCCAGTACGCCGGGTTCTTGTCCAGGATGATGCGGACGCTTTTCTCCCAGCTCACGAACTTAAACGGCCCCGGCCCCACGGGATGGCTGGCAAACTCCTTGCCCCACTTCTTGACCGCGGCGGGGCTGACGATCCGGCCGGTGTTGAGCGTGAGGTTGTGGAGGAACGGAGAGAACGGGCGCTTGAGGACGAACCGCACCGTGGACGGATCCACGACGCGGGTCTCCTTGATCGCCCCGTAGTAGAACGTGGCGAACGGAAACGGCCCCGTGTTGTGGTACGGGTGCGCGGGGTCGAGCAGCCGATCGTACACGAACTTGATCGCGGCCGCATCGACGGGGGTCCCGTCCTGAAACGTCACGCCCTTTCGCAGTTTGAACGTGTACGTGAGCCCATCCGGAGAGATGGTCCACGACGTGGCCAGGCCCGGCCTCAACTCGAATGTGCCCGGCGCGAACCGCACGAGGGTGTCGTAGATGTTTGCCAGCACCCGCATCGAATTGATGTCGTTGAGCTGCCCGGGATCCATTGAGGTCGGCTCCGCGACGAGCCCGACGATGAGCGTGCCGGGGGTCGTCGCCATTCCCGGAGACGACGACCACAATCCGATGAGGATCATCCCGACGCTGAGCGCCACGCACGCGAAACGTTGCCGCACACCCATTCCCCCTTTATGAGGCTGTCGCCTTGAACGGATTCCGCGGGTGCGTTATGCTACTGGAGGACTGCTGGACTGTCCAGTAGTCCACAACCGATTATACGGAACGTGAAAAACCCGTGTCAACGCGTCAGTCGTCGCACCGCCCAGTCGAGCTCCGGCCGATCGAGCGGGCGCGCGTCTACGAGGCGATCGTCGCGCAGCTCCAGGAGCTCATTTTGCACGGCCCCCTGCGACCCGGCGACCGCCTTCCCTCTGAGCGCGAGCTCGTCCGCCGGTTCGGGGTGAGCCGGGTCTCGGTCCGGCAGGCGCTCGCGGTCCTCCACTCCATGGGGCTCATCCAGATCCGCTCCGGCGGCGGGGTCTTCGCCGCGCGAGCGGCACGCGGCGGGGCGTCGGCGGTCGCCGCCGTGTTGACCGGCGGCCGGGATCTCACCCGGGCGCAGATGGAGGTTCGCCTGATTGTTGAACCGCGCGCCGCGGCGCTTGCCGCGCAGCGCGCCACGGCGGCGGACCTGCGAGAGCTCTCCGCGGCGCTGGAGGGCCAGGCGCGCGGCATCCCCACCCCGGAACTCGGACTTCGTGGGGACGCGCGGTTTCACACCGCCATCGCGAACGCCGCGAAAAACCCCCTCCTCCTGAAGATGGTCGAGGTGATCACCGATGCGCTGATGCCGAGCCGGGACGCATCCGCGCGCGTGCCCGGGGGGCCCCAGCGGGCGATCCAGGAGCACCGGCGGATCCTCCGTGCGATCCGGCGGCGCGATCCCCGCGCGGCGGAGCAGCTGATGCG